>JAILBT010000028.1 GCA_024680755.1 Prevotella sp. | reverse complement strand
CGAAGACCGTCAGGGAGTATCCTCATCGTATATGGACGATATTCCGCCATTGGATAGGCAGGGGAAAGAAGTCGCTTGATCTTTCCAAAGTCAGGCGCGTGGGTGTTGACGAAACATCACGGCGAAAAGGACATACATATAAAAGAAGAGCAAGAGGGTATGCAAATGTAAACAATTTCGTCAATATGATATACTATGTCAATGGAAGAGAAATCTTCCATTACCCACTCAAATCAACATAGACACACATTTACCAACCAACACATTAACACAAAAAGACATGAAACAGAAGATTGCACTCGTGACCGGTGCCAACAAGGGCATTGGATTTGGCATTGCGAAACATCTTGGCCTTACGGGGTGGACTGTCGTCGTCGGAGCGCGCAACGATGTTCGGGCCGAACGGGCTGTGACGGAGTTACGGGCTATGGGCATAGACGTTGCAGGCTGGACATACATCGACCTGACCGACCTGCGTTCGCTTGAGGCGGCTGGCAAAGAGGTGAGGGAGAGGTTTCCCCGTCTCTCGCTGCTGGTAAACAACGCTGGCATACCGGGCGACATGAGTGTGTCGGCCGAGCAGACATCGATGAAAGACATCAGGGAAACGCTCGACGTGAATTTTATAGGTACGCTGGCACTGACGCAGCGCTTGCTGCCCCTGCTGGAGCGCAACGCGGGCAGGATTGTCAACATCACCGTGCCGTCGGAGATAAGCCCCTACTGGCATCCGCTGGCCTATGTGACAAGCAAGGCTGCGCAGAACGCCATGACGGGCGTGATGGCGATGGAGTTTGTTCAGGGGGGCAGAACGCTGGAGATCTTCTCCGTCCACCCGGGGCCCACCACCACCGACCTGAACGGCAACATGTGCCTGCCCGGTTTCCACGACATCGACACCGTGGGCCGCAGCGCTGCCGCGCTTATCAACGACGGCAAGAGCCATCAGGGTGAGTTCGTCGAGCTTTACCCCATAGTGAAGGAAGACGCAGACAGACGGCGTGTCTAAAGCAAGGGAGAGGGCCTGCACATGCGGTGCAGGCCCTCTTCGGTTTGTGGTTCTTCAGATTGTCGCTTACTTGGGCTGCTTGCCGATGTAAGCCAGTATGCCGCCATCGACGTAGAGCACATGTCCGTTCACGGCGTCAGAAGCGTGCGAGGCAAGGAACACGGCGGGTCCACCCAGCTCGGAGGGTTCGAGCCAGCGTCCGGCGGGCGTCTTGGCGCAGATGAACGAGTCGAACGGGTGACGCGAGCCGTCGGGCTGGCGCTCGCGCAGCGGGGCTGTCTGCGGTGTGGCTATGTAGCCCGGGCCTATGCCGTTGCACTGGATGTTGTATTCGCCATACTCCGAGCAGATGTTGCGTGTCAGCATCTTCAGGCCGCCCTTGGCTGCGGCGTAGGCCGAGACCGTCTCGCGGCCCAGCTCAGACATCATCGAGCAGATGTTGATGATCTTGCCCTCGCGACGCTCCATCATCTCGGGTATGACGGCGCTTGAGCAGATGAACGGACCCACCAGGTCGATGTCGATGACCTGCTGGAACTCTTCGCGCTTCATCTCGTGCATGGGTATGCGCTTGATGATACCGGCATTGTTGACCAGGATGTCTATCTGGCCCACCTCCTGATGGATCTTCTCCACCAGGGCCTTGACGGCCTTCTCGTCGGTCACGTCACACACATAGCCCTTCACGTTCTCGATGCCGGCCTCACGATAGTTGTTCAGGCCGCGCTCCAGGGCTGCATCGTTGATGTCGTTGAAGATGATGGTCTTAATACCGGCAGCGACGAAAGCCTTTGCAATGTTGAAGCCAATGCCGTAGGAGGCGCCCGTGATCCAGGCGTTCTTACCCTCTAATGAAAAAATGTTTGTCATAGCAGCTTTGTTAGCTTTAATTAAAGTTGATATAATGGGTGTATTGCAAATAGTTCATCGTGTTGTTTAGGAGATTGGCAGACTGGGGGATCATCTCAGGTCGGCAATGTCGTAGAAGTCCTGGTCGCCGTAGTCCAGGTTTTCGCCTCCCATTCCCCAGATGAAGGTGTATGCGTGTGTGCCGGCCGCTGAGTGTATGCTCCATTCTGGCGAGAGCACCGCGTCGAGGTTGTGCAGCCAGATGTGGCGTGTCTCCTGCGGCTCTCCCATGAAGTGGCAGATGGCCTGGTCCTGCGGCAGGTCGAAATAGAAGTAGGCTTCCATGCGGCGCGTGTGGGTGTGGGCTGGCATGGTGTTCCACACCGAGCCGGGCAGCAGCTCGGTCATGCCCATCTGCAGCTGGCATGTGGGCAGCACCTGCGACACCAGCATCTTGTTGATGTGGCGCTCGTTGCTGGTCGTCAGCGCGCCCATGTGTGCCACGAGCGCGTCGGCCCGGGTCACCTTGCGCGTGGGATAGGCCGTGTGGGCTGTGGTGGAGTTGAAGTAGAACAGGGCCGGACTGTCCTCCCGTTCCGAAGCAAAAGTCACCTGATGTTCTCCGCGGCCTATGTACAGGGCCTCTTTCGGCGCCAGCGTATATCTGGTGTCGCCCACCAGGATGGAGCCCGTGCCTTGCCCCACGTTGTATATACCCAGCTCGCGGCGCTCGGTGAAGCACCGTGCCTTCAGTGGGGCGATGGCCTCCAGTGGCAGCTGTTCGTTGCGGGGCATGGCACCGCCCACCACCATGCGGTCGTACATTGAATAGACTATATGCACCTCGTCGGGCTGAAACAGGGGGCTGACGAGAAACTCCTCGCGCAGGCGCTGTGTGTCGTATTGCCTGGCGTCGCGCGGGTGCGTGGCGTAGCGTATTTGGTATTGTGTCTTCATTGTGGGCGCAAAGTTACGAAAAGTCGGGGGAAAAGCCAAATTTATTTGTTTTTTTTCGAGACGGAGGATTCGTTTAGCTCGTCAAAGCATTTCGCTCTGAGAGCGCAAGGCTACGAAAAGTCAAGCCGTCGCTCTCGGTGTCTCCGGCAGCTGGAGCACGAAGCGTGCTCCGTCTGTGTATGCGGGGTCGATGTTGAGCGTGCCGCCGAGCATCTCGGCCTTTCGCCGGGCCACGGTCAGTCCGAGCCCAATGCCCTGTTTGAAGCTGTCCACCTTGTAGAAGCGCTCGAATATCTTTTCCTGGTGCTCGGGCTTGATGCCTATGCCTGTGTCTGCCACGGCGATGGTCAGTTTGGTGCCCGCAGTCGCCAGCTCTACCCGGACGCTGCCTTGCTGCGTGAATTTCAGTGCGTTGCTCATCAGTCGGGCCAGTATGTCGTGCAGTGCGGCGGCATTGGTTGTCAGCGTGTAGCCCTGCGGCAGACTGCTTGTCACCGACAGTTGCAGGTGGCCCACGTTCTGTCCCTGCGCCTCGTCGGCCACCTGCCGGCACAGCTCCGTCGGGTCTATGCTGTCGTTTCTGTCCAGTCGGCTCTGGCTCTCGCTGTCAGACAGTTCCAGCAGCTCGTTGACCAGGTTGGTTATCTCGTCCGTGTTGTGGCTTATTTCGGTCAGGATCTGGCTGCGTTCTTCCTGACTCAGCTCGTAGTCGGGATTGCCTATCACCTGTGCGAAGCCCGTGATGATGTTCAGTGGCGTGCGTATCTCGTGTGTGACGTGCTGCACGAAGGCCGTTTTTAATTCGGTCGGCTTCCTTGGCGTGGTCGAGTGCCACGGCCAGTTCGTCGTTTTTGCGTGCCAACATTCGTGCCGTGCGCTGTCGGAAATAGGCGAACACGGCCAGTGCCGCGATGATGATGAGCGCCACGGCCACGGCCCACCAGAAGTGGTTTTTCTGTTCCTGTATGCGCATCTGGTCTATCTGATACTGCGAGTCCATCTCGCTCAGCTGTCGCCGCATCTGGCTGACGCTGGCCGTGTTGCGGCGGTTCATCATGGCGTGCAGCGTGTCGTATGCCTCGTCGCTGCGTCCCAGCTGTCGCAGTATCTCTGTTCTGAGCAGCTTCAGCCCCCATGCCAGTCCGGCGTTGGGGCCTTGCTGCAGTTGCTGCTCCATGTGGTTGGTTGCCTCCAGGGCCGCGATATGGTCGCCGCTGGCCAGGCGATATTCAGCCACGGCGCGCCATGCCTCGTATGGTGCCAGCTCGGTGGCGTCGTCCAGCTTGCGCTCTATGCGCTCAATCAGTGGCCGAGCTTGGTGGCAGCGTCCTTGGTGCACATGCATCAGCGCCTCTATGTTGAGCAGCTGGTCGGCCGCCAGGCGGCCGGCCTCTGGTGAGCTGCCCGCCACGTCCAGCTTGTCTATCAGCTGTTTGCCATAATCTATCACGCGTTGCTGCTCGTCGTATCGCCCTGTCAGCTCGAGCATGTAAGCATAGATGTAGAGCACGCCCAGCACGTCGCAGTTCTCGGCACCCAGTTGTCTGAAGGTGTCCACGCTCTGCGCCAGTTGGCGCACCGCCTCCTCGTGGTCGCCAATATAGCCATAGAACCAGCCCATCTGTGCCAGCACCGAAGCCCGCCCGTACTCGTGGTGGTGGTCGGTGGCAAACTTATACAGTTGCTGACATTCGCGCAGTGTGCTGCCGGCGTTGTTCTCGTCGAGCATACGCATCTGTATGGCCAGGGTGGCCACGAAGTAGTAGTGTTCCCATTGCCCGGCATCGGCAAAGGTGGCCAGTGCCTTCTCTTTACCGTTCATCACGCTGTCGGCTCTGTTGTCGAGTCCCCAGCGCACGAAGCGCTCGTAGAGCGCGTCGCCGTCGGCCTGTCGGTTGGCCCTGATGCCGGCAGCCGGCAGCGTCAGCAGGGCGAGGGTGAGCAATATCGTTCTCATTCAGCTGTTTTTCGATTAAATGGTTTCTTTATATTTTATCTCCACGAGTTGCGGGTCAGTCTCCATTCCTCTTAATGTCTTGCACCACGAGCGCTGCAAGCGTGAAGCCGAAGATGGCCGTTATGTGCACCACGGTGCCGCAGACGTGTGCCTTAGCAAGTCCTGCGTCGTTGTCCGATGTGTGGGTGTCGTCGGGTCCGCGGCTGCCTGTCAGCTCGTCGCTATAGACACACATAAACGGTCGCTGGGGGCAGCGGCCGTCGTGCTTGAAGCGCTTGCGCAGCGAGCGCGCCAGCGGGTCGCCCTGCACCTTGCGGAACTCGGCCACGCGAATGTGCGTGGGGTCCAGCTTCATGGCCGCACCCATCGACGAGTAGAAGCCCACGCCCAGTTCGGTGGCCATGAGTATGAGCAGAGCCTTGTCGCGCAGCGAGTCGATGGCGTCGATGACATAGTCGTAGCTGTCAAGACGGAAGCTCGCTGCCGTCTGCTCGTTGAAGACGCGCTGCAGGGCCACTATGTCTGCGTTGGGGTTGATGGCCATGAGGCGCTCGCGCAGGACCTCCACCTTCGCCCGGCCCACCGTGAGTGTGGTGGCCATCAGCTGGCGGTTGATGTTGCTGGTGCACACCAGGTCGCTGTCCACGATGGTCAGGTGGTGTATGCCGCTCCGCACCAGGCTCTCGGCACACCACGAGCCCACGCCCCCCACGCCGAAGAGGATGACGTGTTTAGAGGCCATGCGCTGCAGAGCCTCTTGTCCTAAGAGTAGCTCCGTTCGCTGAAAGATAGACGGTTCCGATTTCATCTGTATCTGCACACAATCCATTATTCATGCTTTTTAGATTTTAGAATTAAGAGTTCTTCGTCAAGCCGCCATACATAGGTGCTGTCAGAGCGTCATTTCCATGCACGTCTTCTGCACCCTCATGCCCATGCTCCGGTAGAAATGCAGGGCTGCGTCGTTGTCATGCCAGACGTTGAGCGTGATGTTGTGACAGCCTATGGAACTGGCGTAGCGGCGCACATGCTCGTAGAGCGCCTGACCAATGTGTCGTCCGCGCTGCTGCTCGTCCACGCAGATGTCGTCGATATACAGCGTCTTGACATCTTGCAGCAGGCGGCTGCTGCCCACGCGGCTCACCTGGCAGAAGGCATGGCCGAGTATCTGGCCGTCGTCATAGACGAAAATGGGCGCACTGTCGTCGGCCAGCAGCGCGGTCAGTTCCTGCTCGCTGTATTTCGTCGTGCCGCCCTTGAACAGGTCGGGTCTCAGACTGTGGTGTACGGCTGCCACCTGACGCAACAGGGACATCAGTCCGGGTATGTCGTTTTTGTCTGCTTTGCGTATCATGCTTGAGATATGTGTTTGCTGTTTCGGCCGCAAAATTACAAAGAAATACGGAGACAAATAAACATATCGCTACAAAAAAAATGCCGGACTGTCTTACAACACATCGGCTTGTCTGTTCCCGGCAATTCAGCCAGCTGACGTTGCTTCAACC
>JAILBT010000019.1 GCA_024680755.1 Prevotella sp. | reverse complement strand
TTGACCACTCGCTGCTTACGGGTCTTTGTCTTCTGGACTACCTGCACACTAACTGTGCCTGACTTGTTGGGCTTCTTGCGTACAAACATGGTGCAAAGATAGCGCGGGACACCCAAATCGACAACTTTTAAGCCCACAACTGCCTGATTTTTAAGACAGTTTAATTTTTAGGACAGAGAAGCGCGGAAAACAGGAACTGTCTTCACCATGGGCATTATAGCACGGCATACTGAAGGCGATGGTTGACGAGCCGCTCAGATATACACTGTAGAACCCTTTATCGGCATCGAGCAGGTCGTCGGCCGCGGCCCGCTCTGCGGGCAACAGGCAAATGAGCAAGAGCAGCAGTAGATACCGCCCCCATTCTCTAACTGATGAAATGCGCATTGTTCTTTTCGGTTAATTACTTTATTCGGCAATTTTGTCGCAAAAATACGAAAAAAACAAGTTGCTGCAATTTCAAAGACAAATTTGGAAGCGTTTTCCGACAGATTTGGAAGCGCAGTGGGTGTTTTCTGTTCCTGGCTGGTAGGCTACACGTCGGTCTTTGCCATGCGGTAGGCTGTGGGCGAGAGGCCGAAGTACTGCTTGAAGCAGGTGCTGAAATAGCGGTGTGTGCTGAAGCCGCTGGAGGCTGCTATCGCCTGTATGTCCATGTCTGGCCGCGAGGTCAGCAGGTGCGAGGCGTAGTCAAGTCGCAGCCCGTTGATATAGGCAGCGATGTTCTTGGCTTGGCTGTACTGGGCGAAGAGGGCACCGAGACGCTCCTTCGAGAGTTGGAAACGGTCGGTCAGCATTTGCCGGTCGCAGGCTGGATCGAGATAGAGTCGCTCGCGGACGATGGTGCCGTGTATCTGGGCGAAGAGCTGGGCATCGGTAAGCTCGGCCTGTGGCTGCGATGCGGTAGGCTCTGCAGACTCTTCCTTCACCATAGACTGGTACAAGTCTTTGTACCTCATAGCCTCGTCTATCTGTTGAACCAGTGCGCGGTTCTTGCGCCTGGTCTTGCGGTTCATGTAGAGGGCATAGAGGGCAAAGGCGACGGCCAGCAAGGCGATGAGGAATATGCCGACGCCCTGCTGGCGGATATGGTTGGCGCGCTCCCACTGCTGCTCGGCCTCCACCTGCTGCTGCAAGGCGCGGTAGCGGTCGGGGTGCTGTTCGTAGTCGTCAAGTAGCTCTGTCATGCGGTGGGCCAGGGGCAGCGTCTCTTCCTTGCGGCCAAAATACGCGAGAACGCTAATCTTACGCTTGAGGGCTATGATGAGGGCGTCAAGCTGGTAGAAAGAGACATCCTTACCCCCGGTGAGGCTGTTTATTGCGCTGTCCAGCATGGCCATGCCCTGCTCCGGCTGTCCGGAGAAACAGAGCGACGCACCTATTTCGGCCTCTGTACGCAGGGCCTTTGTCTCTTTCCCGTGCCGGCGGCACTCACTGACGAGCTGGCGCGAGCGCAGTAGCCACCTTACGGAGTCTTGCTGCATGCGTGCTGTGTGGATGAGTATCTCCAGCACGTCCTGGCACGGTCCCTGGCCGTCCTTCAGGCTGTCGTGCAGCAACAGCCTCTCGCCGATGGCCCGCGCCGTGTCGTAGCGCACGCCCTCCGGTCCTCCGAGCAGCGAGTCGAGCTGCTGACCCATGTGCGACTGGCTGTATATTTTGGCGCGGTTCACATCGGCCCGCATTTGGCTGAGGTTGCCTACGATGACCGCCGAGTCTATTATCAGCAGCGCCCGCTCAGGCTGGTAGCCATAGATGGCCATCGCAGCCTGCTGGGTGTATGTGTTCGCTGGCCGCGCCACAGCCCTTGTCTCGCCCACTTTTCCTGTACAACTCACTGTCAGGGTCATCAGGGCTAAGAGGAGTAACGCTGGAATGTTTGTTACCGATTTTGCCATAACCTTTTCCTTGTCTTTTTCCGGCTGCAAAGGTAATTATTTTCAGCAATAACGTGTCGTTTTGTGCGTGAAAAAACGCGTATCCAACGGAATAAGTGGCTAAAAATGCTGTTAAAAATATGGAATAAGTCAGTTTTGACAGACAAGATCTTGCTCGTCAACGGTACACGGCAGACAGGCAAGACCTATCGACTTTCCTTGACACCCCTGAGTATGGCATCCCTACCTTCCCATATACTACAGCATGTTTCTACGTGGCGAGCGCCGCGACGGGGCCGTGACGCTGCCGGAACTGGAGCCTGTTGTCAAGTGACCGTGCCAACAAAGTGTGTACGGGCCAGTGCGTGTCAGCTGCGCCCATCTGTTGAACAGACGAAAAAAAACAAGTCGCGGCACCTGCCTTGTGGAGCGCAGTGCCGCGAGTGGTGTGTCTTGACTGACGGAGCATTGTGCGACTTGCTCAATTGAAGGACGCTATGCCCTTGAAGGCAATCTGCACGCAACATTCGTCGGTATCGTCGCTGCGAATGATGTTCTGTATTCTGATGATGCCTTCCGCCCGACTGTCGTGTCCGACAAGAATGATGTCGTTTGTATTCAGTTGGTCGATAAGGTCGCTGCGGCGAGAACTTTCATACACAATCTGCGTGCCGAGGGCAGTTGCACTGGCATAGTCAAAACTGTTGTTCCTGACAAGCTTGGCTTTGGTGTTGCTCCGCAATGACAGCAGAGTGAACCCATCGTTTGCCGTAAGGTAAATGTCGGCATTTACCGAGTCGGGCGATGACCGCCAGTTGAATGTCTGCGACGGGTCGCTGAACGACAGTGCATCGGCCCGGCCGCTTTGGGGTGACCATAACACGATGCCACTCTTCTCGGCAATTATGGCCGACTGGCTCTTCACGGTCACGTTGCGCCTCACCTCACACTGGCTGCCCGCATCGTCCCAGGCTTCGAAGGTGAGCAATACGTCAATGGAGTCGCGGCTGACGTATGGCGCAGTGTATATGAAGTCATATGTAGATGGCTTGGCTGCAAAGGTTGTGTCCAACAGTGTCAGCTCGCCTTCTACGGCGTTGAACGACCGCACTTTCATGCGCGACACCCGTTCGTGGGTTGTGTAGAAATCCAACTGGTAACGGGCCTTCTCGCCAGAGAACAGAACCACCCCCGTCTCAGCCTTGGGCGAGACGAGAATGGCTACGTCAGACAGGTCGTCCTTGTCCTCGTCGCAAGAGAAGAACCCCGTGAGCGCGCTTGCAGCAATAAGCATGCAGGCTATCTTCTTCATTTCTTGAACTTGTAAGCACGAACCTTGGCCGTGCGCTTGGTCGTTGCACCCAGGAACAACACGTCGGTTTCCTTCGTGTCCATAACCTTGATGAAATAGGTGGCATCAGGATAGTCCTGGATAATCTTTGCTGCCGCCAGCTTCATGCCCTTGCCGTTAAGGTTTATCATGCCCTGGGAAAGATTGAGCTTCACGTCTTTGCCCGGCTGGTATGGTTCACCGTTGATTTTGCTGATTTGGCGTATGAAGCCCAGATAGGTGTCGTATTCGCACGAAATCTCGCTCTCACCCAGAAACACCAAGTCGTTCATGTTGAACTGCAATTCAGTGGCCACGGTGTAGGGGCTACTGTTCTTGGTAGTGCCGCAGGCCGACAATGTCAGTATGGCTGCGACAACCATCAATACCTTATATGTTTTCATGAGCGGGAGGGTTATTAGAGGTTGAAATAATAAGAGAGTGTGAGGCGGACCTGCTGACCCAACTTGAATTTCTTGGAGTCAATGTCGTCCCGAATGGTCAGGCCATCACGCGTGATGATGCCGTCGGAAGCCGAGTGGTTCAGTGCGCTGACACCGTATTCCACGCCCAGGGCGAGCGGTAGGTTGGCTATGTATGCCTGAAGGCCCACAAATGCGCCGAGGCCAATCTTGAACTCGCTGGCACTCTCCTTTTCGTCGCCATATTTTTCGCTCTTGCCACCGAAGCCAACAGGCAGTTCTGCGCCAAAGTAAACGTCCAGCAGGTTCTGGTTGTTGACGTGGTAGGCCACGCCAGGATAGAGCATGTAGCTTTTTTCCGTGGTATTCGAATCGCCACCTTTGGACTCAGCGGTTTCGCTTGAACGCCACCACTCCAGTCCGACGCGAAACTCCAGCTTGTCCGTACCCATGTACTTGAAATTGATAAGAGGCAAAGCCTCCACCTTGGTGTTGCCGTCGGTGATCTTCTTGAACATGTCGGTCGTGGCGCCTATGTAGAGGCCAAAGTCACCTGCCTGCGCACGGTTGCCTGTACGAATCACTTTCGACGAGTTCTGTCCTGTGGAAATCTGTGCGTTTGCCATGCTGAAGCTGAGGCACAACGCCATCAACAAAAGTACTTTTTTCATAAGCTTAAAAATAAATCATTAATTAATTGTTTTAAGACCGTAACAGTCTGCTTTCGCCTGCAAAGGTACGAGAAAAAAACAAACCAGCAAAATTTTATAATAATTTCGTGCGGTGCGGGTGAAAATTTCATTTCTCGGTAGCATTTCCACACAAATGTTTGGTGTATTCAGGATTGTGTCTGTACTTTTTCGGTCGAAAGTGTAAAAAGCCTTTTACACATATTGGCGAATGATGTAAATCCGGTTTTACACATTACAAGGACTATGAAGGAATAAGATAGGTTTGTCAAGGGTGAAAGTGCAGTGAACCCTTGGTGGGCATGGTGCCATATACTACCTCGTGGTAGCGGTCTGGCTGCTGGTTGAGGCCGCCGTGGGTGTCGCGGAAGGCAAGGTTCCAGTCGCCCTCCCAGCCCTTTGGCTTGGAGGGCAGCTGACAGTAGAACACAGGCGCGGCGGTGTCGCTCCTGTTTTCCGCGTTGGGACACCCATGCCCTCCGGGGCTATCAGCCCCAGCCAGACACCACCAGCCTGCATAGCTCTGACTGTTCCTCATCCATGCCCAGACAGACCCGCTTGGTCTGCTTAGACTTTGGTAGTGTGTAGGTGATGGCGTACATATTCTTGACAAGTTCCTGTGCCCGATAGACGGTTATTTCTGATTTTGCAGCCTTCAAAATGCGCTCCAGCTCCAGCATGATGGTATAGGCCGTGAAGCAGATGCAGATATGTCCCTCAATCCTATTGCGCAGTCGATGATAGATGGGGCGCACAGCAAGGTCAAACTTGTT
>JAILBT010000067.1 GCA_024680755.1 Prevotella sp. | reverse complement strand
TACTCCTTGGCGGGATGCACACCCACCTGGGCGCTCGTGCCGATGAGCGGCGGACGGGTGTAGAGCGTGGCACCGCTCTCGTAGGTGGGAATCCACTCCTGGTTCAGGCGCACCACCTTCTTCACCATCTCCGTAAACAGCTCTGTGCTCACCTCGGGCATCATGATGCCTCGACAGGTCGACTGTAGGCGAGCAGCGTTCTCATCGACGCGGAAGATGCGCACCTTGCCGTCGGGGCAGCGGTAGGCCTTCAGACCCTCGAAAGCCTCTTGGCCGTAGTGCAGACAGGTAGCAGCCATGTGTAGTTTCAGATACTCTTCGGAGCAGACCTCAATCTCGCCCCACTTTCCATCGCGGTAGTAGCACCGCACGTTGTAATCCGTCTTCATATATCCGAACGACAGATTAGCCCAATCTAAGTTCTTCATATCAGTTGTGTTGTTATAATTGTCGAAATGACGTTTTTTTGTACGGCAAAAGTACGATATTTTTATGAAACGGCCAAATTTTGCTGCGATTTATTCGTCTTTATCTAAAATCTTCTTGATTTCAGCATCGGCTTTGGTCAGTTTCTCCCTGCATAGAGCGATGAGTTTCTGGGCGTTCTTCAGTTCAGCGGCCAGCTCGTCGACGTCGTAGTCGCCCTGTTCCATCTTGCCGACGATGGTTTCCAGTTGCTTCAGTGCTTCTTCGTATTTCATTTCACTATTGATTTGATGGTTCCTTTGTCGAGTCTTGTTTCTATTTCGTCGCCAGCAGCCAGCATGTCGGCGTTGCGTATGGCTTTGCCCTGAAACAGGGTAATGCTGTAGCCGCGTTTCAGCAGCAGCTGTGGGTCGAGAGCTGCGCAGCGTTGGGCAAGCAGTTCCAGTCGGTGGCGGCTCTGTGTGAGCAGCTGGTTGCTGTAGGTTGTCAGTTGGAAGTTGCAGTTGATGAGCCGTTCCTGTTCCCTCTCTGTGCGTCGTCTCATCGAGGCTACAAGACTTTGCTGTAGATGGTCGAGACGGGCTTCCTGTCGTGTCCTGACGAGCGAGAAGAGGGTAGGTATGCGTGTGGCGATGCTGTTCAACTGCATTTTCAGACGTGCTATGCTGTTGCTGGCATAGTAGGCAATACGGTTCTCGGCTTCTTCGATGCGGTCGGCCACCAGTTGCAGGTGGTCGGTGAGGAAGGCCGCAGCGGCTGTTGGTGTCTTCACCCTGAGGAACGACACCATATCGAGCACGCACTCGTCGCGGTCGTGTCCTATGCCTGTGATGATGGGCAGCGGAAACTGTGCCACGTTCTCTGCCAGAGCCAGTGTGTCGAAGCCCGACATGTCGGCTGTGGCACCGCCTCCTCGTATGATGACCACACAGTCGAACTCTTCCGAATGGCCGTAGATTTCGTTCAGGGCGGCAATGATGCTTTGTTCCACACCCTCGCCCTGCATGATGGCAGGGAACAGCTGTATATGGAAGTCGAACGGACTCTCCTCAATCTGTCGGCAGAAGTCGCCGAAGCCTGCTGCCGTCTTACTTGAGATGACGGCGATGTGCTGGCAGAACAAGGGCAGTTCGAGACTTTTCTGTAGTTCGAAGATGCCTTCCTCCTTCAGTTGGCGTATGATTTCCTGTCGGCGGCGTGCCAGGTCGCCGAGGGTGAAGTTGGGGTCGATGTCGCTGACAATCCAGGAGAATCCAAACACTTCGTGGAACTGTGCATAGACCTTCAGCCTGACCTTCATGCCCGCCTGTAGCCTCTGTCCTGTGACGCGCTCGAAGTGCGGCTGTATGAGCATCCATTGCGAGTGCCAGCATTTGGCCGAGGCCCGTGCAATAGGCGTGTTGGAACGCTCGTCTTTCTCCACCAGTTCCATGTAGAGATGTCCTCGCGACTCCCTGGCTTCGGCCAGTTCGGCCTCTACCCAGTATTCGCGGGTCAGCGTGGTCTCTACGACCTGGCGCACCAGCATGTTCAGTTCATATAGTGACAGGGCCTGTTCCACTTTCGTTTCAGTCGTTTTGCGTGTCGTAGCCGGTATCCATCTTTCCCACGAGGTATGCCTGCCAGAAGTTTGGAATGCCGTAGCCAAGAATGTTATCGGGTGTGTCGTATTGCGATGCACTCTGCCTTACCAGGTTGATGATTTCGAGTGCCGTCTTGTGGCGCAGTCCTTGCCACAGACAGGCTACGAGGCCGCTCACGATGGGTGTTGAGAATGAGGTGCCCATATCGTTGACCAGGGTTCCGCGCCCGCTGATGAGTGCCGTCGAAGCGCCCATAGCCACCACGTCGGGTTTCACTCTGCCGTCCTGTGTGGGGCCTACGCTGGCGAAGGGGGCGTTGCGCCCGTCCTTGTCAACGGCTCCTATGGTCAGGATGTCCTCGGCATCGGCAGGCACGGTGATTTTCTTCCACGCCTTCATGCCTGCGTTGCCTGCCGAGCAGCAGAGCACGATGCCCTTGCGTGCCAGCAATGATGCGGCTTGCGATATGAGGGCGGTGTGTCCGTCAAGGTCTTGCAGGTGGTAGGAGCCAAAGTCGGCATCATATTCATTGTAGCCGAGCGAGGAGCTGATGATGTCGGCTCCCACCGAGTCAGCAAACTCGGCAGCCATCGTCCAGTAGTCTTCCTCGATGGGCTGTTCTGTCAACGGGTCTTCGCAGCGCAGCAGCCAGTAGTCGGCCAGCGGAGCCGTTCCCATCATCACTTCCTCTGACTGTGCAGCCATTGCCGAGAGCACTCTGGTGCCGTGGTCAATGCTGGTATAGGGCCGTTCCAGGGGTGGGGTTCGGTTGCCTTTGAGGGGCCTTATGAAATCCTGTACACCTATGATGTGGGTGTTGTTGAAGCAGGGTATGAGGTCTGCGTTCTGGAAGCCGCCGTCGAGCACGGCTACCGTCATCCCCTGTCCGCGCAGGTCTATCTCGTGCAGCCTTTCGCCTCCCAGCATCTCGATCTGTGTGCGTGCCATGCCTAAGGGGTCGCCTCTGAGCGAGTCCCAGCGGTTGTATTCGCCGTGAATCTTCGGACGTTCTGGCTTGGGGTTTCCCTCGATGGAATCGGGCGAAACAAACACCAACCTTGCTTCTCTCACACATTTCAGTGCGCTTAGTCTCGACAGCAGCAGCGTGTCTTCAGCACTCGCCAGCACCGTGTTGCTCCATCGGCTCGCGCCCAGTATCTGCACGCCTTTTACGCGGAAGCTGTCTATGTAGGCCTTGCTCACGGGCAGGTCGGTAGAATCAACCTTCAGCCGCTGGTGCCTGCGCCGTTCGATGGCTTTCTGCGAGAGGTAGCGGTGCGGTTGGTTGAGCGTGCAGCCGCAGCCCTGCTTGTCGTGCAGATAATAGCGGTACACGTAGGTCTTGGGGCCAGGGTATCGCACCTTGGCTGTGCTCACCGTCGCGGCGAGGAGTATGGATAGGATAAGCAGTAGCGCGCGAATCATCTTCTGGTAGGTTCCGTTTACAAGTACAAAGGTACGAAATTTTTCTGACACTACCAAAATCTTTATTGAAAATTGTTGTTGTTTTAACAAAAGACCAGTTGTTTGCCACTTTGCCACTTTGCCACTTTGCCACATTAAGCCCATTTGGGCTTGAAGTTGTTAACGCTCGGACATCCAAAAACATATTTTGATGTCACTCGCTTAATCACAACATGAAGGTGGTGGCAAGTGTGCAAGGTGGATGGCAGAAGGTAATTAGAATTATTATATATTATAATATATAATAATTTATTAACTACA
>JAILBT010000053.1 GCA_024680755.1 Prevotella sp. | reverse complement strand
CAGCCGTGGCCATGCAGCCGGCAACGGTCGTGCCAGCCGCAGAGCTGCAACGCGTCAGCACGCAAGCCCGTCAGGGTGTGGCTCGCGACCTGACAGCTATCGAGCAGCTCCTGATGCGCGAGGTGGTGCGGCATGGCGAAGCCATCATATATAATAATGTGGAGACCGACGACGGCCGGCACGTCGATGTCAGCGTGGCCGAATATGTGGCGCTCGACCTGGCGCAAGACGCACTCAGCCTGTCCATGCCGCTCTACAACCAGATGCTCGGCGAGGCCGTGCAACACGTCCACGACCCGGGCTTCAGCGCCCAGCACTATTTCACCCAGCACCCCGACCCGCAGGTGAGCCAGACCGCCGCCGACATGGTCATGGACCGACACTTCCTCAGCGGGCGCTTCGTCGTGGCCGAACGCGACGGCGAATTAAAGGCCCGCGTCGAGCACCTGGTCATGGACCTGCGCCGCTGCATACTGGAGCAACACATGGCCCAGCTGCAGGCCGACATCAGGGGCTGCCCGCCCGACGACATGACGCGGCTGACCCAGCTGCTGCAAGACTTCCAGCAGACGCAGCAGCTGCGCGACATGCTGGCCCGTCAGCTCGGCAGCGACATCGTCAGCTGACAAGCAACGTCCCAAATAACAACGCAACGCAAAAAACTATAGAGCCTATAGAAACTATAGAATCTATAGAAACTATAACCCCTATAGCAACTATCAAAGCTATCAAACCCATAAACACAACAACATCATGGAAACAACATTAGTACTGCTGAAGCCCAGCTGCGTGCAGCGTCAGCTGATGGGCGAGGTGATCGGTCGCTTCGAGCGTCGCGGCCTGCGTGTGTCTGGAATGAAGATGATGCAGCTGAGCGACGAGCTGCTGCGTGAGCACTATGCCCATCTGGCCGACAAGCCCTTCTTCCCCTCTCTGGCTGCCTCTATGCAGGCCTCGCCCGTGGTGGCTCTTGCCCTGAGCGGCGTTGATGCCGTCAGGGTGGTGCGCCAGATGTGCGGCGTGACCAACGGCCGCGAGGCTGCCCCCGGCACCATTCGCGGCGACCTGTCGATGAGCAACCAGCAGAACATCGTTCATGCCTCCGACTCTGTGGAGAACGCTGCCACAGAGCTGCGCCGCTTCTTCCGCAACGAGGAGGTGTTCGACTATGAGAGCGGTGCCTTCGCCTATGTCTATGGCGACGGTGAAGCAAGGTGAAAGGAGTCATGCGAACGCCTGTCCTGACGTTTTTTACAGATTCAAGCACACTCGTTTTGCTGTGTGGCTGAAAAACTGTAACTTTGCAGCCAACTCTGGGAGCGCTGATGCGTCCACGTCCGCCACAGATGCGGACGTGGACGTCTGCGCTCTCGGGCAAGTCGCTGGTGTATTAGCTTAGTTATAAAGAAAACTTCAAACGGCAGGATACGCGGAGAATGTAAATGAACGAAAACATGATAGAGATACAACTACAGGCAAAGGAATTTCTGACCGGTGCCGGCCTAAGCGGCCCCTGGGCTGTGGCCGTGATGCATTTTTTGTTGGTGGTAGTAGCTTTCGTGCTGGCAGCCCTGTCGGGCCTGCTGTGCCGGCGCTGGGTCGTGCCACTGTTGCTCAGGCTGTCGAAGCGCACTGAGGCCCGGTGGGACGATGTGCTTTTCAGCCGCCCTGTGCTGCTGGCTGCATGTCGCGTGGTGCCCGCCATTGTCATCTGGGGGCTGCTGCCCTGGACCTTTGCCGACTGGCCGGTGGTCAGAGAGGTGCTGGTGCGCCTCACGGCCATATATATCACCGTGACGTCAACACAGACGCTGCTTGCACTCATCAACGCCATACGACTGATGGACGATGGTCCGCGCAGTGCCCGTCAGCAATATCTCTACACGCTGTGCGGCGTGCTGAAGATTTTGGTCGTTTTCATTGCTGTCATCGTGGTTGTAGCTATCGTGATAGATAAGAACCCCGCCACGCTCTTTGCCGGACTGGGCGCTGCCTCGGCCATACTCATGCTGGCCTTCCAGGATACCATCAAGGGGCTGGTGGCCGGCATACGCCTGACGACAAACGACATGCTGCGTGTGGGCGACTGGATCACCGTGCCGTCGGCAGGTGCCAACGGCCGTGTGGAAGACCTCACGCTGACCACGGTGAAGGTGCGCAACTTTGACAATACCATCGTCACAGTGACACCGCAGACACTCGTCGATGGCTCGTTTCAGAACTGGAATGGCATGGAGCAGAAAGAGGGCCGCAAGCAGGTGCGACAGCTGTACTACGACTTTCGTTCGCTGCATGTCGGCGACGACGGTGTGGCTAATATCACACGGTTTCGCCACCATGTGGAGCAGTGGCTCGCAGAGAACCCCAAGGTGCTGGCCGACAAGCGGCCCCTGGTGCGGCAGGCCCCGGCCACGCAGGCGGGCTGCTGTCTTGAGTTTGTCTTCTGGTTGCGCTCGCAGGCAGGAGCCGATTTTGAGCACGACACGAGCGACGTGATGGAATATATCTACGCCGCCGGCACCGACTTCGGCCTGCGTATATATCAGCCTTTTCCTCAGCAATAACATGCGGGGAAGACTGAAGACAAGACAGTTGATACACATACCGTATAGCGAATAGACAAATAGCGGGAACCTGGTACGGCGACAGTCGAAGCAGGTTCCCGCCATTTGTTTTATCGACAGCAGCTACAGCCGCCGGTGCGGCCGTAGCTGCTGTTCGCTTTTTTTTAGATTGTCAAGTTGTTCTGCTTGATATATGTCAACAAAAATGGGAGGGGGTAAAGATAGTGCTCTTTTTGTTAGGAGTCAAACTGTAAACCTCCTACTTTTGCCTGCGTGTTGCAGGCTGGCCGGCCTTATCTCGCCGTCCCGTCGTGATGCCTTTGGACAGCAACAAACTTTATCGTGGAATAATTTCAAACTAAAACAAAACAACTATGAAAAAAATCTTTACTCTTATGCTGGCTCTGCTGGCAATGAATGGCGTGGCTAATGCCGACGATTACCTTCGTGGTAGTTGGGATAACTGGGACCCAACTGGCACACAGTTCAATTACACAGGCAGTGTTGGTACCGCCACTGTTACGCTGGAGGCAAGCACTTGGTACAATTTTGGACTGAACATAAATGGTAGTTGGAAAACCAACGGTGGAGATGTCTATGCATATAACCATGGTGCATGGACATATACTGGTACAAGTGGCAATACAAACATATTGACAGGCCCCGCTGGAGAATATACATTCACCATCACTAAGGATGGAGATATTTACAGCGTTGCTGTCTCTTATCCGGATCCCCATAAGACTACGGTACATTTCTATAACAAGAGTTCTTGGGAAACCGTGGCTGCTTACCGTTGGTGTGATGGTGGAGGAAATGGAACTCATTTGCTGTCTTCGGAATGGCCAGGCGAAAATATTAGTTCACAATCAAACTCATTGAATGATACTTACTATGATGTAACCTTCACCGACTACACCAACAGAATTATATTTAATGATAATACTCAGTCTGGCTCGAAGACTGACAACCTTACTGTTGACTTAACCGCTTCCGAGTATTGGGTGACCTGGAGCGGCGGCAATGCAAGCATCAGTTCAGATAAGCCCTCTGATTGGGTGGACTACCAGCGTGTTGGCCTCGAGGCTGACAAGCTCGGCACTATCTGTCTGCCCTACGCAGCCAAGGTGGTGAGCGGTGGCAATGTCTATAAGATAGTAAGCAAGGTGATGAGCGGCGTCAACCTGGCAGGCGTGAACCTTGAGGAGGTTACCGCTCTTGAGGCTGGCCACGCTTACATCTTCCAGGCTGACGGCACCGAACTGAACATACAGTACACCGGCTCGGAGGATGCCACAGCACAGGACGCTGACGGCATGAAGGGCAACCTTGATGCTGATGCAGTCACCGTGGCACAGGGCAACTATGTGCTGAGTGGTAACCAGCTGCACAAGGTGACCGGCGACGGCGTGACCGCTGCGCAGTACAGGGCTTGGGTCACGCTCAATGGCGTTAATGAAGCACAGTCACGCGGCCAGTACTACATCGGCTTCGCCGACGAGGCAACAGGCATAGAGAACGTGAAGGGCAACGAGAACGGCAACGCCCCCATCTACAACCTGAACGGTCAGCGCGTGAAGAGCGCCGCCA
>JAILBT010000017.1 GCA_024680755.1 Prevotella sp. | reverse complement strand
GACTCGTCGCGCGTGTATGACCTCGACGAGGTGTCTATCGTGTCGCACCCCAAGGATGTCTATCGCCTGCGGCTGCAACCCGTCAGCTCCACGATGATAGGCCAGCACGAGATGCAGCTGCTGGGCATTGGCGACCTGCGCGCCGCCAGCCAGTATGTGCCCGGCTTCGCCATGCCCGACTATGGCTCACGCTACACATCTTCTATATACGTGCGCGGGATAGGGTCGCGCGTCAACTCGCCCGCTATGGGCATCTATGTCGATAACGTGCCGCTGATCAACAAGAGCACTTTCAACGCACACGTCTATCAGACCGACCGCATCGACGTGTTGCGCGGTCCGCAGGGCACCCTCTATGGTCAGAACACCGAGGGCGGTCTGCTGCGGCTGACGTCGGTCGATCCCTTCCGTCGGCAGGGCACCGACATCAAGCTGTCGGCCGGCACCGGCTTCACCCGTGAGGTGGAGGTGAGCACCAACCAGCGCGTCAGCGACAAGGTGGGCGTGTCGTTCGCCCTGTTCTACGACGGACAGAACGGCTTCTTCCGCAACCAGACCACCGGCGAGCGCGCCGACCGCAGCAACGAGCTGGGCGGCAAGCTGCGGCTGCTGTGGCGACCCACCGAGCGATGGCAGCTCAGCCTGGCCACCGACGGACAGTGGGCAGACCAGACGGCTTTCCCCTACGGGCTGCTCAACCCCGAGACCGGCCAGGCCGACGACCCCGCAGCCAACCGCATGGGCAGCTACAAACGACTGATGTGGAACACCAGCCTCGGTGCCCGCTACCAGGGGCAGGGTTTCGACCTGAACAACACCCTGTCGTGGCAGTATCTCAACGACGACATGCTGATGGACATCGACTATATGGCTGCCGACAACATGCACATGCAGCAGGCACAGCTGGGACACGCCCTGACCGAGGAGCTGACGCTGAAGAGCCGCAACGACAGCCGCTGGCACTGGACCTTCGGAGCCTTCTTCGCATACGAGTGGCTGCGCACCGACGCTCCCGTCTGCTTCGACGCCGACTTCAACGCCGCCATCTCGCAGAGCATACACGACGCCGCCTACTATCCCATGCTCAACGCCATGGCGCAGCGCATGGTGCCCACCATGGGACAGCAGGGCGCCATGGAGTGGGCCCGACAGCTGATAGAGCGCTCGGGAGGCGTCAACATCGACTTCCGCATGTCTGACGTGCCGGGGCTGTTCCGCACGCCGCAGGCCAACCTGGGACTGTTCCACGAGAGCAACATCGACATCACCGACCGCCTCACGGCCACACTCGGCCTGCGCTACGACCTCTCGCACGTGAAGATCGACTACGACACGCGGGCCCGCGCCGCCATCGACATGAGCGTCATGGGCGTCAGCGTCAAGGCCAGCGCACAGTCGGTGCTGCAGCACAGCGAGAGCGACAGCTACAACCAGCTGCTGCCAAAGGTGGGGCTGACCTACCGTCTGGACGGCCGGGGCAGCAACGTCTATGCAACGGTGGCCAAGGGCTATCGCGCCGGCGGCTTCAACATGCAGATGTTCAGCGATATACTGCAGAAAGAGGTAGATGACCCGCGCCTGAAGCAGACCCGAACGGACATGGAACTCACAGTGGCCCACGACGACCGCAGCTACGACAACATACGCCAGACCATATCCTATCGGCCTGAGGAGAGCTGGAACTATGAGCTGGGCACGCACCTCAACCTGCTGCAGGGCAGGCTGCAGGCCGACCTCTCCGGCTTCTACATGCAGATACGCAACCAGCAGCTCTCTGTCATGGCCGGCAACTATGGCTTCGGCCGCATGATGGTCAACGCCGGCCGCAGCTACAGCTGTGGCCTTGAGGCCCAGCTGCGCGGCCGCTTCGCCGACAACCGCCTCGACTGGGCGCTGAGCTACGGCTACACACGCTCCGTCTTCAAGGAATATACTGACAGCGTTGCTGCCGTTGCCGCCGATGGCACCAGCGGCTATGTGCTGGCCGACTATAAGGACAAGCGCGTGCCATACGTGCCGGAGCATACCTTCAGCGCACGCGCCGACTATCGCTTCGACCTGGGCAGCACGCTGCGCAGCATCACCATCGGTGCCAACGTGACAGGCATGGGCCGGACATACTGGGACAACGCCAACCTCTACTGCCAGAAACTGTATGCCACGCTGGGCGCGCATGCCATGCTCGATTTCGGCTCGCTGCAGCTGAACCTGTGGGGGCGCAACCTGACAGACACGCGCTTCAACACCTTCGCCGTGGAGACAGGCGGACGCTATTTTGCGCAGCGCGGCCGCCCGCTGTCCGCCGGCATAGACATACGTCTGAGCTTCAAGTAAGGGATAGGCAGCCTTACCCCCCACAAAAAAAACTTTGAAAAAAACTTTGAAAAAAATAGGTAATTAAAAAAAAAGTCGTACCTTTGCACCCGCTTTTCGGTTCAGAAGCCGTCAGGCATCGGGATGTAGCGCAGTTGGTAGCGCACTACGTTCGGGACGTAGGGGTCGGGCGTTCGAGTCGCCTCATCCCGACAAAGACAGAAGAGACCGCCTGACAACCATCGGGCGGTCTCGGCGTTTCTGTACGTTGCTGCCCATCATGACACAACAGACATCTGACATAATTTTTGACGCATAACATAAAAAGACAATGAAAACCGTACCAGTGCTATTGCTGACAGGCTACCTGGGCAGCGGCAAGACAACGCTGCTGAACCGTATCCTGCAGAACAAACGTGACATAAAGTTTGCCGTCATCGTCAACGACATCGGCGAGGTGAACATCGACGCCAGCCTCATCGAGCGCGGCGGCGTGGTGGGACAGAAAGACGGCTCGATGGTGGCCCTGCAGAACGGCTGCATCTGCTGCACGCTGAAGATGGACCTCGTGGAGCAGGTCAACGACATACTGCGCATGGAGCGCTTCGACTATATCGTCATCGAGGCCAGCGGCATCTGCGAGCCAGAGCCCATCGCACAGACGCTGTGCAGCATACCGCAGATGGGACCGCAATATACCGAGCACGGCTTTGTCAGGCTCGACTGCGTGACCACCGTGGTCGATGCGCTGCGCTTAGAGAGCGAGTTCAGCTGTGGCGACCGACTGACGCGCAACGACATCGGCGAGGAAGACATTGAGAACCTGATAGTGCAGCAGATAGAGTTCTGCAACATGGTGCTGCTGAACAAGGCGTCAGAGGTGCAGCCGGCCGAGCTGGGCCGCATACGCCAGATCATACACACGCTGCAGCCACAGGCAGAGATAATAGAGTGCGACTACTGCGACGTGCCCTTAGAGCGCCTGCTCGACACCCATCTCTTCAACTTCGACCGCGTCATGCTCTCCGCAGCATGGATACAGGAGATAGAACGCCCCATAACAGAAGAGCAACAGGCCGAGGCCCACGGCCATCATCACCACGACGACCACGACGACGACCACGACGATGATGCCCACGACACCCACGACACCCACGATGCCCACGATACCCACGACCACCACGGCCACCACCATCATCACCACGACGGCGGCGAGGTGGAAGAGTATGGCATCGGCACATACGTCTATTACCGCCGGCCGGCCTTCAACCTCGACCGCTTCGACGACTTTGTGGCGCGACGCTGGCCGCGCAACGTCATCAGGGCCAAGGGCGTGTGCTATTTCAATGAGAATCCGGACATGTCGTTCCTCTTCGAGCAGGCCGGTGTGCAGAAGACCATCAAGGAGGCCGGCCTATGGTTTGCCACGGCCACGGAAGACGACCTGCGCGTCATGATGGAGCGCGACCCCAACCTGAAGCGCGACTGGGACGAACGCTATGGCGACCGCATGCAGAAGCTGGTGTTCATAGGGCAGAACCTGGACCGCGAGGCCCTGGCGCGCGAGCTCGACGCCTGTCTGGAGAGCGAATAGCCCCACCGCCGCCTGTCTGACTCAAAAAAAAGCAAGGCAGCTGTCGTGCACATCGGGTGTGCATGACAGCTGCGTTGCGTTTGCGCCGCGCGCGGGCTCACTTGATGGTCACCTGCGTCGCGCCGTAGCCATACTCCTGGAACGAGGCATCCTGATATGTATATTGCTTGTAGCGGTAGCGCAGCTCGCTGACGATGGTCTGGCGCAGCACGCCGTCGCCCTTGCCGTGGATGAAGATGAGGCGCGTGCCGCGCCGACGCGCGTAGTTGAGCAGCGTGCGGCGGAAGACGTCCAGCTGATAGTCGAGTATGTCTTGCGGCTTCATGCCGGCCGTCGTGTCGAGCAGCTGGTCGGCGTGCAGGTCCACCACGATGGGCTGGTCCTTGGTCGTTGACTGCTGACCCTTGGCTGCGGGCTGCTGCGCGCCGCCGCCCTTGCGGGCTGCGCCGTCGTGGGTCAGCTGCTGCGCCGCGCCGAACATGCTGTCCTTCAGCTCGTCGGCATCGACCACCAGGGGGCGGGGCAGACGGTCGTCTTCAACGATGGCATATATCAGCGCCGGCTGCTCGAAAAACTCCGACTGCCGGAAGCAGTGCAGCTTGTAGAACTTCACGCCGTCCAGTCGCAGCTGCACCGACAGCGCGGGCTTGGGCAGGAAGGCCTTGTCGCGCTTGTAGGCCAGCAGCTGCACGCACAGACGCTCCATCTGGCCCAGGTCGTCGCGGCCCAGCTCCTCGAGAAACACCTGCATGTTGGGCTCCACCTCCAGGGTGTGGCGCAGCCTGTAGCTGGCACCGTCGGCCGCGAGCAGCGTCAGCCGCAGGTAGTAGTTGCTGTCGTTGACGAAGTATGCCTCGAAGCGGGTGGTGGTAAACTGGTGTATGTCCATCGGCACGAAGGCCAAGTAGGCCGACAGCCGCTCGCCGCCCTTGCGCTCCTCGGGCGGAGCGGGCGCACGGCGTA
>JAILBT010000135.1 GCA_024680755.1 Prevotella sp. | reverse complement strand
TTGGTGTCGGTGATGAAGATCTGTCCGAAGCGTGTGCCTGCCACGAGGGTCACGAGCTGCTCCACGCGGTCGGCATCGAGCTTGTCGAAGATGTCGTCAAGCAGCAGCAGTGGTGCGGTGTGTCGGCCCGACGCTTTGAGGAACTCATACTGTGCCAGCTTCAGCGCCACGAGGAAGGTCTTGTGCTGCCCCTGCGAGCCCTCACGCCGCAGCGGGTGGTCGTCAAGGCTGAGCAGCAGGTCGTCGCGGTGGACACCGTGCAGCGAGTAGCCCACGGCTCTGTCGCGCCACCTGTCGCGGCTTATCACGTCAAGCAACGGCCCGCGCTGGCAGTGGCTCTGGTAGCCCAGCTCCACGCGCTCGCTACGGCCGGAGATGATGTTGTAGAACTCTTGGAACAGCGGCAGCAACTGCCGCGTGAAGCTCTCTCGCCGCTGATAGATAGCCTCGCCCTCTGTGGCCATCTGCTGTTCCAGTATGTCCATCACGTCGGGGTCGGGCTCCTGCTCCTGTCGCAGCAGGGCATTGCGCTGCTGCAGCGCCTTGGCATAGCGTGTCAGCGCTTCGAGGTAAGGGCGGTCTTGCAGCGAGATGACCATGTCCATCAGCCGGCGGCGCTCTTCCGAGCCGCCGACGATGAGCGACTGGTCGTCGGGGCTGACACTCACCACCGGCACCAGACCGATATGGTCGGCCAGCCGGCGATATTCCTTGCCGTCGCGCTTCAGATGCTTCTTCTGTCCGCGCTGCAGGCTGCATGTGAGGCGGAAGGCGGCGTCGGCCGTCTGTTCCTCGGCAAACACGGAGTCGAGCATGAAGAAGTCGGCCTCGTGGTGTATCACCTGCGTGTCGGTAGGGTTGATGGCAGAGCGGGTGAACGCCAGATAGTAGATGGTGTCGAGTATGTTTGTCTTGCCCGCCCCGTTGGCACCGATGAACGCATTAAGCTTTGGCGAAGGCTCGATGTGAGCCTCCGCCAAATTACGATAGTTGATAATGTCGAGTCGTTGCAGTATCATGTCCGTTCGCGTCGTGACTTTACCTCTTCAGCGCCACTTTCTTTCCGTTGACGACGTAGATGCCGGGGGCCAGTCCGTGCAGGCTGTCGCCCATGCGCACGCCGGTCAGGCTATAGACGCCATGTCGGCGGCTGTCGTCCTGGTCAGCGGTCAGTGTGGCCACAGACGTGATCTGTTCGGGCGTGAGCTGTCCGTAGTAGTAGAGTCGGGTCTGTGTGAAGATGGTCCAGTGGCTTGTGGTGGCCTGCGCGTCGCGGAAGCCCACGCGGAGCTGGCCGTTGCTGGCTGTCAGCTGTGCGTCTGTCACGGCTCGCATGACGCTGCACGGGTACAGTCGCTGTGCGAAATACTTTGCCGCTCCTGCCATCGTGTTGGGCACCCACTGCTCGTCGCCCACCTGCACGTCTGAGGCGTCGAGCGCTGACGGCTGCCGGCCTTCGGCTATGTGGCGCAGCTTCTCCAGCGTGCGTGTCGAGGCAGTGGCGCCGGTGCCCACATATATGCGTGCATTGAGGCGCGCGTTGCCGCTGAGGTTGAACGACGTCCAGGCAGCCGACGTGGTGCCGGGGCGCGAGAAGGCCTGCGCCTCAAAGCGGTAGGTGCCGGCCGGCATGTTTGGCAGCAGCTGGTAGAAGTCGAAGTTCTGCTCGAAGAACTCCACACAGTCGTAGTTGACCCCTGCGCTCGTGCCACCCTCCCATCCGTCGGTGCTGTTGCCCGTGAAATTGGGTGTCACTATGCGGAATGACAGGTCGAAGGGCTGGTCCATGTCTGTCGGCACGACGCCGAGCAGGAAGCTGTTGGCAGCCAGCTGTGCGGCCGTGACCAGCGAGTCGATGACGGTGGCCGAAGCTCCGACGGCCTCTGCCTCTATACGGCTAAGGTCGGCGTTGAGAATGGCGTCGGCGTCCTGGCCGTCTGTCGGCTGGTGAGGCACCTGCATCAGCGCGCGTATGTTGCCTATGGTTGCGGCCAGGATGTCCTGCTGTTCGGCCTGTCCGCTCTGTTCGAGCAGCTCGGCCTCGCGGGCGGTTAGCAGCAGCCACCGCTGCTGTGTGGCCTCGTTCTGCAGGTCAAAGCCTTGTGTGGTGAGCAGCCCCGTGGCCGAAGGCACGAGAGCCGTGGCCGAGCCCCCCTGCGGGTGCAGCAGCCAGAGCGAGCGTTTATGCTGCTGATCGGCGCCGGTGCCTATCACGACGTCCTGGCGCGAGGGCATCAGCTGGAAATTGTCGTTCGCCTGTGCAGCACCGCTGCGGGCGGCCAGGCGTATGCCGTTGGTGCCTGTGGCGGCGTAGGTCATAACGTGGCCCGTGGCAGCGTTGCGCAGCTGGTAGAACTGGTTGGCCGGTGTGAACGTGACATACCACGCGGCGCTGTCGTTGCTCAGGGCGGCCTCGGTGGACATGGTTGTCACGCGCAGGTGCATGGCGTCGCCCTCGGTCAGGAAGGCCGTGTTGCGTCCGTAGCGCGTGTCCTCGCTCTTGATATAGTATTTGACGGTGTCTTCCTGCACGAACGAGTAGTATGGCAGCGCAAAGCAGCCCGACGTGGGCGGCAGTCCGTCTTCGCCCACGGCCTCGGCGATGAGCGACGTGATGGTGTAGAGCTGTTCTGTTCCGTTGTCCTCGTGTGCGCCGTTGATGCCGTATGGCCAGAGGTGGGTGTTGTCGCCGTTGAGTATGGCGCTGTCGTTGTTGTCCCAGAAGCGTATCAGGTCCTGTGCTCGGTCGCCGAGCCATGCTCCGCGCGTGCTGTTGGCTCGCATGAACGACGGTCCGTACCACAGCCAGTGTGTGCCCACGCCAATGCCGTGCAGCATCTCGTGCATGATGGTGCCTATGCGCTGGTAGCTGGCATTGGCGCCCATGCGTATCCAGCCGCCATACGAGCAGTCGGCCGTGGGTGTGCCTGCGCTGTAGTGTACCGAGGGTGTGAAGCCCTTGATGCCGGTCAGCCGGTTCCAGTAGTCGATGGCCCCCTGCGCCGCCGCAGCAATGCGTGCGTTCTCGGTGGCGTCCGACGAGCCGTTGTCGTAGCTGATGGTCATCGTGCCCATAGGCAGGGTTGACATCTTGATGTCGTCGCCGTAGTAGCTGTCGCCGCCGGTGGTGGTGACATACGCGCGCATATAATATATTGTGGCAGGCTCCAGGTTCTCCAGGCGGTAGATGTTACCGTTGTTGCTGAAGTAGGTGGTGGTCTTGCTGTCTGCCACGGTGGGCTGCGGGTGTGTGGCCCAGCAGAAGCCCCGCTCGCGTATGCTCGCGCCGTTGGTCTTGACGGTCAGGCGACCGTAGGCCGAGGTGGCGCCGCGTGCGTAGCGTGTGTCAGTGGTGACACTGGGCTGCGCCACGACGACGGTCATGGCGGCAGCCAGTGTCATTGTTGCCAGTAGTCGTTTCATTTAGTAGCGTTGAGATTTAGTATCCAATTTTTCCCTGCCACTTGAGATACCAGTTTCGGGTGTCGTAGAGCGAGTGTCCCGTAGCCTCTATCTCAGCCTTCAGTCCGTCGTATCCCTCGGCCCCGCGCCGGTTGTATATGCGCTCGGCCAGGAAGGCCGGCTCGCCGCGTCGCAGGGCGAAGCGCATGAGGTCGTAGTAGCGCTGTCCCTCGAAGGCGAACTCGAGTCCCAGTTCGTCGATGAGCATTTTCTCCACGCCCTCCTGCTGCAGAGCCACGCGCTCGGCCGTCTCGACGGGATAGATATATCCCTTGAGGTTGCCCAGCGAGTCGAGCACGGCCTCGCGCTCGGGCGCTCCGGGCTGGTCGGGCAGCCGGTAGTACTTGTTGGCGGGCGAGAAGCCACAGCCGCGGTTGTGCAGTCCCTGTGTGTTCTCGTTAAGGTTGCTGCCCAGCCATGTGGCCAGCACATATTCGGTGGTGGGGAAGTCGAAGCGGCGCAGCCATGTGGAGTCCGCCGGATAGTAGGGTATGATGTCCTGTTCGAGCGTGCGGTTGTTGACGCCGGTGGCAAGCAGGGCGTAGGCAAAGCGCGGGAAGCCGGCCGCATTGAGGGCCTCGGCCATGTGGGCATAGACCATAGTGCGGCGCCAGAGATGGACGTTGCGCGACGCGTACTTCTGTATCTGCTGATAGTTGTCTATGTGTCGCGACGACGAGCTGGTTGAATATGTTCCGCTCTGCGACGAGTAGATGGCGCTTAGGCGCAGGTCGCCGGAGCGGTGGTTGCTCAGGCCCGCGGGGGCGTAGGTGGTGTCGCGGTTGTAGGCACCCGCCTCCTGCTTGACCATGCAATAGGTCTGCGCTGCCGAGAGGTCGAACATGGCCTGCGAGGGCACAGCCGAGACGAGCAGGTCGTTGTCGAGCGTAGAGTTGAAGATATTGCGCAGCTGCGAGTAGTTGCCCTCAGAGGGTATGGAGTCCATAGGCATCATGGTGATGAGCTCGCCGTTGCGGGTGAAGCTCTCGTTATAGAAGCTGCCAGAGCTCCACGCGTCAAGAGTGACCAGCCAGCTGGTGCCACCCGAGTTGTACCAGCTCACGGCGTTGGTGCCGGTGGGATAGCTGGAGTTCAGTCCGTTGCGCTTCGAGATGTACTGGTAGTAGTACCATGCTGCGTCGCGGTAGTGTCCGGCCCACAGGTTGAGCTCGCCCAGCAGAACATAGATGGGGAAATAGAACAGTCGCGAGTCGGTGTTGCGTATCGTGCCATAGCCTGGGCGCTCCACGTCCTCGAGTCCCTTCAGGTCGTTGATGAAGTAGTCGCACACGCCGGCGATGTCCTTACGTGCTCCGTTGCTGCCGGCAATGAAGGCGGCCTCATAGTTCTCGGCGGCCTCCTTGGTCAGAATGGGTTCTGTCACGAAGGGCACCTGACCATAGTTGAGCACCAGCTGCAGGTAGGTCCAGGCTCGGAAGGCCTTGACGGCGGCATACTCCTTGAGGAAGATGTGCTGGTTGCGGTTATTGCGCAGCGCGGTGTCGGCGTTGGCAATGAAGTAGTTGCAGTTGTTGATGACGGCATAGTAGTCGCGCGGCTGGTTGTAGCGGTTGTCGTCGCCCACGTTGAACAGGGCCACGTCGCGCAGGTCGCTGTTTGTCACGTCGGTTATGTCCATCAGGTCGGCACGCATCTCGCCGAGCAGCACGGTGCGGTCGGTCAGGGCCTGCAGCTTGTTCATAATGCCGGCCACCGACCAGATGGTGTCGCTGGCGTTGTCCAGATGGCTCTGATCGGCATAGATGACGTGGTCGCTCTCCTGCTCGAAGAAGTCGGAGCAGGCGCTCAGCATGGCCACTGAGCTGACGAGCAATAATAGTTTTTTCATAATGATATTGATGTCGCTATTATTCACATTATATTAATTGGCTATTATGTGTCCGTTCCAGGTTTACAGGTTGATCTTCACACCTGCAACGAGGCTTCGGCTCTGTGCTATGCGTCCCAGGTCGATGCCCTGGCCCAGCACGGCTCCCGTCATTGCCACCTCGGGGTCTGTTCCGAGATACTTTGACAGCGTGAACACGTTGTTAGCCTGTACCCAGAACTGCAGTCCCTGTATGAACTCCGAGTTGATGGGCAGGTCGTATGAGAGAGTGACGGTCTTGAGCTTCAGGTAGCTGCCGTCTTCTATCCACCGGTCAGAGAAGCGCGAGTTGCCCATCGGGTCCTGGAAGCTTATCTGCGGAATGTCTGTCTGCTGTCCTTCTATCTGCCATCGGCGTGCCAGGGCCGTGGTCTGGTTGAGGAAGCGCGAGCCGTTCTCGAGCTGCGAGCGCATGTAGTTATAGACATCGTTGCCCAGCGAGTAGTTGAAGCGCAGGTCGAGCTTCAGGCGCTTGAAGGCCAGCGTGGTGAAGATGTTGCCATAGATGTCGGGGTTGGGGTCGCCGATGACGACGCGGTCGGCCTCCGTTATCTGATGGTCGCCGTTGCGGTCGAAGAAGTGCATGTCGCCGGCCTTGAAGTAGTTCTTCGTCACGCCGTTGTCGCCGAGGATATATAGTCCGGCGTTGGCAGCCTCCTCTGAGGTAGCGAACACGCCCTCTGTGCGGTAGCCATAGAAGAGGTTGGCAGCCTTGCCCACCTCGGTCAGTATGGTGGCGCCATAGAGGTCGGTGGTGAGCGACGTGCGGCCGTCGGCCAGCTCGGTTATCTTGTTCTTATAGTGGCCCATGCTGGCGCCTATCTCCCACTGCCAGTTCTTTGTGACCAGCGCCTTGAAGCCCAGCTGCACGTCGAAGCCCTCGTTCTTCATAGCTCCGCCGTTGCTCCAGTTCTCGCTCAGGCCCGAGAGGAAGCCCACCTGCTGCAGTGTGAGCAGGTCAGTGGTCTTGGCGCGGAAATAGTTGACGGCAAAGTGTATGCGGTTGTTGACGAAGTTGCCTTCCAGTCCGGCGTTCAGTCGGCGTGTGGTCTCCCACTTGATACCCTCGTTGCCAATGCCGCTGAAGCTCAGTCCGGACATGCTCTCCATGAAGCGCCTTGCTCGGAAGTACGAGCGAGCGGCGTTGACGTCGATGTCGTCGTTGCCGCTGACGTCGAAGCCGGCGGTCAGCTTCAGGTAGTTGACACCCGGCACGCGTGCCATCCACGGTTCGTTGCTCATCACCCACGAGGCCTGCACCGAGGGGAAGATGCCCCACGAGGCCCCGAACACCTTCAGGCCTCCGGCCTCCTTGCCGAAGCGCGACGAGCCGTCGGCCGTCAGGTTGGCCTGCAGATAGTAGCGGCTCAGGTAGTTGTAGCCGGCCTGTGCATACCATGTCACCTGGTTCCACGACTCCTTGATGCCGTCGTCCTGTGCATTCATCAGTCCCGAGTGCATGAAGGGTGTCTTGTCCGAGCCGGTGTTGTAGCCCAGCTGGTTGTTCATCGAGTAGTTCTCCCACATGATGCGCACGCCGCCGAAGAGGTCGATGCTATGGCCGCCATAGCGGTTGTTCCAGCTCAGGCGTGTGTCGCTATAGACGCTCTCCTGGCGTGAGGCCAGCGAGCGCACCTCGTTGTCGCGCCATGCGTTGACGCTGCTCACATAGTATGACGGCACACCGTTGACGGGTATGTAGTACATCTCGTTGGTATTGACCAGCGTGTAGCTGAAGTGCTCCTGCAGCGCCAGGTTGCGGGTGAAGAGGAACTTGGGCGTGACGCTCAGGTTGAGCAGCGAGTTCTCGAAGCGGTTCTTGTTCTTGGCGTCGCCATACTCGTTCAGGGCCATTGGGTTGGCCAGCTGGTAGTTGTAGTATGGGTAGTTGGCCAGTGCCTCGTCGAGATATGTCTCGTCGTCGATGTCATAGTGGCTGTCGCTCAGCACGCCGCGTCCGTAGGTATAGGGGCTCATAAAGGGGCTCTTGACGTAGGCCAGGAACGACGGAGCCGTGGGCGTGCCCTCGTCGTAGCCGGCGGGCGCGCCGTCGTCGCGTATGTTGCGTGTCAGGTTGCTGAACGAGGCATCGAAGCGCACCTTGAAGCGGTAGGTCAGGTCGATGTCGGTGTTGAAGCGTATGTTCAGGCGGCTCATGTCGTTGAACTCCATGTTGCTCTTGGCCGAGGTGTAGCCCACGGACAGGTTGTAGTTGGCCACGTCGTCGCCACCCTCAACGTTGATGCCGTAGTTCTGCGTCAGGGCCGTGCGATAGACCTCCTTCTTCCAGTCGGTGTCGTTGTGGTACTGGGCATAGTAGTAGTAGTTGGGGTCTTCGTTGAGGAACTTGAAGTCCTTTATCTCCGTGCCGGTGGTCTTAAGCAGCTCTGAGACATATCCGCGATACTGCTCGGCGCCCATCATGCTGTAGTATTTCGGCTCGAAGCTTACGCCTGCCGAGACGTTGGCCGTGATACGCGTGGCCATCGACTTGTTGCGTCGTGTCTGGATCAGGATGACGCCGTTGGCACCCTTGGCACCGTAGAGTGCGGTGCCGTTGCGCATGACGGTCACCTTCTCTATGTCGGCGGGGTTGATGTTGGTCAGTATGTCGTTGTAGAAGCCCTGGTGAATGAGGGTGCGGTCATACTGCTGCTCCTGTATCACGCCATCGACCACGACGAGCGGCTGTGCGTTGACGTTGAGCGAGTTGAGGCCCTGGACGAACATCACGCTGCCCACGCCGGGCGTACCGTTGCGTGTGGTGGTGTATGCTACGGCTCCAAGCTGCTTCTGCACCTCGTCTTTGATATTGATGGCGCTGGTATAGCCGAAGTCGCTGGCCTGCTGGTCGCCGCGCAGGTTGGTGCCGAGGCGCAGGTCTGGTGCGAGTGTTGTGGGATAGAGCTTCACCTGCGGCTGCATCTCGTCCTTCACCACTCCCTGCAGGGCGGCGTTATGGTCGGGTGCAGAGATGCTCAGTGCGCTGGCCACGACGGGCAGCTTCAGCTCGAACGAGCCGTCGTCCTCGGTCAGCACGCTGTAGCCTTCGATGTCGTAGGCGCTGACGATGGCGCCGCTGAGGGGCTTGCCCGAGGCGGCATCGACCACGCAGCCTTTCACGGTGCGCGTCTCATACTTTGCCTGTTTCTTTGAGAAGCTCTTTCGGCTGACTTGCTCTTCGTCGTCGTCGGCATCCTGTGCCCAGGTGGCAAGGGGGAAAGCGGTCAGCAGGGAGAGTCCGAATAGGATATATTTTTTCATGATCTTATGCTTGTTGTAGTTATTACTCTGTCTCCTTGCTGGGCACCAGCAGTATCTGGTCCAGACGGATGATACGGTTAAATCTGTTGGCATTGATGTCAGAGCTGCCCACGCGGCACTTTATCTGCAGCGTGACCTGCGGGTCTTCCAGTCCGTAGGTGCATGTGGGGAACACTATCCCCTTGCCCACGAGCACGCTATCGACCACGTCGGGCGTGGTGGTGAAGTCTGTGCCGTTGTTGATGCTTTTACCGCCGTTAGGCAGAGCGTATGTCTCGTCGGCGTTGTCCGCGTTCTTGTATGTCAGAGCGCAGCGGAACTTTGTCGGCAGCCGCTCGCGCATGCTGGCCAGGGTGTCGCCGGCCAGGGCGGGAGCGATGACGAGATAGATGTCATACGGTGTGTTCGACAGCACGTTCTCGATGTTGAGCGTCACGTCGGGGTTGAGCGAGCCCGAGGGTTCGATCACGCCGTAGGCATTGCTCGACAGCTTGTTGTAGAAGGGGTTGCTGGCCGCCACGCCGACGGTTGCCAGGGGTGTCTTCGTGCCCGAGGCCACCTCTTTGAGTGTGCTGCGGCTCTCGCCCTCCATGAAGACCTGGCGGAGGAAGGTCTCGCGGCTGTCGATGGGCCACTGTGCGGGGTTCCAGAACACGCGTCCGTTGCTGGCGTCGTAAGAGTTGAGTCCGTCGAAGAAAGCGCGCGGGTTCTCCTTGTCGCCATACTGATAGTAGTGCAGGCTGCTGCTGCCATACATCAGCGCGCGATACTGGTAGCGGCGATAGGCGTTGACAGACACGGCCGAGTCGCGCAGGCTCTCGTCGGTGTTGAACGTGCGGCTGAACACCGTGCCGCGCAGCAGGGCGAGCCGCGAGTTGATGAGGCGCAGCGAGTCGCGCTTAGCCACGTTGCTGGCATAGTTGTAGCACTGCTCGAAGCGTGGTATCAGCTCGTTCCACTGGTCGTTGGTGGGCACCACCATCCAGTAGCTCGAGTCCTCGTTGTTGATGAGTCCCAGCTGCTGGAAGAGCTTGTTCTGCAGCACCATGACAGAGTCGAGATAGACGGTACGCCCATCGACAATGCCACCGGGCACCGACTGGCTGGCGTCGAACTCATACTCATTGTAGCTATAGAGGAACCGCGCCACGCTGTCCAGTCCGTCCAGCTTGCCTATGCGTTCAAAGACGTTGGCGTTGTATGGCACCTGGTCTGTGAGTATGAAGAGTACGCCGTTGCCGTACAGACTGTTCTTCTTAGCCATGCTGCTGCCGCCGAAGGTGTTCGGAGTCAGCACGGTGTACTTGCCGTTCATCATCACCACCGAGTCGTTGCTGAGCGACGAGGCCGAATAGTTGTACAGTGCAATGTGGTTCTGTACGAACTCCTTGATGGCCAGGTTGTCGTCGTCTTTCTTTCCGGCCTGCTTCTCGGCGTTGTAGAGGGCTATGATGCTGTCTGCCTGTGCCGAGGTGAGGCTCTGGTCTGTCGGTGCGAACACGGTGAAGACCTGGCTGCTGCTGAGCGCGGCGTCGTAGCCACATGCTTTCAGCACGCGGGCGAAGTTGCTCAGCTGGCTGTCGCCGTCGATGGCCTGCCAGAGCGAGCCGCCCTTGACGTCGGCAGCGGTGGTGTCGTAGTGGTCGTTCCATGTGTCGGTGCAGGCACCGAGCGCCAGCGCCGAGACGGCCACTAAAGAACAAATCGTTCTATATGATAATAGTCTTTTCATAACGAATGGATGTTGTGCTATTATTCACTGATACATTAATATTATGTCTTGCATGACTACTCGGCTCACAGGTCGTCCTCGCTCTGTCCGGCTCCCGTCACGCCATAGACGCTCTTGGGCACCAGCTCGATGTAGTCCATCATGAACTCGTTGTTGTTGCCCTGCTTGGCTGTTGTTGTACAGCGCACGCGCAGGTAGTGGTCGCGGCTGGGGTCGATACGCGTCTGGCAGAGCACGATGCGGTATGTGCGCGGGTTGACCACAAACTCGTTGACGGCCGTTCCGTCGGTGTGGTAGCCGCCATACGCTCCGCGGTATGCGCCCAGGTTCTTCAGTGCCTTCTGGTCTTCAACCTTCTCTTCCTCGGTCCACTTCTTATACTTGTCGATAGACGTCTCGAAGGTCGAACCTATCATGGTCTCCTCGTTGAGGAACTTGCGCATGTCGAGGGGTATGCCCTGTGGCTTGCCGTCGAAGTAGATCTGCGCCACGCCGCGCGTCTTCAGCGCGCAGAAGCCCATGCGCACCTGCCATTCGCCGTCGTAGGGCACGGGCGGCAGGCGGAACGTGATGTCGTAGTCGCCGAAGAGGTTCCACTCGTCGCCCTCGTAGCTCCAGAAGTTCCAGTGGGGCCGGCGATAGACGAGGCTGGCGTTGCCGGTTATAGTGACGTTGTCAAGATAGCCGTTGGGGAAATAGTAGTTGCGGCCATACTTGAAGGTGTCGTCGGCCTTGCTCGAATTGTCGTCTTGTGTGGGGTCGCCGTTGAGACGGATGTCGTTGGTCATCACCTCGGGCCAGATGGTCGAGAAGTCCATGCGTATGCGGGTGTTGAACACCTGGTCGCGTTCCTCGACGCCAAACTTGACGATGTCATCTACATAGAAGTAGCGTCCGTTCAGTCCGAACTGCTCATACTCGTCCTCGACCACGGGGTTGATCTTTGCTCCGCGTATCTGGTAGGCAGCGTCGTATCGGCGGTTGACAAAGCGCTCGCCGCGGGTGGCGTCGCCCAGATACTTCTGCACAGTGGCCTGGTCCATCTTCATCATGGTGCGGGGCAGCATGGTCTCATACCAGTCGGTGGGGTCCATCTCGTTGATCTTGATGCCGATGGCACCCTTGAAGGGGTTGGTCTGCAGCACGAGCGGTGTCAGCTTATTGTAGCCGACGACGTCGCGCGTCAGGATGTGGTATGCCACGAACTTCCACAGCGGGTTCTTCGGGCTGCGTATGTTCTCTGGCGAGTAGGCATGTTCGGGCTCTGCCACGTCGTCGGGGTAGATGGGATCGTAGATCTGGCAGGCCCGCCGGTACATATCCTCCAGGGTGTTGACGCCCTTCGACCTATAGACCGAGTCGGGCTCGACGAAGGCCGTGAAGCCAATCTTGCGCACCTCGGGCACGGTAGCTATCTCGACCCAGAAGTCGGAGGTGTAGCGATACGGCTCGTAGGCATCGGGGTTCCAGTTCTCGTCGCGTGTGCGTATGAGACTGTCGCGCAGTCCGGTGGCGTTGAGCGCGTTGTAGAAGAGAGACACCTTGTCGTTGGCCCTGATCAGTCCATCGACGGTGATGCTGCTGTTCTCGAGCACCATGTCGATGGGCTGCACGATGCCGTTCTCCACCGAGTCGTCTTGCAGGGTGAAGATGACGCGTGCCGAGCGGTTCAGAATGACCACGGCGTTAGAGTCTTGGTCCAGTCCCTGAGTGATCTGTATGGGCTGCCGGTTCATGTTGTTTGTTCCGAGCGAGCCTTCGACCACCATCATGTCTGCCGTGGTGTACATGTTGTTGACCAGGTGGGTGCGCGCCAGCGTGTCGCAGTCGGCAGTGGTCATGTCGTCGATGCTGCCGAAGCCGCGCTTCTGCAGATAGGCGCTCATGGCCGTGTTGTTGGGTGCGAAGCATGTGTAGTGGCCGTAGGTTGAGAGCAGGTTCATCAGACCGGCACGGTCCACCACCTCTGCAAACTGGCTGTACTCTGGGTTGTAGCGCAGGAAGTCGCTCATCATCTCGCCCGTGAAGGTGTAGTAGTTCTCTTCGTCGGGCTCGTCAGAGCATGAGGTCAGCATGGCTCCGCCTGTCATCCCGAGGGGTATGGCCAGGGTCAGGGCCAGCTTCACCTTATTATATATATATTGCAGTTTCATGGTTGTAGGATATTATGATTGTTCTGGTGCAAAACGTGTCTCGTTAGTTGGTCTTCTGATAGTTGCCGTTCTCTCCGCTGCCGAAGGCCGGGTTCTGCGTCAGGTTATGGTTGACCTTCAGCTCGTCGAGGTTGTAAGGCCAGTAGATGGCGTCCATACGCGCCAGCTTGGTCTGTATGCCTCCCTTGTTCTCGGTCACCTTCTGCGTGGCCAGCTTTGAGAGCACCGCGGTGTTGCCGTCGCGCTGCGAGCGCCGCACCAGGTCGTACCACCGCTTGCCCTCGAACATCAGCTCTCGCTGCCGCTCCTTGAGCACCAGGTCGCTCATAAGGCTCTTGGTGTTGTAGTCGCTCTGCACGAGTGTGTCCTTGAGCTGCATCTCACAGATGGAGCGCTTGTTGACGGCGTTGACCAGTGTGAACGCCTGACTGAGCAGCTGCTCGTTGCGCTCCTTCTCGGCATCGCTCTGGACAGAGTCGGCCGTGTTGGTCATCTGCTCGACGAGTGCCTCGGCCTTGAGCAGCATGATGTCTGTCAGGCGGTAGATGATCCAGTTGCTCTTGTTCTTGTCCTTGGCATACATGGTGCCCGACGCCACCAGCTGTGGCTGTGTGGCTGTGGTGGTGCTTATCTCGAGGCCATACTTCACATACTTGGCAATGCCGGTGACGGAGCCTGCCTCGTTGCGCAGCTCGTAGGCACGCGCGTCATACTTGTTGGTGAAGACAGACCAGTTGTCGTTGCCACCGTCTTCGGCGATGAAGTCAGCGGGCTTGGCCAGTCCGACGACAGCCTCGGGATTGCCATACAGGGCGTTGACGGCCCCGTTGGACAGCATGTTCTGGTTCTCCTTGTCATAGGTCAGCTCAAAGATGCTCTCGCTGCTGTTGCCCGTGCTGCCGAAGATGGCGTTGTAGGCCGAGCCCCAGTAGTTGTCCATCACGCGCTCGGAGATGAGCGGGAAGCCGTTGAAGTTGTTGTTGCCGCGCTGCTGCATACCGGTGTTCTTGCTCAGGGCCTCTTCCTGCTGGTCGAGCTTGGCCTGAATGACGAGGTCGGCATAGCGTATGCTGTTGGCATAGTCTTTCTTCCAGAGGTACATCTCGCACAGCATGGCGTGTATGGCCTCCTGCGTGATGCGTCCTGTCTGGTAGTTCTTCTTGGTCTCGGGATAGCGCCTGACGGCGTTGTTCTTCTGCTTCTCCAGGTCGGCGATGAGGTCGTCCAGGATGTCGTCGAACTTAGAGGCGGGCAGGTCCATCACCTGGTCGTCGTCGGTGAAGGCCTCGTTGGTGTAGGGCACGTCGCGGAAGGTGCGTATCAGATAGAACCAGCAGAGGTCTCTCAGGGCGCTCACCTCGGCTATTGTAGCCGCCAGCTCGCCGGCTGAGTACGACGGGTCGCGCTCTGCCACCTGCGGTGCATACTTGATGACGATGTTGCAGCGGTTGATGACGTTGTAGAAATCGACCCAGGTGGTGTAGAAGTTGCTGGCCGTGATGTTCTCCTTGAAGATGTTCTCCAGGTTGATGTCGTTCTGTATGTTCAGTCCGGCCGTGATATTGTCCGAGCGGAACTCGCCCCAGATCATCATTCGCCTGATGATGGGGTCGTCCTGCATGGCGGCATAGCAGCCGGCTACGATGGCATCTACGTCGGCCTTCTCGTTCCAGAAGTCTTCGAAGATGATCTCGTTCTGCGGCTTTATCTCAAGGAAGTCGCTGCAGGAAGAGAAGAGCAGCTGGCCACCCACCCCCGCCACGGGCAGGGTCAGGAGCGCGGCCACTTTCATCCTATTATATATGTTGTGCAGTTTCATGGTTGTTGTAGTTATGTGTGTTAAGCTTAGAAGTCAACTGTCACGCCGAGCGTATAGCTGCGTGCGCGCGGTGTCTGCGCATTGTCGGTGGCGGGTCCCCAGCCTCCGGTGCTGATGTCAGGGTCAACGCCCGTGTACTTTGTCAGCACGAAGGGGTTGTTGGCCGAGCCATAGAGCGAGATACGGTTCAGTCCGATCCACTTCAGGTGCTTCTTGTTGATAGAGTACGACAGCTGTATGTAGCCCATGCGCAGGTATGTACCGTCTTCGACGAAGCGGTCTGACACGAGCGTGTTGTAGTTGCTGCCGCCGCCGTACATGGCGCGCGGTATGGAGGTGACGTCGCCCTCCTTGCGCCAGCGGTAGTTGACGGCCTGACTCTGGTTCTTGTTGTCTATCATAGCCTCTGTGTTCAGACGTGCCATATTGAGAATCTTGTTGCCCACTCGATAGGTGAACTGTGCCATGAGCCTCCATCCGCTGTATGATGCCGTAAAGCCGAAACCACCAGTGAGTTTGGGCAGCGAACTTCCCAGATATACGATATCGAGGGCATTGATGTTGCCATCGTGGTTGATATCCTCGTAGATGGCATCACCTCCAGAGAACTTATAATTGACCATCTGTGAGGGGTCGTTGGAATATCCAAACTGCATGCGCACGGGCTGTCCCTTGTCGTCAAGGATGACATTGCCCTCGCCTGTCATGGCCACAGGTGCGGTCTTGCCATCGGTGATGAACTGGCTGCGCTGCTCCTCGTTCATGTCGGCAAAGGTGTCGTAGTTGTACTGATATACTCCTTTGTAACGGAATCCGTAGATGGCGCCGAAGGGGTTGTGGAGTTGCACACGCTGCAGTACCTGTGCATTGTCGTATTTGAACGGGATGTTCAGATTGTTGAGCACATTGGGATCCATCTCAAGGATTTCGTTCTTGTTGTTACCGAAGTTGGCATTCAGGTCAAATTGGAAATCACCTTTCTTTATCAGTTTATTGGTGTTGATATGGAACTCCCAGCCCACATTTCTCATCTTACCGTCGTTTTTGTAATCCAGACTGGTGTATCCACTGTTGGACGGGATACGGAAATACGACGAGAGCATGTTGTTGGTGGTATTGTGGTATGCCTCGAGGGTAAACTTGAGACGGTCGTCCCATAATCCCAGTTCGAGGGCGAGGTTGTAGCCACTCGCCGTTTCCCACTGCAGGTCGTTGAGACGGATATTGAGGGGCCGCATCGCATTCATGTCAATGTATGTATCGGTGACACCGTATTTACTGGTATAGAGGTAGTCGCGCCTGGGTGCCGAGCCTGAAAGTCCCCATCCCACGCGAATGCCGAGCATGGTTACCTTCTTGCTTTCCCTCAG
>JAILBT010000132.1 GCA_024680755.1 Prevotella sp. | reverse complement strand
CACACCCGGCGCCGGTCGCGACCAGGTGCGCATAGCCTACGTGCTGAAGAAGGAAGACCTGAGCCGCGCCCTCGTGGTGCTGGAGAAAGCACTGGAGGCGTACAGAAACATTGAACATTAAACATTAAACATTGAACATTGAACATTAAACATTAAACATTAAACATTAAAGATTAAACATTGAAGATTAAACATTGAAGATTGTACAACGAAGATTGATAACGCAACATGTTGTTCGACCTTTGCTACCAGAAACCACTAACCCCTAATATTGCAAATATGAAAACTAAAGACTTGCTTCTAAACAAACTACACCTTCTGTCCACCTTAATGGCCATGCTGGCTTGCCTAAGTTTTAGTGCATGTGGCAGCGACGACGACGACAACGCCCCACAGCCAGAGACTGAGAAAAATGATGCGACAAAGCTTACTGTCACCAACTCCAGCGGATGGAGTCTGGGATACGTTTATGTGGAGTTCTACCGCACCGTGCAGACAAATATAGGCAATGGCATAACACTGCCTTCCAGAGAAACAATATCAACAAAAAATTACACATCGTTTGTTCCTGGTGCATCACTAACCGTTGACATACCCAGTGAGGCTGATGAATATATCTTTGGCACTGTGGTTGACAACGAAAACTTCAATTCCGGATACCAAAGCGTCAAAAACAATACGCTTGTCCTCACAGATGCGGAACTGGAAACGTGGGGACTTATTGCCGCAAATTAACCCCCAGCGTGATTGTAAATCGCAGATGCATGGAGAAGACACGCGCTGCATTAGAATCAACTTGACTGGCAAATGTCCCTCCCACTGTTCATAGCACGCCGTCTGGCCACAACCGAGGCTGACAGCCAGAAGGTTAGCCGGCCTGCCATACGGATAGCGACGGCAGGCGTAGCCATCGGTCTGGCCGTGATGATAGTGACGGTGGCGGTGGTGATGGGCTTCAAGCACACCGTGGAACGCAAGGTGACGGGCTTCGGCTCGCACATACAGGTGCTGAACGTGCTGACGGCAGGCTCGGCCCAGGCGCTGCCCGTCAGCATGAGCGACTCGCTCGTCGCTGCCCTGCGCAACCACGACAACGTGCGCCATGTGCAACGCTTCACGCTGACACAGGGGCTGCTCAAGACAGACAGCGACTTCCTCGGCGTGCAGCTGAAAGGCGTGGGGCCCGACTTCGACCCCACCTTCCTGGCGGGTTGCCTGGTGGAGGGCCGCATGCCGCAGTTCTCTGACAGCACCAACGCCCAGCACCTCGTGGTCTCGCGGACCATTGCCGACAAGCTGCGTCTGCACGCCGGGCAGCGTGTCTTTGCCTATTTCATCGACGACGAGGGTGGGGTGCGCACACGCCGCTTCAACGTCGATGCCATATATCAGACGCATATCAGACGCTACGACGATGCCGTCTGTCTGACCGACATCTACACCGCCACGCGGCTCAACGGCTGGCAGGCAGACCAGTGTACGGGGGCCGAGCTGCAGACAGACCGCTTCGACCGGCTGGCAGAGACCGACCTGCCCATTGCCATATCCCTGCGAGCCTACCGCGACGGCTACGGACAGCAGCTCACCACACGCAACATACGCGAAACGTTTCCGCAGGTGTTCTCGTGGCTCGAACTGCTAGACATCAACGTGTGGATCATACTGGTGCTGATGGTCTGCGTGGCGGGATTCACCATGATCAGCGGTCTGCTCATCATCATCCTGGAACGAACGCAGATGATAGGACTGCTGAAAGCCCTCGGAGCACGCAACAGCACCGTGCGCCACACCTTCATCTGGTTTGCCGTGTTCATCATCGGGCGCGGACTGCTCTGGGGCTATGTCATAGGCGTGGGGCTGGTGCTGCTGCAGCAACAGACGGGCATCGTCAGGCTCGACCCCGAGACATATTATGTGGCCGAGGCACCGGTGGAGCTGAACCTGCCCGTCACACTGCTGCTCGCCCTGGCCACACTCGCCGTGAGCGTGGCCGTGCTGATAGCTCCCAGCTTCCTGGTCTCACACATACGCCCGGCACGCTCCATGCGCTACGAGTAGAAGCCGGCTGGCAGAGACACGCCATCTCTCAAAAAATCTTAATTATTTGCGCCTGTAGTCTTATAACTGAGAATTTATGTCTATTTTTGCAGCCAACTACCGGTACGCAGGTGTCTCACCTGCGGCAGCCGCGGGTGAGACACCCGCGTACCAGTGCAAAGCGATGAAATAACCATTAGTTATATAGAAGCCGTATGCGCCAGCAGAGCAGCCAAAGCGGCAAGGTGCAGACACCTTGGACACAGATAATATACTAAATACAGACACCTGTAGCTCACACACACGACAGACAATGAAACGCTTCCGTTTAATAGACAACATTCTCGGCTGGCTGGCCTTCGCCATCGCAGCCGTGGTCTATTGCTCTACCATCGAGCCCACAGCCTCGTTCTGGGACTGTCCGGAGTTTATCACCACAGGCTATAAGATGGAGATAGGCCACCCGCCAGGCGCCCCCTTCTTCATGCTGGTGGCCAACCTGTTCTCGCAGTTTGCAAGCGACCCCACACAAGTGGCACGCATGGTGAACACCATGAGCGCGCTGCTCTCTGCCACATGCATACTGTTCCTCTTCTGGAGCATAACGCACCTGGTGCGCCGCCTGCTGACCAGCCGCGGCGAAGCCATCTCGACGGCCAGGCTGGTGGCCATCGAAGCCAGCGGCATGGTGGGAGCGCTGATATACACCTTCTCTGACACCTTCTGGTATTCGGCCGTCGAAGGCGAGGTCTATGCCTTCTCGTCGGCCTTCACGGCCGTGGTGTTCTGGCTCATTCTGAAATGGGAAGACCATGCCGACGAGCCACATGCCGACCGCTGGCTGGTGCTCATCTTCTACATGACCGGACTGTCCATAGGCGTGCACCTGCTCAACCTGCTGTGCCTGCCCGCCATCGTGCTGGTCTATTACTATCGCCGTGTGCCGCAGGCTAACCTGCGGGGCTCCATCGTCGCCCTCGTCATCAGCTCGGTGCTGCTGGCGGCTGTGCTCTACGGTGTGGTGCCGGGCATTATCACCGTGGGCGGATGGTTCGAGCTGTTCTTTGTCAACACCCTGGGCTGCCCGTTCAACACGGGCGAGTATATCTATCTGCTGCTGCTCGTGGCCACGGTGCTGTGGGCCATCTACGAGACGCAGAACGCCACCGACCATAACCTCAAGCGCCAGAATATAGCCTCGCTGGCAGCCGTCGGCATGCTGGGCATCCCCTTCTACGGCTATGGCTGGGCGGCCTTCATCACGGGCGTGGTGGTGCTGGCGGTGCTCTGGTTCGTGCTCAACTGGAGCGTGGGCAAGGGCAAGGAGGCACACGCCCTCATCACGCCGCGGATAAAGAACACGGCCCTCTTGTGCATGCTCATGCTGATGGTGGGCTACAGCACATACGCCATCACCGTGATACGCTCGTCGGCCAACCCGCCTATGGACCAGAACTCGCCCGAGGACATCTTCACCCTGGGCGACTACCTGAGCCGCGACCAGTATGGCTCGCGACCGCTGCTCTACGGGCAGGCATACACATCGCAGGTGGCCCTGGAGCGCGACGGCAACTACTGCCGGCCCGTCTATGAGAAGGGAAAGCCCGTCTATCAGCGGCGCGAGAAAGCCTCAGAGAACGACCCCGACGAATACTTCGTCGTCCGCACGAAAGACGAGTATAAGTATGCGCAGAACATGTTCTTCCCGCGCATGTACAGCGCCAGCCACGCCCAGTACTATGAGAACTGGATGGGCGGCGTGGACGGCCGCGAAGAGTCCTACGACCGCTGCGGCGAGAACATCATGGTCAAGGTGCCGTCGCAGTGGGACAACCTGAGCTTCTTTGTCTCATACCAGTGCAACTGGATGTACTGGCGATATTTCCTCTGGAACTTCGCCGGCAGGCAGAACGACATACAGGGGCACGGCTCACCGGAGAAAGGCAACTGGCTCTCGGGCATACCCTTCATCGACAACGCCCGTCTGGGCAATCAGGACGCTCTGCCCGACGAGCTGAAGCAGAACAAGGGCCACAACGTGTTCTACTGTCTGCCGCTGCTCTTGGGACTGCTGGGACTTTTCTGGCAGGTGAGCTACGGCGAGCAGCGCAAGCGGCATGACAGCAAGCAGCAAAAGAAGAAACATGCCTGGCTGACAGCCCCCCTCACCATCGGGGCACAGCAGTTCTGGGTGGTCTTCTTCCTGTTCTTTATGACGGGCCTGGCCATTGTCGTCTATCTGAACCAGACACCCATGCAGCCGCGCGAGCGCGACTATGCCTACGCGGGCTCGTTCTACGCCTTTGCCATCTGGTGCGGCATGGGCGTGGCTGCCATCATCGACTGGCTGCAGCGCAACGCGCTGAAGAGGGAGTCGCTGGCCGCGGCCACCGTCATCGCCGTGGCAGCACTGGCCGTGCCCGTGCAGATGGTCTCGCAGACATGGGACGACCACGACCGCTCGGGACGCTACACATGCCGCGACTTCGGACAGAACTACCTCATGTCGCTCCAGCAGTCGGCCACCGACGAGAACGGACAGGAGCACCCCTCTTACCCCATCATCTATACCAACGGCGACAACGACACCTTCCCCCTGTGGTACAACCAGGACACCGAGGGCGTGCGAACCGACGCACGCGTCTGCAACCTGAGCTATCTGCAGACCGACTGGTATATCGACCAGATGGTGCGACCGGCCTACGACTCGCCAGCGCTGCCCATCACATGGAAGCGTATCGAATACTGCGCCGGAACGAACGAGTATGTGCAGATAGACCCGCGGATGAAGTCTGAGCTGCTGCAGCTCTACCGCGAACATCCCGACGAGGCACGGGCCCACTTCGGCGACGAGCCCTTCGAACTGAAGAATATACTGGACCACTGGGTGCGTTCCACAGACAAGGACCTGCACGTCATACCCACCGACACCGTATATGTCACCATCGACAAGGAGGCCGTGCGGCGCAGCGGAATGATGATGGCCGCCGACTCGATACCCGACCGCATGGTCATCTCGCTGGCCAATAAGAGCGCACTCTACAAGGGCGACCTGATGATGCTCGAGATGATAGCCAACGCCAACTGGACACGGCCCATCTATGTGGCAACAACCGTGGGACAGGAGAACTACATGAACCTGGGCGACAACTTCGTGCAGGAGGGACTGGTCAACCGCATAACGCCATTCACCACGAAGACAGCGGGGGCAAAGAACTTCGACACAAAGAAGACATACGAGAACGTGACCAAGCGCTTCCGCTGGGGCAACGTCTCTCAGGAAGGCATCTACCTGGACGAGACCGTCATGCGCATGTGCTACACCCACCGGCGGCTGCTGGCCACACTGGCCCTGCACCTGGCCGCCGAGGGCGACACAGCCAAGTGTGCCGAGGTGCTGGCGCTGTCCGAGAAAGAGCTGCCCACAAGCAACGTCACGGCCGACTATGCCAGCGGCTCGCTCGACATGGCGCGAGCATACGCATACATAGGCGACACGGTGCACGCAAGGCAGCAGGTGGAAATGCTCTGGAACAAGTCGAAACAGTATCTCAGCTACTACAACCAGCTGCCATCGAAATGGTTCCTGCAGTCGCAGCAGGAGTGTGCCCTGCACCTGTATATCATGCAGCATGTGGCCGAGATTGCTGCCAGCATCGACGAAAAGCTGTACAGAAGCTATGCCGGCGAACTGAACCAGATCGCTCAACAATATGAGCAACGCGGAGGCATCTACTAAATGATAATCGAACAACCAGCCATATACCTGCGCTGGCTATACCCGGGGGCTCTCTGGCGTATGGACCGAAGAGAGAGGTCGGTGTATCTGACCTTCGACGACGGGCCTATACCAGAGAGCACCCCCTTCATTCTTGACACGCTGAGACAACGGCGCGTGAAGGCCACGTTCTTCATGGTGGGCGACAACGTGAGGAAATACCCCGAGCTGTACCGCCAGATAGTGGAACAGGGCCACCGGGTGGGCAACCATACGCACAACCACATAAGCGGCTTCCGACACTCCATACACGACTACAGCTACAACGTGG
>JAILBT010000055.1 GCA_024680755.1 Prevotella sp. | reverse complement strand
GTGATAAATTTCTTTTCTTTAGCCATTTGTAGAAAAATGAATGTATTAAAATGAATAAAACTCTTTATTTGATTATTTCTCTTTGTAGTTCTTGATATAATCTCTTATTTCGTCGGCGACTGAAGTCCAAGTTGAATTTGTGCCGCTTCTGATATCGTTCACATACCATTCCGGCAGCTCATTCTCACCTCCGTGTTTTTCCCGAATCAATTCAAGAACAACTGGTTGGTCAGTGTCTTTTCTTAACGACAGAGTTACTGTTGCTTGTGCTCTGTCTCGTGCCGACAGTACCACCTCCACCTTCTTGTAAGCCAGCGTATCATAGTCCTGTGACCAAGTCCAAGGATCCCAATCAATTATTATATCGTCGTCGGGCAATTGGCTATACAGCCACTTGAGGCTGTCAGAGAAGTACAATTCGTGACTATCCCAGTTGCTGATGGGGTCTGTGTTGTAATGCTCTATGATGTCATTATACATCTCAGCGACCCTTTTTTCGATGTCTGCCAAGTTCGGAAGTTCATCATTGTCTAAAGTACTGTTACCAGCATCCTTCATTTCTTCCGTTCCAACTGATAGGGAATCATTTTGAACGGAGATGTCTGTTTGCCCTCTTCTTGAAGAGCAACAGCAAAGCATTGCAGCGGTTATGCAGATGATAGCAAATTCCGATTTCATGTCATTTGTTAGTTACGCTGTAATACTATTTCATGTCCCCCGACCAGCCGTGGCCCAAGTCCCAGTGATAGTCATAGACGAACTCGAAGTAAGGCAGGGAGAACTCCTTCTCAATCAGTTTGGCCAACTCTTCTTCGATAGGTTCAGCCCACTTGCCGACAAAAACCACGAACTTGTCAACAGCCCATGTGACGCGACCACGGGGAACCTGCGTGTAGTCGCCTACGAACTTCGTCTCCTCATGTTTCGCGCGGGCACGGAAAAACTCCTTTGCCCAAACCTGTCGGTGCAGATGAGGATAGTTGATATATGGAAGCCCGTCATCGGCAGCCTCCTCCACCATCTTTGGTGTCAGTTCCTGCTTGCGCACGCCAAAGAGCATTTTTTCGGCAGGGTCGTACCAGAAGATACCGATACAAGGCATCTGCTCGTCAAATGCCTTCATCGCCTCCATCTGGGCCTTGTGTTCATCGTTGGATAGCTGCGTCATTTTTTGCATTTAATATAGGAATCCCATCAGCCACAGGGGTATCTGATTGCCTTTGCCGATTTCTGTGCTGTAACGTAGGTAGATTATATCCTCTTGTCGTCGTACACGATTGTTGCCCTGTGCGTCGATGACTCTCATCTTCAGGTGGTCGTCCACGGTGTAGTATTGTTCGTGCGAGCCTTGGCTTACCGTGTGGTCTTTCCACAGTTGGTTGACGAGGAAGGTTTCCATGGCGTCTTGTCGCTGCACCTGTATGGGGTATATGGCATACATCAGGTTCGAGTTGTGCAGCATCACCTTTGTCGGTTTCTTGGGGAAGGTGTCGCCCGGTGCATATATCATGTTCAGCAGTCGTGCGTCGGCCAGATACTTGATGTAGTTCATCACTGTGGCACGGCTCGTCTCTATGTCAAGGGCCAGCTGCGACACGTTAGGTGCCTTGGGGCCACGCTCAGCCAGCTGATAGAACAGCTTCTTGATCTTAGTCAGATATTTCAGCTCTATCTGCTTGATGAGCAGTATGTCCACTTCGGTCATCATGTTCATCGTCTTGAGCAGGTTTTCGCTGTAGTTGCGGTGCTCGCGGAAGAAGGGGTAGAAGCCGTGGTGTATGTAGTCTTGGAAATACAGCTTTGGCGAGACATGCGACAGTATGTCACGGCAGATGCGTTCGTGATCGGCCAGCACTTCCTCCAGGCTGTATGCCGGGAAATTGTTGCCCGTCAGTAGGTTGAGAAACTCCCTAAAGCTGAAGCCGCGCAGGTTGTAGCTCTTGGCGATACCGTTCAGCTCTGGATTCTCTTCCTTCAGCCGCATGACGCTTGAGCCTGTGAAAACAATCTTCAGTGCCGGACATTCGTCGTAGCAGCGGCGCAGTTCGCGGCTCCAGTCGGGATGCTTGAACACCTGGTCTATCAGCAGCACCCGTCCGCCCTGAGCGTAGAAGTCCTTTGCAAACTCTGTGATGCCGTGCCCCTGGAAGTAGAAATTGTTCATGTTGACGTACAGGCAGCGCCGGTCGCCTGCTCCGAACATCTCCTTAGCGTGTTGCAGGAGGAAGGTTGTCTTGCCCACTCCCCGCGTCCCTTTTATGCCGATGAGACGGCACTCCCAGTCCACCTCGTCCATCAGTGTTCGCCGAACGGGGGCTGTGGTGTGTTCCACGAGATAGCTGTGTGTGCGGAAGAATGACTCCACTATATAATATTAATGTGTATTATGTGGGCTGCAAAGATACTCAAAACTTGGTATATTGCAAAGCGGAAATTGCAATTTCTGTTTATTTTTAGTATTTCTAATTAACAGACAGCCATAGTGCTATGCTTGTTTCTCGTTCAGGCAGGCAGCAGTGCGACAAGCGCCAGCAGGATTACGGCTATGATGGCAAGTATGATTTTGCCCCATTTCTCAAACAATTTACGTCGTTTGATGGCTTTAAGGCTGTCGCGCTTGAATTTCGTTGCTGAGTCGAGTCTGTGGTGGTGGTGATGATGATGATGGTGGTTTGTGTTGTCGGTTGACATTTGTTGTATGTATTTAAGTTGTTGATAATAATAATTTTATTTCGTTGTCATGCGCTGTCTCCATCTACCTGAGAGCTGTCAGCGTGACCTGCGAGTTCAGACCGCTGGGCATGGGGTCCCACTGGTCGTAGAGTGTCTTCTTGTAGTTGATGTCCACAACGTTTATCTCCTTCATTTTCCGCCATTTCACTCCGCGACGGTCCAGGTCGGATATACGGTTTGCGGGCAGGTTCGTCACCTCTATGCATATAGTGTTGCTGCCCTTCTTCAGCAGTCCTTCAAACTGCAGGGAGAAAGGTACGCTCCATGCGCAGCCCACGAAGTGGCCGTTGACATATACCCGGGCGCTTTCGCGCACGTCGCCCAGGTCTATCCTCCATGCCTTGACACCCCTGAGTTGCTGCTTTGACAGCTTGAGACGCGTTGTGTAGATGCCTGTGCCCATGGTGACGCGTGCGCTGTCGTCGGCCAGTGTCTCCCATGTCTGTAGCTTGTCCAGACGGAATGTCCTGTCCACGCGTGGTGCCTCCTCGGTGAACGACAGTGTCCACGGGCCGTCGAGCCGGATGCAGTCTGCGGTTGTCGTCTCGGTGGGTGCGTTGTTCCGGTTGCGAGCTATGTCCTCCTGTCCGGTCATTGCTTTGCCTTCGGCGTTGGAGACCATTGGACGGTCGTAAGTCTGCAGAATCATCGACTCGCCGCTGCGCAGGCAGATGTCTATCCCGTCGTTGCCGAATGTGGCTCGAGTTATGTTGCCGTTGAGCGGGTTGAACCAGTAGGCATCGTTGAAGCTGACTGCCAGCTTCTGCCGTGTCTTGATGTCGTCGGGTGTCAGGTTGGCTATGAAATAGTGATGGCCTGTGGCATTTTTCCGGCGTATGGCTTTCAGGCTGCAACGTGTTTTCATTGCTTCGGGCGTGGCTGCGGCCGACAGCAGGCTTGCGTCTGTGCTGTAGCAGATGTGGGCTCCCTGTTCCTTCAGCCGTTCGATGTGTTGCCTGACGTTGTCGGGCATCTCTCCGCTGCCTGGAATGATGAGGCCCCGGTAGCGTGTGCCGGCCGCAGTGACCAGTTGGCCCTGGCTGCAGCTCACGCCCATGAGGAGGCGTTCGGAGATGTAGTCGCAGTCGAAGCCGGCGCGGTCTATGGCCAGTATGGTCTCGATGAACTCGGGTGCCAGCTTGCTCATGGCATGTATGCTGAACTGCATGAGCAGCTTCCGTGTGTTCTTCTTCCACATGTCGCGCACAGGCAGCAGCACGAGGAAATCGTTGTCGGGCTGTCCCCATTGCAGGAACGACTGGCAGCGCTCTACATACTGCATGAAGTATGGTGCGTCACGCCAGATGCTGTTTGTCGGGCTCATGTCGATGCTGGCATAGAATTTCCATCCCGGCCAGGCATCGTCCTTTGGCGAATAGGCTGTACCGTGGAAGAACATGTGGTTCACCCCGGCGCAGAACATCAGGTCGATGTCGGGCTTGAGCTGCGACAGCGACGTGCGGAAATGCTCTGTCAGCCATGTGAAGGTCTCGCTCGACGTGTATGGCTTGCCGCAGACGTGTGCAGCCGACGGGGCATACTTGAACATGGAGTAGTCGGAATCGTTCTTGCGCGTCTTGCCGGGGTCTTTGCGCAGACCCTTGATGCCGAAGTCTGACAGTCCGAAGCCTTCTATCTCAGGTATATCTACTGCCGCATAGCAGTCTATCAGGTTGGCGGGCGAGCCGTGTGCCTGATTGCGCGTGATGGCTCCGTGGCTGTGTGCCCATGCCGTCCACTGCTCGGTGAAGTTCTCCAGCAGCAGGTCGGCCAGTGTCTCGCGGTAGTCGCTCACCACCTTGACGTCGCCGTCAATCAGCTCTGGCAGTTTGGCCTGTAGCTGGTAGCCGCGCCGCTTCTCAAACTCCTCAAACAGCTTTGGTGTCCATGTGGCGTCGGCCACCTCGTATGAGTCGTTGAAGAAAGTGTGTGGGTATGGCGTGCCGGTGCGCTCGAAGGCAGCCTCAATGTGGCGCAGGTAGTTGCCCACGGCCTCCCGGTCGAAGTGGTCTATCACCAGCCCCTCGCCGCCAGGCGCTGCCCGCTTCACGGCCATTATGCCGTACTTGGCATACAGGGCAATGACGCGCACGTTGTTGTCGTCCACCGCGTATGCACGCTGCAAGACCAGTGTCGCGTTCTTCTGCTGTCTTGGTGGCAGTGGCAGCAGGGCTTTCTTCTTCTCCAGCTCTGCGGCTGCCGCCGTGCTCATTACGCTGTCAACGAACACCATCTTCGATGCGCTTTCGCCGAGCGGCACCCAGGGGCCGCCGAAGGGCCAACCTGTACCGGTGGCCATGTCTATCTCCACGTCATATTCGCGTCCCAGCTCCTGCGTGTAGCGCAGCATTTGCATCCACTTGTCCGACAGGTAGTCAATGTCGCGCTGCTCGTTGTCTTGCACGCTGTAGAGCGGCGTTATCTCCAGTGCGCCGATGCCATGTCCGGCATACTGTCCGATGTTCCAGCGCAGGTTGTCGCGATCTACGGCCGACCCGAGCCACCACCAGCGGCTGCCCGGTTTTGCCTCGCGTGTGGGTGTAGGCCACTGTTGCGCCCCGGCTGTGCAGGCCAGCGTCAGCAGGGCTGCCGTTGCCCATAGGTGTGCAAGATGTTTCATGGCTGTTGTATGTCTGTTGGTACTGATTTTACATTATTGGCCGCAAAGATACCAATAAATTGTGAAACGGCAAAATCAACTGCAAAAAAACTGCATGGGCACTGCCGTTTTTCCTGTCGTTGCATGTCAGGATGCGTGGCCGTGCCCATGCCCATGTTATGGTGCCGTTGTCGTGGCGCTTCCGTGGTGTCTTTCCTATATCGGCTTAAATCAGCGGCATGCCCATCTCTGCGCATTGCCGGCGCATGTCGTCCGGCCACACCGACGCTTGTATCTCGCCTATGTGTGCCTTGTGCAGCATGACCATGCACAGGCGGCTCTGTCCGATGCCTCCGCCGATGGATAGCGGCAGGCGACCGTCCAGCAGTTGCCGGTGGAAATAGAGTTGCTGCCGCTGTTCCTGATGTTCCAGTCTGAGCTGCCTGAGTAGCGACTCGCTGTCCACACGTATGCCCATCGACGACAGCTCGAACGAGCGCCCCAGTACGGGATACCATATCAGTATGTCGCCGTTGAGTCCCTCGAGGCCGTTCTCTGCCATGCTACTCCAGTCGTCGTAGTCGGGCGCGCGTCCGTCGTGTTTCTGGCCGTTGCTAAGCCGTCCGCCTATGCCGATGAGGAACACGGCACCATATTCGCGGCAGATGGCATCCTCGCGCTCATGGGGCGACAGGGTGGGGTAGCGCTGCAGCAGCTCCTCGCTGTGAATGAAATGGATGCTCTCTGGCAGGAAAGGTTCCAGTTCGGGATAGCGCTCTGAGGTCAGATATTCTGTGCGCCGTATGGCGGCATATATCCTCTCCACGACGTTCTTCAGGAAGCCCACCGTGCGCTGTTGGCGCGTGATGACGGCCTCCCAGTCCCATTGATCTACATAGAGCGAGTGCAGGTTGTCCAGTTCCTCGTCGGCGCGTATGGCGTTCATGTCGGTGTAAATGCCGTGTCCCACCGGCACCTGCTGTTCGGCCAGGGTCAGACGCTTCCACTTTGCCAGCGAGTGGACTATCTCGGCGCGCTGCTCATGCATGTCCTTGATAGGGAAGCTGACGGGACGCTCCACGCCGTTAAGGTCGTCGTTGATGCCCAGTCCCTGCAGGACGAACAGGGGGGCCGTCACTCGGCGCAGGCGCAGCTCGGTCGATAGGTTCTGCTGGAAGAAGTCCTTTATCAGCTTGATGCCCTGTTCCGTCTGGCGGGTGTTCAGCAGCCGTTGGTAGAACTGCGGTTTGATGATGTTGCTCATAGTTGATGTGTTGTGATACAGTCTTTTTACCTTGGGACAGCAAGCCTGCGCCCCCACTAAAACGTTGCAAAGGTAAGGTAAAAGCATGAAAGGCCAAAAAAAACACTACTTTTTTTTTGTTCATCTCGACAAAACATCTTACCTTTGCACCCGCTTTTGCGTTGCAATGGCCCCGTAGCTTAGCTGAATAGAGCGTCAGATTCCGGTTCTGAAGGTCTTGGGTTTGAATCCCAACGGGGTCACAAGAATGGGAAATACGAGTTTGTCGCATTTCCTTTTTTTTCTGAATAAGGTTTTATATGTCATGGTCGTTGCTCAGGCTGACGATGTTGCCGGCAGAAGTTTTTCGGCAAAACAGGGCGTGATATTTTGCCGTGTGCAAAAAAAATCATACTTTTGCAGCCGCAACGCCGGGCCGGGCCGTGCCATGTTTCGCACGGGAGCGCCGCCAGGCAGCACACGAGTCAAAATCATCTCCGGACAACACACGATGGCAAGGCACATATCATCAAGCGGCAGGGCGCCGGTCCCCCCCACCGAGGGCATCAAATATGCCGGCTCGAAGCTGAAGCTGCTGCCCTACATACTGCAGATGACATCGGGGCTGGGGATACGCTCTGCGCTGGACGCCTTTTCCGGCACGACACGTGTGGCTCAGGCCTTCGCCCAGAGCGGCTACGACACGACGGCCAACGACGTGGCCGAATGGTCGAAGGTGTTTGCCACATGCTACCTGCTGTCCACGAGTCCAGACAGCTACTACCAGCCCATGATTGACGAGCTGAACTCGCTGCCGGGCCGCCACGGTTGGTTTGCCGAGCACTATGGCGGCAGCGATGCCGACGGCAGGCGTCCCTTCCAGCTGAAGAACGCCATGCGCCTGGATGCCATACGCGAGCAGATAGACTGCTGGAAGCTGACCTGGACGGACAAGTGTGTGCTGCTGACGAGCCTCATCATAGCCCTCGACGCTGTTGACAACACCGTGGGCCACTATGCAGCCTACCTGAAGGGCTGGTCGGCGCGCTCGTACCATGACCTGTGGCTCAGGCTGCCGCGGCGCTTTCCCATACGCACGCGTAACACGGTGCTGCAGGGCGACGCGATGGCTGCTGCCGGCACCTATCACGACCTGGTCTATCTGGACCCTCCCTACGGCTCGCACAACGACAAGATGCCGCCAAGCCGCGTGCGCTATGCAGCCTACTACCACCTGTGGAAGACGGTGGTGCTGAACGACCGTCCGCAGCTGTTCGGCAAGGCCAACCGGCGCGAGGACACGCGCGACACGGCCTGCCCGTCGGCTTTCGAGGCATACGCCAAGGACGGTGAGGGGCACAGTGTGGCTATGCAAGCCGTCAGCGATCTGGTGCAACGCACCGCGGCGCGCTACATACTGCTGTCGTATGGCTCGTGCGGCCGTGTGACGAAGCAGGAGCTGTTTGACATCATCGAGGCCAACGGCAAGCTGATAGACGCGCGCGAGATAGATTATCGGCTGAACGCCATGAGCGCCATGCGTCGCACCAACGAGTGGGTCACGAGCGGCAACACATGCACGGAATATCTGTTTCTGATGGAAAAACAAATGCTATAACTATTTATTCTATAGCAATACCCCCCCTAAACACCCACCCCCCCAAACCCCCAAACGACCAAACGACCAAACGACCAAACCCCCAATCCCCCAAACAACTAAACAACTAAACAACTAAACAACCAAACGATCAAACGACTAAAAAACTAAAAAACTAAAAAACTAAAAAACTAAAAAAACTAAAAAACTAAAAAACTAAAAAACTAAACAACTAAACAACTAAACAACTAAAAAACTAAAAAACTAAAAAACTAAAAAAATACCCATGAAAACTATTAAGACATTCATTCTCACTCTTGCGCTGGGCCTGCTGGCAGCTGCCTGCGGCACCACCAACACCGTGCCCATCACGGGCCGCAAGCAGAGCCTGATGGTGAGCGACCAGCAGGTGGCCAGCCTGGCTCTGCAGCAGTATCAGCAGTATATGCAGCAGGCGCAGGTATCGACCGACGCCGCCAATACCGCCATGGTGAAGCGCGTGGGCCAGCGGCTGGCCAGCTCGGTGGAGACTTACCTGAAGAACAACGGCCTTCAGGCCGACTTGCAGAACTATGCCTGGGAGTTTAACCTTGTTCGCGACCAGCAGGTCAACGCCTGGTGTATGCCTGGCGGCAAGATAGTGGTTTATGAGGGTCTGCTGCCCGTCACTCAGGACGAGGCTTCGCTGGCCGTGGTGCTGGGACACGAGATAGCCCACGCCGTGGCCAAACACTCGGCCGAGCGTCTGAGCAACGCCTACAAGCAGCAGTATGCCATGCAGGCAGGCGGTGCGCTGCTGCAGGGTGCGGGTGTCAGCGCCGACTGGATGCAGCTGGGCTCACTGGTGGCCAACCTCGGGTCGCAGCTGTGGACCAGCGGCTTCTCGCGCAAGCAGGAGAGCGAGGCCGACCATATAGGCCTCATCTTTGCTGCCATGGCGGGCTACGACCCGCAGGTGGCCGTCAGCTTCTGGCAGCGCATGGCGAAAGCTACGGGCGGGGGCGGCAGCTCGCTGCTGTCCGACCACCCGAGCGACGCACAGCGCATAGAACAGATACAGGGCTGGATGGCCGAGGCACTGAGATACTACCAGCCCGCCACCGGCACGAAGAAGGGCAGCACGAAGAAGGGTAGCAAGACGAAATCGACACCCACGCCCAAGACCAGCAAGACACTGCACATCAAGTGACAACGACGTGAAACACTTATTCCCCACATACATACAATCGACATGAAAACAACGACAAACGCAATGGTGCTGGCCGTAGCAATGGTACTGGCACTGCCATCGGCCGCGGCCGGCGGAGGTATCAGCGAGAAGATGCTGAAGAAGATTCGCAAGGAACAGCAACAGGGCGGAGCTGCCGAGCGCGCCCTGCAGAACGCCATAGCAGCCAACAACATCGACCTGCTGGCCAAGGACAGCCGCAACGCCCGCCAACTGGACACCCACTTCAGCGTGGAGACGCCGGTGCAGTCTATCACCGACCAGCAGCACAGCGGACGCTGCTGGATGTTCAGCGGGCTGAATGTGTTGCGGGCCGACTATGCCCGCCGCACCGACTCGCTCAGGGTCGATTTCTCGCATGCCTACCTCTTCTTCTATGACCAGCTGGAGAAGGCCAACCTCATGCTACAGGGGGCCGTTGACACCGGCACACTGCCCATGGACCACGAGCGTGTGCGCTTCTTCTTCCAGCACCCCATCAACGATGGCGGCACCTTCTGCGGTGTGGCCGACCTGGCGGAGAAATATGGTCTGTGCCCGCGCGAAGTGATGCCCGAGAGCTATTCGACCGACAACACGACACTCATGGCGCGGCTCATCTCGAGCAAGCTGCGCGAGTATGGCCTGCAGCTGCGCGATATGGTGGCCAAGAAGAAGAGCCAGGGTGCCATCGAGAGTGCTAAGACGCGCATGCTGACGCAGATCTATCGTATGCTGGTGCTGACCGTGGGCGAGCCGCCGCAGCAGTTCAGCTGGGCGCCGACGAACAAGGCCGGCGAACAGGTGGGCGAGAGGCGCGACTACACTCCGCAGCAGTTCTTCCGCGAGGTGGTGGGCAGCGGTCTGAACGGCACCTTCGTCATGGTGATGAACGACCCGCGCCGGCCCTACTACCAGACATACGAGGTGCAATGGGACCGTCACAGCTACGACGGCCACAACTGGCGCTACGTCAACCTGCCAATGGACGACATCGAGCAGATGGCCATTGCCGCCCTGAAGGACGGCCGCAAGATGTACAGTTCGTATGACGTGGGCAAGCAGCTGGACCGCAAGCGCGGATATGCCGACACAGAGAATTTCGACTATGGCTCGCTGTTCGACACTACCTTCGGCATGGACAAGGCGCAGCGCATAGCCACCTTCGACAGCGGCTCGACACATGCCATGACGCTGACGGCCGTCGATCTGGATAAGCAGGGCAGGGCCCTGAAATGGAAGGTGGAGAACTCGTGGGGCGCCGACTGGGGACAGAAGGGCTGCCTCATCATGTCCGACCGCTGGTTCAGGGAGTATATGTTCCGCCTGGTTGTGCCGCGAGAGTATGCCACGGCCAAGGTCCTTGAGGCAGAGCAGAAGCAGCCCGTGATGGTAATGCCCGAAGACCCGCTCTTCGCGGCAGACGAATGAGAGCTGAGAATTTATTAGATATTAAGCTAAAAGACAAGAAACGGTGATAGCAATACTGAAATACAACGCTGGCAACATACGCTCGGTGGTGAACGCCCTGCATCGCCTGGGTGTGGAGCCTGTGCTGACCGACGATGCCGTGGAGCTGCGTCGTGCCGACCGCGTCATCTTTCCTGGACAGGGCGAGGCCTCGGTGGCCATGAGCTACCTGCGCGAGCATGGCCTCGACCGCGTGCTGCTGTCGCTGACGCAGCCTGTGCTGGGCATCTGCGTGGGGCAGCAGCTGATGTGTCGTTCGTCGGAGGAGGGCCATTGTCAGTGTCTGGGGCTGTTCGACGTGCCGGTGGTGCGCTTCAGACCCGCGGACAGCAGCCGGCAGAAGGTGCCGTGCATGGGGTGGAACAGCCTGCACGAGCTCAGGTCGCCGCTCTACGACGGCGTGCGCGATGGCGAGCACGTCTATTTCGTCCATAGCTACTATGTGCCCCTGTGCGGCGACACCATTGCCACGGCCGACTACATACAGCCATACAGTGCCTCGCTGCACCGCGACAATTTCTACGCCACACAGTTTCACCCCGAGAAGAGCGGCGATGTGGGTCAGCAGATACTGAAGAATTTCTTGGCGCTTCAGGGCTGACAGGCAGCCAGCAGGTGTGTGGCGGTGGCGAAGTGCCGCGCCGACCCACACCTGCTGCTGTCACAAACAACGAAAGCGACGTGTCGCGTCTGCAATAGCTGCGGACGCGACACGTCGCTTTGTCATGTCAGTGGCGGAGCCGTCAGAAGACGATTTCGACCTTCTTCTTTGTCCTTGTGAGTGTGGCCGGCGTGCCCACCACGGTGGGATAGCGGTCGGTGGTGGCGCAGTCGGTGGCGCGCCCGTTTGTGCTCTGTGCGGTGAAGGAGCCTCCGCTCACATAGATGTAAGTGTCGCTCTTGACGGCCTTGGGGTTCGAGAGGTCTTTCTCGCCTGTACAGATGGCGTTGAGCGTGCCTCCGGTCATGACGATGTCGCTGTCGGCATTGATGCCCTTGCCGCCCTCGCCCGTGCTGTTCAGGGTGACGCTGCCGCCGCTCAGGGTGAGCACTCCCGCCACCTTGATGCCGGCGCAGCTGCTGGTGTCGCGCAGGCCGGTGGCGGCATCAGTCTCTATGATGGAGGCGCCCGTTGTACGGACGCTGAGTGTGCCGGCAGTCATGGTCATCAGGCTGTCGCACTTGATGCCCTTGGCTCCGTCGGCCGCCACGTCAATGTTCAGCGTGCCGCCATAGATGAAAATGCCGTCGTTAGCCTTCATGCCGTTGCTGCCCGTGCGGGCTGCTACGGCGTTGACGGTTATACCGGCCCCTTCGTCGATGACGATATAGTCGTCGCTGGCAATGGCGTTCTTGGCGTTACCGTTGACGTTGAGCGTGCCGTCGCCCTGGAAATAGATCTGTCCCTCGCTGAAGAGGGCGCCCTTCTGGTCGATGGCGGTGCCGTTGTGGTATGTGTCGGCGTATGCCGTGCCGTCGGTCAGGGTGCTGACGGTGCCGGCCGGACACAGCACATAGAGCGACTTGCCGCACTGGTTGTTGATGGCCGGTCCGTCGGTGTTGGTCAGGTCCAGGCCGTTGAGCACGAGCGTGGCTTTCTTCTCGCCGTAGAGCAGCAGCTGTCCGTCGGCAGAGGTGCCGCTAAGGGTGTAGGTCACGGCCTGTGTGGTGTCGGTGTTGTGTATGGTGACATCGGCGCCGCTGACATCCACTGTCAGTGCTGCGGCCAGGTTGCCGGCCACGGTTACGGCTGCCGTTGCTCCGCCGTACACTATGCTGACCGTGTGGTCGGTCACGCTGCCAGCCGGGTCCACGGTCATGCGGTCCACCTGGCTCAGGGCGTAGTTCCTGCCGCCGATGGTAAGGCTGTTGCCGTCGGTGTAGGTCATGGTGCCCACGGCGTCCTGCCGGTAGCTGTAGGTCACGTTACCCTGTGTGACGTTGAGCGTCTGTGCAGTGGCCGTCGTGGCGGCTGCCGCGGCGAGCAGCAGGGGGAATAGTCTGTGTGTCATGGTCTTGTCAGGAAATCGGATAACGTGGTGTGTCTATTTGACGACAATCTTCTTTGTTGTGCTGCCGCTCCTGACCATATATACGCCCTTGCCGAGGCTGGCCTGCCGCAGCGCAGCGGCATCGTAGGTGCCCACGAGCTTGCCGTCCATGCTGAAGAGCTGTACCGTGGCATTGGCCGCGAGTCCGGCTGCGAGTCTCTCAATGGCAGCGGCTTCGTCGGTGAAGGCCATCGTGGCCAGGCTGCTCAGCGGGAGTGTGGTGGTGTTGGTACCGTCGGTGGCTATCATGTTGCCGCCGGCAAAGGTGATGGTCAGTCCG
>JAILBT010000022.1 GCA_024680755.1 Prevotella sp. | reverse complement strand
TAAAGGTACAAAGCGCAAGCGAATCCTCCGTCTCGGAAGAAAAAACAAGCGAGCTTGTTTTGTTCTTCTCTCGACTTTTCGTAACTTTGCGGCCGATTGAAAAGATGAAAAGTTCAAAGATAATCAATGACCCCGTTTTCGGGTTTATCACCATTCCCGGTGGCCTGCTGCTTAACATCGTGAAACACCCGCTGATGCAGCGCCTTGGGCGTATTGGCCAGCTGGGACTGGCCAATATGGTCTATCCCGGTGCTCGCCACACGCGCTTTCAGCACTCGCTGGGCGCTTTCCACCTGACATCAGAGGCCATACTGACCCTGCAGCGCAAGGGTGTCTTCATCTTCGACAGCGAGGCAGAGGCCGTGCAGTCCGCCATGCTGATGCACGACATAGGCCACGGCCCTTTCAGCCATGTGCTTGAACACACGCTCATCAATGGTATTGACCACGAGGATATCTCGCTTATGATGATGGAGCAGATGAACCGTGATCTGGGCGGACAGCTTACCCTGGCCATACACATCTTCCGCGACCGTCCCGACCAGCCCGGCTGCCAAGGCAGGAGCTACGCAAAGCGTTTCCTCCACCAGCTCATTTCGTCGCAACTCGACATGGACCGCCTGGACTACCTCTGCCGCGACTCTTTCTTCACCGGCGTAACGGAGGGGGCCATCGGTTCAGCGCGCATTATCAAGATGCTGAACGTGGCCGACGACCGATTAGTGGTCGAACACAAGGGCATCTACTCCATAGAGAACTTCATCACCTCCCGACGACTGATGTACTGGCAGGTCTATCTGCACAAGACGGCGGTAGCCGCCGAGCGGTTGCTGGTGAACATGCTTCTGCGCGCCAAGGAGCTGCGCATGGCCGGGCACGACGTGTTCGCCACGCCACAGCTCGACTACTTCCTGCGGCAGGACGTGTCGCGCCAGCGCTTCTGCGGCGATCCCGAGGCCATGCGCTGCTATGCGCAACTGGACGACAGCGATGTGTGGAGCGCCATGAAGGTGTGGCAACACCACCCCGACCGCGTGCTGGCCATGCTATCCACAGCGCTGCTCAACCGCAGGCTTATGAAAGTAGAGGTCTATGACGAGCAACAGCCTATGCCACCCGGACGCATCGACGAGCTGAGAGCCACGCTTGCCAAACGTCTGGACATGGACAGCGAGCTGCTACACTATTTCATGTCAGAGGTGACGGTGGGTAAGGATGCCTACAACGCCAACGACGACCACATTGACATACTGCAGCAGGACGGCTCGCTGCGCGACATAGCCGAGCTGTCGCCACTGCTTTCGCAGCAGCGGCTGGTACAGGAGCCACGAAAGCACTACCTGTGCTACTACAGATGAACGGCAGTAGCGATAACACAACGAAAACACATACACATTAATATATATAATGGACAACAAACAACACCTGCTTATAGCAGCCAACTATCGGCTCTACGCACAGAAAGACGGTAGGCGCGAGACGATAGAACAGACGGCCCCCGAGCGGCCTTACGTCTTCATCACAGGCTTCCAAATGGCGCTCGACGGCTTTGAAGACCGCGTGAGCGTGCTGGCTGCTGGCGACAAGTTCAGCTTCAGCCTGCCGCCCGCAGAGGCGTTCGGCGACTACGACCCCGAAGGCGTACACATACTGCCGCGGGAGGCATTCAACGTGAAGGGGCACTTCGACAGGGAGAATGTCTTCGAGGGAGCCGTGATAGCCGTGCAGAATCCACAGGGACAGGAGTTCCATGCCCAGGTGACAAAGGTGGATGCCACTAACGTCACGATAGACACCAACCACCCGTTGGCCGGACGCGTACTCACGTTCGAGGGCGACATCGTGGAAAATCGTCCTGCCACGCAGGGCGAGATAGACCAGCTGATAAAGCAGCTGATGAGCACCGATGACAATGAGGACAACGGCGGCTGCGGCCACTGCTGCCACCACGAAGACGGGGCGACCTCGCACCACTGCTGCCACCACGAAGACGGAGGGTCCGAGCACCACTGCTGCCACCACGAGGGCGAGGCAGGCCACTGCTGCCACCACGAGGGCAATGGACACCACTGCTGTCACCACCACGATGGTGACGGCCATCAATAACGACCGGCAGAGATGAACTCATTCGGACATATCTTCCGCCTCACCACCTTCGGCGAGAGCCACGGACCTGCCATTGGCGGCGTGGTCGATGGTATGCCGGCAGGCATTGACATCGACACGGCGTTCATACAGGCAGAGCTGAACAGACGTCGCCCCGGACAGAGCCATATCACCACCGGCCGACAGGAGAAAGATAGCGTAGAGCTACTGAGTGGCATTTTTGAAGGCAAATCGACGGGAACATCCATAGGCTTCGTCGTGCGTAACGAGGACCAACATTCGACCGACTACGACAACATGCGTTCGCTGTTCCGCCCCAGCCACGCCGACTACACCTACCAGCAGAAATATGGGCTGCGTGACCACCGCGGAGGTGGTCGTTCATCGGCCCGGATAACCATCAGCCGTGTGGTGGCCGGTGCGCTGGCCAAACTGGCTCTGCAACGGCTGACACAGACGGAGATACACGCCTTCACATCGCAGGTTGGAGAAATAGCCATCGACACCGACTATACCCGATACGACCTGTCGGCAGCCGAACAGAACGCCGTGCGCTGTCCTGATGTGGAGAAAGCAAAGGCTATGCTGTCGATGATAGAGCGTGTGAAGGCCGAGGGCGACACCATAGGTGGCGTGGTGACATGCGTGGTCAGCGGCTGTCCCGTGGGGCTGGGCGAGCCCGAGGGCTACAAGCTGAACGCCGCCCTTGGCGCAGCCATGCTCTCCATCAACGCTGCCAAGGGCTTTGAGCTGGGCGAAGGCTTCCGCTCGGCCCGCCTGCGCGGCAGCGAGATGAACGACCTGTGGCGCGTGCCGGCCTCCGACGGCGCAGCCACGCTGACCAACCATAGCGGAGGCATACAGGGTGGCATCAGCAACGGCATGGACATCGTCATGCGCATAGCTTTCAAGCCAGTGGCCACGTTGCTGCGCCAGCAGCCCGCCATGACACACGACGGTCAGGCTGTCATGCTCTGTGCCCGGGGCCGCCACGACCCTTGTGTGGTGCCGCGGGCCGTGCCGGTGGTAGAGGCAATGGCGGCCATGACCCTGCTGGACAGTTATCTGCTCAACAGGACGTGCCGCGCTTAGCACACAAGCCACACATGAACATACTGCATCTATACGATAGCAAGGACATACTGGTGGCACGCCATGTGGCACTGCTGCAACAGAACGACACCACCAACGATGTACGGACAGCAGCTGGCGGTGGATATATGCCCGACATAGTGCACCTGCACGGCTGCTGGCACCACGGCCGCGCGTGCCAGGCCATGCAGCTACAGCGTCGTGGGGCTCGCCTCGTGCTGACACCCCACCACCAGCTGCAACCCTGGGCCACTGCTCACCACCGGCTGGACGACAAGTGGCCAAAGATGCTGCTGTGGCAGCGACGTCTCTGCGCCGGCTGCTACTGCATGATAGCGTCCGGCCAGTGGGAGCTGCAGGTGCTGCGTCAGCTGGGGTGGACTTCGCGCATAGAGCATATCGCCGACGCCGCCATCACGCAAGAGTTGACTGCCCGCGACATGGCGCGACGCATGGCTGCCACCTACCGTAAGGTAATGGACAGTCATCCTGCCGCCTTGCTCTCTGCCGAGGCATGGCACTTGCTGCCATGCATACTGAAAGCCGGCGTGAGCGGCGACAGGCGCTGGGTTGACATGCCGGCGCAGCAGCAGAACGAGCTCGGCAACGCCCTGAGCAGCGAGGACTGGCGCCATCTGTATATCTATGCCTTCCACTCTGGTCTGGCCGACATCTTTTCGCGCGGTCTGGACCTGTTGCAGCTGCAGTCGGTTCCGGTCGATGCGCGGCGCATACCAATCTACCTGCCACAGCCGAAGAAGCCGGAGACGAAAGATGTGCGGCCGGTCGAGCCGCAAGACGCTGAGCCACAGTACCTACGGGCAACCGACATCACGGCCCTGCTGCTCGACATACGCCGCGCCACCGCCCTCGGCCGACTGAGCTTTGGCCTGCTGGCCGACATGGTCTGCCTGTTGCGCCAACCGCAACTGAACGAAGATAAGCTCATGGCCGACCTGCGCCGGCAGCGGCTGGCCGGCTGCATGGCAGCTCTGTTGCCGCTGCTGGCCGAGACCATGCTGTTGGAAGAGGGCTTCATGCCATGCGCCCCGACCGACAACCGGCTCACCTCGGCCATGCGTCGAGCCTTGCAGCACCACCTGGCTATCTGACACATCACCGCCTACGACACGGTAAAACGCCCGCGAGCAGAACTTCTGTCTCGCGGGCGTTTTGCCGTGTATATATTGAGATAGACCTCAGCTTGGGGTGTAAGGTTATCTGGTTGTCGGGTGAAATATGCTTTCCGGCAGCCGGCATCAGTCGATGCTGTTCTCCGGGCGCAGCTGGCGGACGGTGGCACCAGCCTGCCACATCTCCTGGTTGCGCATGGCTTCGAGCTCCTTCTCCAAGCCGGCGCGATAGTCGGGTTTTGAGTTGCTGTCGATACTTATCTGCGCCTCATGGCCGGTCAAGACCGAATAGTAGAGCCATTCCATGACGGGCTTGATGGCATCGTGGAAGCGCGGAGCCCAATCGAGCGCGCCGCGCTGTGCGGTGGTCGAACAGTTGGCATACATCCAGTCCATGCCCTTCTCGCCGAAGAGCGGACCAAGGCTCTGTGTCAGCTCCTCGACGGTCTCGTTGAAAGCCTCCGATGGCGAGTGGCCGTGTTCGCGCAGCACCTCATACTGCGCCAGCAGCAGGCCCTGTATGGCACCCATCAGCGAACCACGCTCGCCGGTCAGGTCGCTGGTGGCCTCACGCTGGAAGGTGGTCTTAAACAGGTAGCCGGCACCAATGCCAATGCCGAAGGCTATGGTCTTCTCCTCGGCCCGTCCCGAAGCGTCCTGATAGACGGCGTATGAGCAGTTCAGTCCGCGACCCTCGCAGAACATGGTGCGCAGGCTGGTGCCGCTGCCCTTGGGGGCCACCATGATGACGTCAACATCTTTCGGTGGCACCACGCCGGTGCGGTCCTGCCAGTTGATGGCAAAGCCGTGGCTGTAGTAGAGCGTCTTGCCCGGCGTGAGATACTGCTTGATGGTGGGCCACACCTGTATCTGTCCGGCGTCGCTGAGCAGCATGCAGACTATGGTGCCGCGCTGTGCAGCTTCCTCAATGCCGAAGAGCGTCTTGCCGGGCACCCAGCCGTCGGCCACAGCCTTGTCGTAGGTCTTGCCCGGACGCTGCCCCACGATGACGTTGAAGCCATTGTCGCGCAGGTTGCACGCCTGGCCCGGACCCTGAATACCATAGCCAATGACGGCTATCACCTCGTCTTTGAGCACCTGGTGTGCCTTCTCCAACGAGAATTCCTTACTTGTCACGACGGTTTCCATCACACCGCCAAAATTCATTTCTGCCATAGTAGCTTTTCTGTTTATTTGTGTGTTTAGTATGTGTTTCTCGCCTTTCTGTCCTACCTTATGCCCATATCTTCGGGTGAGAGCGAGCGCGACCCTATCATGTTGCCTCCCTGGAAGATGCTGACCAGATAGTTGCCGGGTTCAAACACCTCTTCGCCGCTCCAGAACACGCTCACTGGCATTGCCTCGCCGTTGTACTCCATGCTGCGCTTAGCCGTGTATTTCAGCGTCGTGTTCTCATAGTCGAAGGTGCCGCTGCCGCCTACCACCTGTCCGTTGGGTTTTTTCACCTGCACATAGAAGGTGAGCTCGCCGGCCTCGGCAGTCACGTTCTTTGCCACGGTGAAGCTGACCTGCAGCTTGCGCGTGTCGTCCATCTTGCGTTTCTTCTTTATGGTGCGGTCGTGGTGGTCCATCATCTTCATTGCTATGCCGGTGGCATCCAACTGTGCAGCTATGGCCACCTTCTCCGACAGCGAAGCCCGCTCGTGGCTCAGGGCCTGATTTTGGCGGCCGGCCTCGGCCAGCTCGCTGCGTATCTGTGTGTTTTCGGCGGTGAGTGCCTCGTTGATCTGGTTCAGCGAGTCGATCTGAAGTATGTACGAACGTAGCACGGCACGCACCGTGGCTAACTCTTTTTTCAGCCTGGCTATCTCGCGAGCGTCGGTGGCGCGCACCTGCTTCAGCTCCTCCAGCAGCTGCTGCGTACGCAGCTGTTCGCGCGTCAGCTGCTCCACTATGGAGTCGTTGTTTATCTGCGTCATCATCTCGCTGTATTGCAGGGTGAAACGCTCATATTCGTTCTCCATCTCCTGCTTGTCTAAGGCCGCCAGTTCATGCATATCCTCTATCTGCTGCTGCTTCTGGTGCACATTCCACAGCAGCGTGGCCACAAGAACGGCCATCAGCAGTGTGACGAGCGAGAGGGTCACTATCCATCCGCGTTTTTTCATGTCTGTCGTTGTCTATAAATATATAATAATGTGTAACAGTAGTTGAAAATCGCGTGCAAAGTTACATCTTTCGACTGAATTGACAAAAAAGCGCGGCTTAAATAATGCTAATCGTAGGCAATACAAGAAAAGCAACATTTTTGCGACAAAAAAGATGTTATTCGCAAATATCGACAAAATTAGGTTTGCTTTTTTGGTCAGTTCGCATAATATGTCTATTTTTGCACCCGATGAAAATAGGTATTATACAACAACACAACACAGCCGATGCTGCCATGAACGTGCGGCGACTGACAGACGGCATACGCCATCTGGCGCAGCAAGGGGCCGAGCTGGTTGTGCTTCAAGAGTTGCACAACAGCCTGTATTTCTGTCAGACTGAAGACGTGAACATGTTCGACCTGGCCGAGTCGATACCTGGGCCGAGCACACAGCTGTTCGGTGATGTGGCCCGGCAGTGCGGCGTGGTACTTGTCACGTCGCTCTTTGAGCGGCGCTCCGCAGGCCTGTATCATAACACGGCCGTAGTCATTGAAAAAGACGGGTCCATAGCTGGCCGCTACCGCAAGATGCACATACCCGACGACCCTGCATACTACGAGAAGTTCTATTTCACACCGGGCGACCTGGGCTTCCGGCCCATACAGACCAGCGTGGGGCGCTTGGGCGTGATGGTGTGTTGGGACCAGTGGTATCCAGAGGCCGCACGCCTGATGGCACTCGCCGGTGCTGAGCTTCTCATCTATCCCACCGCCATTGGATATGAGAGCAGCGACACCCCGCAGGAGCAGCAACGGCAGAGGTCGGCCTGGCAGACGGTGCAGCGCGGTCATGCCGTGGCCAACGGCCTGCCCGTGGTGGCTGTAAACCGCGTGGGACACGAGCCGGACCCGTCAGGGCAGACAGGAGGAATACAGTTCTGGGGCAGCAGCTTCGTGGCCGGACCGCAGGGGGAGATGCTCTGCGAGGCCTCGTCCACCGACGAGCAACAGGTCGTGGTAGAGATAGACCTGAGACGCTGCGAGCAGGTGAGGCGATGGTGGCCCTTCCTGCGCGACAGGCGCATCGACCACTATGGCAACCTGACAAGACGATTCATCGACAACTAAGCCATGCCACACATGAGGTCAATCAAACACATCACATACATCGGCTGCTTACTTCTTACCGCCGCTACTATGGTGTCCGAACAAGCCACCGCAGCCACGGCCGACAGCGTCAGCGTGACAGCCGGCGCCGGTGTGGTTTCGTCGTATATGTGGCGAGGCACCGAACAAGCCGGACTGAGCCTTCAGGCCAATGCCTCGGTGGAGTGGAAGGGGGCTGCGCTCTCTTTCACGGCCAACAATCCCATGCACAAGGGCGAAACCAAGGAAATAGTCCTGCGGCTGGAATATCGTCGCTGGGGTGCCAACATAGGGCTGATAGACTATTGGCACTCGGGCATAGACAAGAAGGACCGCTTCTTCAAGTACGGCAAGGACGACGGTCCGCACAAGCTGGAGCTGAACGCAGGCTACACACACCGATGGTTCAGTGTTCAGGCCTACCTTTGCTTCTTTGGCAACGATTTCAGACCGTCACTCACCGAGCCGCAGCGGGCCTACTCGACATACATAGAGCTGTGTGTGCCCTGGCAATTCCGTCACGGGTTGAAGGTAGAAGGCATGTTGGGTATATGCCCGTGGAAGAGCGCCGGTCAATACTATGGTGAGCTGGTGGAAGAGAACGGAAAGGCAAGACCGGTGATAACGGCCGAATACCTCTATGCCGGCGGATTTTCGGCCGTGAAAGCCGCCGTGAGGGTGACAAAGGACATCAGCCTGCCGGCAGGTCTGCAGCTGCCCGTCTTTGCCGAGCTGCACGCCAACCCATACATGCAGACAGCCAACGTGAGCTGTGGGGCTGCCGTGAGATTCTAAGAAACAACACAGGTCGCCAGTCTGCAATACATACATTATATGTAGATGAAAATATGTTTGAACAATAACACTAAAAAACTATTCAGACGATGTCAGCAGAGCTAAGATTTCGCCTCGTGGGCGAGGCTTTCAAGAAACAACCCGTGAAAGTGGAAACACCAAAGGAACGCCCTTCGGAATACTTTGGCAAGTATGTGTTCAGCCGTCAGAAGATGTTCAAGTATCTTCCGGCTGATGTCTATAGCCAGATGGTCGATGTGATGGACCACGGTGCACCGCTCGACCGCTCCATTGCCGACGCAGTGGCCCGGGGCATGAAGCAGTGGGCCATGGAGCTGGGCGCCACCCACTACACTCACTGGTTTCAGCCTCTGACTGAGGGCACGGCCGAGAAGCACGACGCCTTCGTCGAACACGACGGTAAGGGCGGCATGGTGGAAGAGTTCACGGGCAAGCTGCTCATGCAGCAGGAACCAGACGCAAGCTCTTTTCCCAATGGCGGCATACGTAACACCTTCGAGGCCCGGGGCTATTCGGCCTGGGATCCTACATCGCCCGTTTTCGTCATCGACGACACGCTCTGCATACCTACCATCTTCATATCCTATACAGGCGAGAGCCTCGACTACAAAGCACCATTGCTCAAGACACTCCATGCCATCGACGAGGCTGCCACACGAGTGGCACGCTATTTCGAGCCCGAGGTGAAGAAGGTGACCGTCAACCTGGGCTGGGAACAGGAGTATTTCCTCGTGGATGAAGACCTTTACTCTGCCCGTCCCGACCTGATGCTGACGGGCCGTACCCTGATGGGACACGATTCGGCCAAAAACCAGCAGATGGACGACCACTACTTCGGCACCATACCCGACCGCGTGCAGGCCTTTATGAAAGACCTGGAGACACAGGCTCTGGAGCTGGGTATACCCTGCAAGACGCGCCACAACGAGGTGGCACCCATGCAGTTTGAGCTGGCACCCATCTTCGAGGAGTGTAACCTGGCTGTTGACCACAACATGCTGCTCATGTCGCTTATGAAGCGTGTGGCCAGGAAACACTCGTTCCGCGTGCTGCTGCACGAAAAGCCGTTCGACGGTATCAACGGCTCGGGCAAGCACAACAACTGGAGCCTGTCCACCGACACCGGCACCCTGCTCCACGCTCCAGGCAAGACACCGGAGCAGAACCTGCGCTTCATCACCTTCATAGTGGAAACACTGATGGGCGTGTGGCGACACAACGGACTGCTCAAGGCTTCAATCATGTCGGCCAGCAACGCACATCGCCTCGGTGCTAACGAAGCTCCACCAGCCATCATCTCGTCGTTTCTGGGTAAGCAGGTGAGCGAGCTGTTGGAGCACCTGGAGCGGGCCGACAAGGACGACCTCTTTGCCATGAAGGGCAAACAGGGAAAGAAATTGGACATCCCGCAGATACCAGAGCTGCTGCTCGACAACACCGACCGCAACCGCACATCGCCTTTCGCCTTCACCGGCAACCGCTTCGAGTTCCGCGCCGTGGGCAGCGAGGCCAACTGCGCCAGCGCCATGATAGCCCTCAACGCGGCGGTGGCCGACGAGCTGAACGATTTCCGCCAGCGTGTCGATGAGAAGATGAGCCGGCTGACCACCGAACAGACTGAAGCACTGAAGGCCAGTGGCCACAGCCCGCTGATGCACGCCATCATTGACACGCTGCGAGAGGACATCAGGACCTGCGCCGCTATACGCTTCGATGGCAACGGCTACTCAGACGAATGGGTCCAAGAGGCTACTCGTCGCGGACTGGACGTAGAGAAGTCGTGCCCGCTGATCTTCGACCGCTACTTAGACGATCAGAGCGTTGCCATGTTCGAGCGACTGGGCGTGATGACACGCAAGGAGCTTGAGGCTCGCAACGAGGTGAAATGGGAGACCTACGTCAAGAAACTGCAGATAGAGGCGCGCGTAATGGGTGACCTGGCTATGAACCACATCATACCCGTCGCCACACACTATCAGTCGAAGCTGATAAAGAACGTGCAGGGCATCAACGACATCTTCTCCACACCGATCTTCACCTCAGAGAAGGCCGAACGCCTCTCGGCACGCAACATGAAGCTGATAGAAGAAATTGCCGAGCGCACCGAGACAATCGAACGCTTGGTCGAGGAGCTGACCGACGCACGCCGCGTGGCCAACCGCATTGAGAACATACGCTCGCGAGCAATAGCCTATCACGACACGGTGGAACCTAAGATGGAGGCCATACGCCACGAGGTGGACCACCTGGAAATGATTGTCGAAGACGGTCTCTGGACACTGCCCAAGTATAGGGAACTGCTGTTTATCAGATAAAGACAGATTAAGCAGATTAATCAGAATAATCAGAATAATCAGAATAATCAGAATAATCAGAATAATCAGAATAATCAGAGAACTCAGAATAATCAGAATACAAAAGATGCAGGGCTTCGCGGTTTCCATGAAGCCCTGCATTATAATTTTTTCCTACTTTCGTCAGATCTGCCCGCTCTCGTAGAAACGAAGCAGCTGTAGGCTGAGTATGGTCTGATACTTACTCTGGAGCTGATTCTGCTGTGCTGCCAGCAGCTTGTCCTTACCCTGCAGCAACTCAATAATGTTCTTCAGCCCCAGCTGGAACTGCTGCTCCAGCAGGGCATAGCTCAGCTGCTCGCTCTCGACGGTGACCGTGGCAGCACGATACTTGGCTTGGTTGGTCGTTGCGTCCAACCAGAAGCCCTCGATGGTGGCATAAAGCTGCTTCTGCTTGTCCTGCAGGTCCAGCTGAGCCTGCTGTTGCTGTAGCTTGGCCTTGCGAATGGCTGTGCGCGTCTGGAAAGCATCGAAGATGGGCACCTGCAACGAGATACCACCCATGAGGTCGAAATTGTTTTTCATCTGTAGTCCCCACGAATTGTCTGACAGCGACGACGTGCTGGTTCCGGCACCCGCGTTGATGCTGACATTAGGCATATATCCAGCCCGGGCTATCTTCACATTCAGCTCGGCACTCTTGACTGCACTCTCGGCACCGGCTATCTCGGGCCGCTGGTCAAGGGCAGCCTGATAGACACTCTGGAGGGCAGGGATGGCGGCCATCACCTGTGTCTGGCTCACCGTGGGCACCGCCACGCCAAACTCCTCGGTCGTCAGCTCAAGCAACTGCTTTAGCTGCAACGTATAGTTGCTCACCTGAGCCTGCATCTCCACCAGGTTATAGCGATCGGTGGCCTGCTGAGCCTCAAGCTGAGAGAGGTCGGCCCGACTCATCTTTCCAACGCTGACCATCTGCTGACCACGCTCCACGTTCTTCGTGCTGGTCTGCAGACTCTGTTCAAGCACCTTGACATTCTCTGTCAGATAGCTCACCTGCACATATAGTTGGGCTATACGCTCCTGTATGCTGTTGGCCGTCTGCCTGACGGACATCTCGGCCTGCTCTTCGGCCAGGCGGTCCAGCTTCACCGTGTTGGTGTTGCGACCGCCGTTCCATACGGTCCAGTTGACATTGACCTGATACGAGCCACTGTAGTAGCCCTTGTCCACCTTGCTGTTGACATATCCGTTGCTCACGCTGTACTGGCTCGTGGCTTGCCACGGCCGGTAGCCCAGGCTGTGGTTGGTGCCTGCATTGAGTGTGGGCAGCAGAGCACCCTTGGCTCCGCGTAGTTCTTCGGCGGCCTGCTGCTGTTGCAGACTGCTCTTGCGCAGGGTGATATTGTGCTGAATGGCGTATGCCAAACACTCGTCCAGCGTCCACTGCAGCCCCTCAGCATGGACTGACGGAGTGGCGCACATCGCGGCACAACACAGAAGAATCTTACATTTCATATACTGTGAACTGTCAAAAAAATAGTAAATAAAGCTTTTTCCTATATCGTGTGCAAAAGTATCGTTTTTTCAGATAAGCACAAAATCTTTTTACACAAAATAAGATTTGTGTCGGCGGACGGCAAAATCCTACACAAAAAAATAGCTCATATACTTGCACGTTATCTGGAAAACTCATATCTTTGCCAGCAGGAAAATATTATCCTTAACACTTTTACCAACCAAACAAAAACCCCTATGAAAGACCTAAAGATGTACATCAACGGCCGCTTTTGTGAGAGCCGTTCGGGAGAGTGGATTGATGTGATAAACCCCAGCACCGAGGAGGTGGTGAGCCGCCAGCCTTCAGGCACCGTTGCCGACGTTGAGGAGGCCATTGCCGCCGCAGAGAAGGCGCAGGTGGAGTGGGCCAAGATTCCGGCGTGCGAGCGTGCTCAGTATCTGAAGAAGATGGCTCAAGGCATACGCGACAATTTTGACAAGTTCCAGGAGATACTGGTGCGCGAGCAGGGCAAGACGCAGGCGCTGGCCGCCACCGAAGTGGGTGTCACGGCCGAGTATTTCGACTATATGGCCTCCTTTGCCCGCCACATAGAGGGAGAGATTATCCAGAGCGACAACCGTGGCGAGACGATGCTCCTGGAGAAGGTGCCGTGTGGTGTGGCCGCCGGCATACTGCCCTGGAATTTCCCCTTCTTCCTAATTGCGCGCAAGGCTGCAGCCGCCATGATAGCCGGTTGCACGATAGTGCTGAAGCCATCGCAGCTGACGCCGGAGAACTGCTGCGAGTTCTGCAAGATTGTTGATGAGAGCGGCTTGCCGGCAGGCGTGTTCAACGTGGTGACGGGTCGCGGCTCGGTCGTGGGCAACGCCATGGCCGCCAGTCCTAAGATAGGCATCGTGTCGCTGACGGGCTCGGTAGAGGCCGGCGTGAAGATTATGGAGGCAGCCGCACCGAACATCACCAAGGTGTCGCTCGAGCTGGGCGGCAAGGCTCCCGTCATCGTCTGTGCTGATGCCGACCTGGAGCTGGCAGCGCAAGCTGTGCTCGACAGTCGTATTGGCAACAGCGGACAGATATGCAATCAGGCAGAGCGCGTCTATGTGGCGAAGGAAGTGAAGACTGCTTTCACCGACCTGATTGTGGAAAAGTTCAAGGCTGTCAAGGTGGGCGATCCCGCCGTGATGAAAGATGCCGATATGGGACCACTGGTAGAGAGGCGCGCACTGCAGAGCGTGTCTGCCAAGGTGGACAATGCCATCAGGCAGGGGGCCAAGCTGCTCTGCGGAGGCCACCGCATTGGCGACAAGGGCTTCTTCTTTGAGCCCACCGTGCTCGACAACTGCCGTCAGGACATGGATATCATACACGAGGAGACCTTCGGCCCCGTGCTGCCGCTCGTTGAGTTCGACGGCCTGGACCAGGCTATCGAATGGGCCAACGACACAGAGTACGGACTGGCATCGAGCGTGTTTACCAAAGACCTCGACACCGCAGCGCGTGTATGTCGTGAGCTGAAGTTTGGCGAGACCTACATCAACCGCTTCCACTTTGAAGCCATACAGGGCTTCCATGCCGGCGTGAAGAAGAGCGGCATAGGTGGTGCCGACGGCAAGCACGGTCTGGAGGAATACCTCAACACGCACGTCATCTACTATCAGAGCAGATACTAATGTGCAGTCGGGCCGTGTCAGCCAAGCTTCTTTTTCCTCGTCCCCACACTGGGCTATAAAGCATTGAGGCTCTGCACCGTTCGGTGCAGGGCCTCAATGCTTGTATAGACGGCAGGTCACATGCGGCCTACCAAATTCCGTCGCTGTCAAGCTTCACCTTCTCAATAGAGCCGTCGGCAGTGTAGTTGAGCCTATAGACCACCACCGAGCGACATGCTCCACTACCGCCAGGCAGCGACCCATCGTGGGTGAAGAGATACCACTGTCCCTTAAACTCCACTATGCCCGGGTGTGTGGTATTGCTGTTGCCGGCAGTTTCGGCCAGCAGGCCGCGACATCTGAACTCGCCGTCTATCCTGTCGCTCACGGCGTAGGCCAGCTTCTCGGGGAACCCCACGGCGTATGTCAGATAATAGCGTCCTTGATACTTGTGTATCCACGGTGCCTCGGTATATCTGTATCCAGCATCTTTCAGGTTGACACGCATGACGGGCCCGTCCAGCTCGGTCATGTTTGCCTTCAGCTTGGCATAGTATGGCACTCCGTTGCCCCAGAAGAGCCACGCCTGACCGTCGTCGTCGATGAAAGCTGCCGGGTCGATGTTGCGCCAGCTGTGAGTGGCCCACGGACACATGTCGTTGGTGACGAGCTGATGCCCCAGCGCGTCGGTATATGGTCCCTCGGGCCTGTCGGCCACTGCCACGCCGATGCCCGATCCGTTGGTGGAGAAATAGAAATAGTACTTTCCGTCGCGGCGTATGGCATGTGCGGCGTAGGCCTGGTGAGAGCGGTCCCACTTCACCGACTTAACGCTCATTATTGAAGGATACTGCCGCCAATGCCGCATGTCGGTGGTCGAGAAGCAGCTCCACTCGGGTATGTTGTAGTTGCGCGGCCCTGGCACGTCGTGTCCGGTGAAGAGCCACAGCGTGTCGTCCCACACCACAGGAGCCGGGTCGCAGGTATATTCATGCTTGAAGATGGGATTGCGGCCATAGCGTTGGCCGTCGGGTGTGCGCTCGTCTATAATCAGCTGCCTACAGCCCTCGGGCATAGCCTCGCGTCGCAAGCGCTCTATGGTAAGGCTGTCAGAGGGAAACGCCTTCAGCAAACGCTGCAGCTCTTTCATCGTGATGGCCATGACGGTGCCATGCCGTGGGGTGAAATCGCCTTTTATTTCCGTACGGGCCACCAGGTCGAAATGTTCCAGGTCGGTCGAACGGCTGAAGTTGAACTCACCGTTGCGGAAGCAGTCGTACATCAGACACCAATCGCCCATGCCGTCTTGTCCTGCCTGTCCTGCCGAGGCTATGCGCCGGAACACGCATGGCCCCTCTGCGTCCATCCATGTGGGCTGCAGACGCTTCTCTGTCAGCTTCGTCCACGGGCCCTTCAGCGTGGGTGCCGTAACCTTCCATATACCGCTCAGAAACATGTGGTAGCAGCTGTCGGTTCGTATGATGTCGGCATCCAGTATGTCTCGTCCGTAATCCACCATCTTCACCGGCTCTGACAACGAGCTGAAATCCTTGTTGGCATACGAGTAGAAGATTGTGAGCTGCTGCCCCTGGTACTGCAGTGAATAGTAAATCATGTATTTGCCCGCTTCAGGGTCGTAGATGGTTTGCGGTGCCCACACGCGTTCGCAGCTCTCACGTGTAAACAGTTTGGGAAACGTGGTGGGGAAGTCCACGGCCGCCATCTTCCATTTCACCAGGTCGGTCGATTTCATCATTACGATGCCATCATTTGACACCCAGCCGGCGGACGACTTCATGTCGGTCATAACCATGTAGAATGTGTGCCCGTCTTCGCCACGCAGTATGTGAGGGTCGCGTATGCACTTCCACCGTGCCACGCCATCTACGCTGACCACCTTACGGCCGTTGTTCAGCGGCTGCCAGTTGAAGCCGTCCATAGAGACGGCAAATTTCAGTTGTTCCTCACCGGGCTGGTTGCCTGTGAAATAGACGAAGAGGTAGGCTTCCATCGGATCGGCCTGCTTCTTGGCCTCTGCCGTCTGACATGTCAGCACGGCCGCGGCAGCCAGCACGAACGTCCTGACCCATCCATTGCGGCACTGATGTTTGTCTCGATGTTTCATTGTGTTTTTGGGTTTTGTATTGGTATTAATTGTACATGAATGTTTGCGGAATGTTTTACTTTATAACCTCACCGCCAGCAAAGCTACCTAAAGACGAGAGAAGAACAAAATATGCTCGCTTGTTTTTTCCCCGAGACGGAGGATTCGCTTGCGCTTTGTACCTGTCACGATGCCATCATCTTGTTCAGAAGATGGATGAAGCCATTGAATACAGGAAGCTGCCGAAACTGACGAGTGCCCAAATCATCAGAGCTATAAGCAGTAGCAGGACAGCAAGAACGATGACAGACTGAAAGGCTCGTTGGTTCACCTGCCTGATCATCGTCTCATCGCCATCAACGAAACCGCGAATCATCTGCATGTTCTGGATGTTGGAGCGATGGAAGATGTCGATGATGTCACCAACGAAGAATGGTATCATGCCCATCAGCATGTCGCGAAGGGCATTGTTGATGATTGCCAGTGTCAGCGGTACGCTCTTGATGACGTGAGCCGAAAAATAGACGAAGGGTAGGGCACAGAGCAACGACATGGCATCGCCCCAACCCGGAATGATCCCGACGAGCGCGTCCAGATAGTAGCGGTCCATATAGCGCGTCAGGTCCTCCATTGCCTTATAGACCCGGTTGCCCAAAAGACGCTGCCGCTGTTGTTGTCGTCTCTCATCTTTATTCATTGTTGCCTTTCTTTTTTTTCAGTGAAGCTGATAATATGTCTCTCCTTTCCATCGGATGTATCATAAGCTTTGTGTTTGCGTAAACACAATAAAACCAGATGAAACCAGTAAAACTACTACTATTGTAGTTGTTTCACGTTTTCCCTGGTTTTGTTGTTGCCATACCTGTTTCCTTAGGCCGTCGTGTTCAACGGGACATCTGTTTATGGCAGTTTTTTCATAGACGACTACATGGTCTGACGGTCTATTTGATTTGCTTCAGTGCCAGCTTGATGACCTGTTCTACAGGCAGATCCGGCTGGCTCTTCAGTATCTCAAGAACGACCTTCTGCGTGGGTGCTGGCGAGAAGCCCAGCATGGTCAGTGCAGCAACGGCCTCGTCTTTAACGGCATTGTTAACAGGCTCTTCCACCATGCCTCCGGCCGGTATTTCGGTTGCGATGCCCAGCGAAACAATCTTGTCGCGCAGGTCAACAATGATACGTTGGGCTGTTTTCAGCCCGATTCCTTTTATCTGCTTTATCAGCCGCTCATTGCCGGTAGAGATGGCTGCGCAGAGCTCCTGAACCGACATCGACGACAACACCATGCGCGCAGTGCTGGCACCCACGCCAGGCACGGTAACAAGCAGTGCGAACAGCTCGCGCTCTTTCTTTGTTGCAAAGCCGTAGAGCAGGTGGGAATCTTCACGCAAAACCTCGTAGATGTAAGCTTTTACATCGTCTTTACCCTGCAGGGCTGAGTATGTGCCCAAGGTGATGTTGATGGCAAAACCCACACCGGCCGCTTCTATTACGGCCAGTGTGGGTTGAAGTTCGGCCAGGTGGCCATGTATGTACTCTATCATGATGATTGAACCATTGTTCTTTTGGTTTCTGTTCAGTTCGTGCCCTTCGCTTGCGGCTCAGAACTGCCACCAGTGTTTCTTCTTCTTCTTGACATTGCTGTCGTCGTAGAAGCTGGATGAACCATTGCGTTCAGCTTCCGATATCAGGTGATACCATTTCTTGTGATGACTTATCATGCGATAGATGGTTCCCCAGTCGGGCAGTCCGCCTATGTTTCGGTCGTCGATAAAGACATCAGCCTTTATCTTTCGGCTGAAGTGCTGGTTGTTGGCCATGGTCTCCTCCGGATAGTCGCGGTTGACGGCATAGAAATCAACACCTCGCTCGTGACACCACTGTAGTGCTTCTTCCAATGCAGCTCCCTCGCGCACGGTCCAAAGTATGAGGCGGTGGCGGTCCTTGAGCAGCATGCGCAGTGTGTCGGTAGCGAAAGCTCGTTCCTCGCCGATTTCCGGGTAGCGGTCTTCCACAATGGTTCCGTCAAAATCCACAGCAATTGTCATGGTGTGTTATTTCTTTATAGAGTCGTCGTTTTTGTTACCATAATGGCTGTCGGCATAGTTGCCATAGTTGCCGTAGTTGCCATAGTTGCCGTAGCCATAACGCCCATAGCCATAGCGTCCGTAACCATAGCCGTAGCGTCCGTATTTGCCGTAGCGTCCGTAGCCATAGTAGTAGCCATACTTCTTCTTCGACATATCGACACCGTTGAGCAGTATGACCACCTTGGGCATCTTGTTTTCCTCGGCCAGCTGGTTGACCTGTGCGAAGGATGACTTCGGTGTGTAGTCAGCGCGGCAGACGAAGCATGTCATATCGGCCCAGCGAGCAATCTCGAGTGTGTCTGTCACCAGACCCACAGGGGCCGTGTCAAGCACGATGATGTCATACTCTTGGCGCAACATGTCCAGGATTTGCTTCAGGTTGGGGCGTGCCAGCAGCTCGGTGGGATTGGGAGGTGTGGGGCCGGCCAGAAGCAGGTCGAGGTTGGCATTGACGTCCGAGCTGTCAATTTGGCTTTTCAGGTCGGCCAGTGTCACCTTTTCTTTTCGCAGCAGGTTGGTCAGGCCTTGCTGACGGTCGTGTTTCTGGAAGAGGCGTCCCAGAGCAGGCTTACGTATGTCGAGGCCCACGAGTATGGTGCGTTTGCCCAGAATGGCGAACGATGTGGCCAGGTTGGCGGCACAGAACGTCTTGCCCTCGCCAGAGGTTGACGAGGTGAACTGTATCACCTTCTCGGTTTCCGTCATGGTGAACTGTACGCTGGCGCGCAGCGAGCGGAATATCTCGTCCATCTGGTTGTTCTCGTTCTCGCGCACTACGATGCCGCCAATGTTGGTCTTGGCGTTCTCATTGGCCACGGGTATGTCAGCCACCAGGGGTAGGGTGGTCAGGCGCATGACATCTTCACGTCCCTCAATCTTGTAGCGCAGCAACTGTAGCAGATAGATGATGACAAGGGGCAGTCCGAGACCTATTATCATAGCCGCCAGCAGTATGATGCTACGTTTGGGCGATGTTTGTCCCTCATACTGCGGCTCGTCTATCAGCTGTCCTTTGTTGGCTGTTGCGGCCAGTGAGATGCTGTTCTCCTCGCGTTTCTGCAGAAGCATGAGATACAGTCCCGACTTCACCTCTTGCTGTCGGCCTATCTGTGTCAGTATGCGCTCTTGCTCAGGTGCGTTGGCCATGCGCTGCTGGTAGATGCTGTATTGACTCTGTATGCCCTGGCGCAGAATGTCTGCCGAGCGGCGTGCCTGCAGCAGTGCGGTGCGTATGGAGCGCTGCAGCTGGTCGAGGGTGGCTGTCAGCGTCTGCACCTGAGGTGCGTTCTCTGAAGCCGAACGTAGCAGGCGTTCGCGGTTTTGAACGGCCTGGTTATACTGTACGATGAGCTGCGTTGAGGCTTGGTCGGTCAGACCGACGTTGCCCGGCACAAGCTGGTAGCGGTTGTCAGGATTATCGACATACTCGCGCAGGTAGTCGAGCAGCTGTATCTGTGTGTTGGCCTCTGACAGTCGGTTGGTGTATTCACTATTCTGTGCCAGGGTCTGCGTCGCATCGAGCTTGAGCTCGGTCAGGCGGTTGCGCTTCTTATAGTTCTCCAAAGCTCCTTCGGTGGTGCCCAGCTCGGCGTCTATCTTCTGCAGACGCTCATTGATGAACTCCTCCGTCTTCATGGCTATCTCGTTCTTGTCGGCATTAGCCTGCTGGTTATAGACAAGCGCCAGCTGATTCAGGAAATCGATAGCCCTGATTGGGTTCTGATCTTTCAGCGTTATCTGCGCAATCGTGGTCATCTTTGATGTCGGCTCCACAGTCAGAGACTTTAAATAACCCATGGCTGCGATGTATGGCGGTACTATGCTTATCAGCATGTCGCGTCCGCGTTCGTTCCATTTGCATCCGACGTTCTCCGTCAGGGTCAGTGTGCCATACTTGGTGTTGATGGCTGTTGGCAGGCTTTTTATGGTCGAGCCGAAGCTATAGATGGGTTTACGCGTGTTAGACCCGGTGTCAAACACCTTGCCCTCCAGTCTGTATTCCGAGCCGTCTTTGCTGAGCCGCAACTTGAAAAATTTGTAGCCCAGCAACGGGTTCTTGTCCATTTCGGCCAGTGTGTTGGGGTCAATGTCAATGCTGATAGGCTGGTCGCTGTATGCCAGATGGTCTTTCACGACGCCTTCGACCATGTAGGTAACATAGAGCTTCAGGTCTTTCACAGCCTGGCGGGCCAGGATACCGCTTTGGATTATCTCCACCTCGTTGTCGATGCCGGCCGAGTTGGTCATAAAGCCCAGGTCCTGCATGTTGGACAACATCTGGTTGGCAGAGCTGCGGCGGTAGTTCTGTTCCTCCTTGATGAGCATTTTTGTACTGACCTGATATACGGGTGTCTTGTATCTCAGGTAGAGCATGGCACATGCCATAGCAATGATGAACGACAGTATGAACCACTGCCAGTTGAGAATGAGGATAGCGAAGATGGCGCGGAAATTGAACGACGACTCCTCTTCCTCGGCTACGTTGGCCACGACGACGTTCTGTGCTTCCGTGGCGCTGACTTTCTTGTTTTCTTCCATATTTACGTTTTATTATTAATTTTTTACCAAATCCAACAGGTATTTGCCATAATCGTTCTTTGCCATTGGCAGGGCCAGCTCTCTCACTTTGTCTCGGTTAATCCAGCCTCTCTTGAAGGCTATCTCCTCCAGGCATGCAATTTTCAGTCCCTGTCGCTTCTCGATGACCTCGATGAACGTAGAGGCCTCGGCCAGCGAGTCGTGGGTGCCGGTGTCCAACCATGCGAAGCCGCGTTGCAGCGTCTGTACCTTCAGACGGTGCTGGGCCAGATACTCTTGGTTGACGGTAGTTATCTCCAGCTCGCCCCTGGCGCTCGGCTTTATGTGTGCTGCAATGTCCACTACACTGTTGGGATAGAAATACAGTCCCACCACAGCATAGTTTGACTTTGGGCGCTGAGGTTTCTCTTCTATGCTGAGGCAGTTGCCCTCAGCGTCAAACTCGGCCACGCCATAGCGCTCGGGGTCTTGCACATAGTAGCCAAACACGGTGGCCTGGCCGTTTTTTTCTGCGTTCTGCACGCTCTGACGCAGCAGGGCAGAGAAGCCCGAACCATAGAAAATATTATCGCCCAGGACAAGACACACGCTGTCCGTGCCAATGAAATCGCGGCCAATGATGAAAGCTTGAGCCAGTCCGTCGGGCGAGGGCTGCTCGGCATACTCAAAGCGCACGCCATAGTCAGAGCCGTCGCCCAGCAGACGGCGGAAGCCGGGTAGGTCGTTGGGGGTGGAGATAATCAGAATGTCGCGGATGCCGGCCAGCATGAGCACTGAAACGGGATAATAAATCATTGGCTTGTCAAAGATGGGCAGCATCTGCTTGCTCACACCCTTGGTGATGGGAAAGAGGCGAGTGCCACTTCCGCCTGCTAAGACTATGCCTTTCATGAATTGTTGGTTGTTTGCTTAATAATTATATGTATAATTGCACACTTTTGGCGCGCAAAGTTAAGAATAAATTCTCATATAAGAAAGTTTTTGAAAGAAAAAACGCATATTGTGGCTTTTTTTTTTGTCTTTACATAGGTTTTTATTAATTTTGCACGCGAATTTATTAAATGTATAACAAACAGTAAAATATCAACGACTGCAAACTTTATGGTAAAAATATCTAAGGAGGCCGCCCTCGCATATCACGAAAGTGGTCGTCCGGGCAAGATAGAAGTCAAACCAACAAAGGCATACCGCACACAGACCGACCTGTCGTTGGCCTACTCTCCGGGTGTGGCTTTCCCTTGTCTGGAGATACAGCAGGATCCGTCGGCTGCCTATCGCTATACAGACAAAGGCAATCTGGTGGCGGTCATCTCTAACGGCACTGCTGTGTTAGGGCTTGGCGACATCGGTGCCATGAGCGGCAAGCCGGTCATGGAAGGCAAGGGTCTGCTGTTCAAAATCTATGGCGGCATAGACGTGTTCGACATCGAGGTGGACGAGAAAGACCCGGAGAAATTTTGTGAGGCCGTCGAGCGCATTGCGCCCACCTTTGGTGGCATCAATCTTGAGGACATCAAGGCTCCAGAGTGCTTCTACATCGAACAGCGCCTGAAGCGTACGCTCGACATTCCGGTCATGCACGACGACCAGCATGGCACAGCCATCATCTCGGCAGCCGGGCTGAAGAACGCACTCGAGGTGGCCGGCAAGGACATTGCGAAGGTTAAGATAGTGGTGAACGGAGCCGGAGCTGCCGCTATCAGCTGCACGCGGCTCTACATGGCTCTGGGAGCGCAGCGGGAGAACATCGTCATGCTCGACTCGCGCGGTGTGATAACAAGCGACCGTGAGGGGCTGAACGAGCAGAAACGCTTCTTTGCAACCGACAGGCGCGACATTCACACCCTGGCCGAGGCTGTGTGCGGAGCAGATGTCTTTGTGGGCCTGTCGAAAGGCAATGTACTCACGCAGGACATGGTCAGGAACATGGCCCCGGACCCCGTCATCTTCGCCCTGGCCAACCCTGTGCCAGAAATCTCGTATGAGGAGGCTTTCGCGGCCCGTCCCGATGTGCTGATGGCAACAGGACGCACCGACTATCCCAACCAAATCAACAATGTCATCGGCTTCCCGTATATCTTCCGCGGGGCGCTCGATGTTCATGCCACTGCCATCAACGAGGAGATGAAGATGGCAGCTGTGAACGCCATAGCCGACCTGGCCAAGCAGCCTGTGCCCGACGTGGTGAATGATGTCTATAAGGTGAACAACCTGAGCTTCGGGCGCGACTATTTTATTCCGAAGCCTGTCGATCCGCGACTTATAACCGAGGTGAGCGCGGCCGTGGCCCGTGCTGCTATTGACAGCGGTGTGGCGCGGCGCGAGATAGCCGACTGGAATGCCTACAAGAAGCAGCTGCGTCAGCTGATGGGGCAGGAGACCAAGCTGACGCAGAAGCTACACGACACCGCGCGCAGACACCCCATGCGCGTCGTATTCTCGGAGGCCATGCACCCCACCATGCTGAAAGCCGCCGTGCAGGCATATCAGGAGGGAATTTGTCACCCTGTGTTGCTGGGCAACGAGGAGCGGATAGAGAAGCTGGCACAAGAGCTGGAGTTGAACCTCGACGGACTGGAGATAGTGAACCTGCGCCACGACCGCGAGGCCGAGCGACGCGAACGCTATGCCGCCATGCTCACACAGAAGCGGCAGCGCGACGGCTACACCTTTCAGGAGGCCAACGACAAGATGTTTGAGCGCAACTATTTCGGAATGATGATGGTGGAGACTGGCGATGCTGACGCCTTCATCACCGGACTCTATACCAAGTACTCCAACACGGTCAAGGTGGCAAAGGAGGTCATAGGCATAAGACCCGAATACCATCATTTCGGAACCATGCACATCGTGAACTCTGCTCGTGGCACGCTCTACATTGCTGACACGTTGATCAACCAGGATCCCGACACGGAAGAACTGGTCGATTTGGCCACGCTGGCCGCCAACTCGGTGCGCTTTTTCAACGAAGAACCGCGCATAGCGCTCATCAGCTACAGCAACTTTGGCAGCGACACCAGTCGCGGGTCGGTCAAGGTGCGGCAAGCCGTGGCCGAAATGCAGCGCCGCTTCCCAAGCATGAAGGTCGATGGCGAGATGCAGATAGGCTTCGCACTTGACCCCGAGTTGCGCGACGGCCTTTACCCCTTCACGCGGCTGAATGGTGAGGAGGCCAATACGCTGGTGTTTCCCAACCTGACCAGTGCACGCTCGTCGTTCAAGTTACTGCAGGGCCTGTCCAGCGATGTAGAGATTATCGGCCCTGTACAGATGGGACTGAACAAGCCCATCCATTTTACAGACTTTGGCTCCACCGTGCGCGACGTGGTGAACATCACCGCCGTGGCCGTCATCGATGCTTATGTTCAGAAGCTGAAGGATCGCGTGGCCAGGTAAAAAACAAAATTAAAACTAAGAACCGAAAGAATGAATTTTCTGAAAAAACTATTTGGCAAGAACACCGACGGCGACGAACAGCGTACAGGCGGCATGGAAGATTTCATGACGCTCATACGCGTCTATTTCCAAGCGTCGATAGCAGCAGAGATAGGGCTGACCAATCTGGCTGCGCTGCCCGACTTGCGAGTGTTCAAGCAGACTTTCCATGTGGCCACGGTCAACAACAAGTTGGGCGTGGGCGAAAAAAGTAAGTGCCGCAAGTTGTTACGAGACATCTATGGCATGAGCGACAATTTCTTCAAGGAGATAGACCAGAGTCTGCGCCGCAAGTGTCGCAAGCCACAGGATGTGCAGGCGTACCTGCTGCAGTTTCAGACCTTCACGCAAGACATTATGATGTTGGTCAGTAACCAGATGAAATACAAGCTACGCATACCGTTGCTGTTCAAGAACACACTGAAACGCATGGTTGAGGATACAGTGCATAAAATACTGAACAACAACGACTATACTGACCCGAGCGTTATGAAGCCTGTAGTCGGTGTACGAGAGCTGCGACAGCGACTGGGGTACAGTGAAGAGTGGATCAAAGAGTTTGTCGTGACTGTGGTCATACTGGCAAAGAAAGAGCCAAGCCCGGCAAATCAGGACGATATCAAGAAGTGATGCAAAGGCAAGACCGCATACTTGTCCCACCCAAAGAACACAGAACCCCAAACATTCGTAAACCGTAAACCAACAATGTTGTCTCCCAATCAACAGAAGCTGACAACCTTCGAAACCCGCGTGAGGCAGATGTTGCTCCACTATCAGGAACTGAAGAAGGAGAATGTAGAGCTGTATGCCATGCTCTCTGAAAGCGAGAGGCAGCAGTCTGAGCTGAAAGCGAAGGTGCAGCAGCTTGGCGACGACCTGGAGCGGTTGCGCATGGCAAAGATGCTGACCATCACAAACGGTGAGCTCGTTAAAGCAAAAGAGCGCATCACGGCGCTTGTCAAGGAAGTCAACAAGTGCATTGCACTGCTGAAAGAGGCCCAGTAGGGTAGGACACACTCGCAAGAATACACAGCTATGTCAGATTTGAACAAAGACACGAGGCTGATTCATCTCAATGTTTACGACGAGAAGATAAGCATCAAGGTTGCCAGCGACGACGAACAGCTCTACCGCGACGCTGCCACACTGATAACACAGCGCTACAACCGCTATGCCGCTACATACAAGGGTGTCAAAAGCGACCACACCATAGCACTCATGGTGCTCGTGGATATAGCCCTACAGCTGCAGCGGCAGAAGCTGCGCAACGACACTGCGCCATATAATGAAACGCTTGAACGGCTGACTCACGACATCGAGCAAGCACTGCAGTGAGTGTAGGCATTAAATATTAATGTACGCGGAAACCGACATGACACAGTGGTGTAAGAGCAATCCGACATGATACAAAACCGAGAACAAAAATACACATTTTAACTACATCAACACAATGATTACAATTATTGCAGCCGTCGTTGCACTCGTCATTGGCGCAGTGGGCGGATACATGCTATTAAGGTACGTTGCCAACGGAAAGTACAACGAGACCGTGGAAGCTGCCAAGAAAGAGGCGGAAGTGATTAAGGAGAAGAAGAAGCTCGAGATGAAAGAGCAATTCCTCAACAAGAAAGCCGAGCTGGAGAAAGAGATCCAGCAACGCACACAGCACCTGCAGCAGGGCGAAAACAAGCAGCGCCAGCGCGAGCAGAACCTGAACCAGCGTCAGGACGAGCTGAAACGCATGCAGAGCGAGCAGGACAAACGCAAGAATGAACTTGACAGGCAGCAGCAGACCATCGACAACGAAAAGCAGCAGATTGCCCAGCAGAAGGAGGAGCTACTCAAGCAGCAGGAGATGGAGCGTCAGAAGCTGGAGGAACTGTCGGGCCTGAGCGCAGAGGAAGCGCGCAACCGGCTGGTGGAGAGCCTGAAGGACGAGGCGAAGACGGCTGCGGCCAGCTATGTCAACGAAATAATGGACGAGGCAAAGCTTAACGCCAATGCACAGGCTAAGAAGATAGTCATACAGACCATACAGCGTGTGGCCACGGAGACGGCGATAGAAAACTCGGTGTCGGTGTTCCATATTGACAACGACGAGGTGAAAGGACGTATTATAGGGCGCGAAGGACGCAACATCCGCGCTCTGGAAGCTGCCTGCGGAGTGGAGATTGTGGTTGACGACACCCCCGAGGCTATTGTCATATCAGCTTTCGATCCCGTGCGCCGTGAGGTGTGCCGACTGGCTCTGCACCAGCTCGTCAGCGACGGACGTATCCATCCCGCACGTATCGAAGAGGTTGTGGCCAAGGTCAAAAAACAGCTTGACCAGGAAATCGTGGAGACCGGCAAGCGCGTCACCATTGACCTGGGCGTGCATGGCCTGCACCCTGAGCTGATACGCATTGTGGGAAAAATGAAATATCGTTCCAGCTACGGCCAGAACCTGCTGCAACATGCCCGCGAGACTGCCAACCTGTGTGCTGTGATGGCTGCCGAACTGGGGCTGAACCCGAAAAAAGCAAAGCGCGCCGGGCTGCTGCACGACATAGGCAAGGTGCCCGATGAGGAAACCGAACTGCCCCACGCCCTCTATGGTGCCAAGATAGCAGAGAAATACAAGGAAAAGCCAGACATCTGCAACGCCATCGGTGCCCACCACGACGAGATGGAGATGCAGACCTTGCTGGCACCCATCGTGCAGGTGTGTGATGCCATCAGCGGCGCGCGGCCCGGAGCACGCCGCGAGATTGTCGAGGCATACATCAAGCGTCTTAACGACCTGGAAGCAATAGCCATGAGCTATCCCGGCGTTATTAAGACCTATGCTATACAGGCAGGCCGCGAGCTGCGTGTCATCGTGGGGGCCGACAAGATGAGCGACCAGGAAACCGAACAGCTCAGCGGACTCATTGCCACCAAGATACAGAATGAGATGACCTATCCCGGACAGGTGAAGATAACCGTCATACGCGAAACACGCTCGGTAGCTTATGCCAAGTAACGTCAATAGCAAGGCCGGGGAAAAGAGACGTAGCTTCCACATACGCTGGAAGAGCTGGATACCCAAGCTGGTGGCAGCTTTCGGACTGTATGTGATGACGCAGTCTTTCCTGATGACGCTCGGCATAATGATTCTGATAATCGTGGCAGTGGAGCTGATTGACAATGTCGTTGAGCGTAATCGTATAGGCTCGTAGCTGGTATATAAGTCATGACTTTTACAATGAGATGTAACAAACCCTTTAACCCCAAAATACTATGTTAGACGTCAAAGAGACCCTGCAGAAAGCAGAAGAGCGAATGGAAATGGCAGCCATGTATCTTGAGGACGAGCTGAACCGCATACGCGCCGGCCGTGCCAACGTTGCCATTCTCGACGGCGTGCGCGTTATGTCCTACGGACAGAAGGTGCCGCTCAACCAGGTGGCCACGGTAAGTGTGCCCGACGCGCGCACTATTGCCATCAAGCCCTGGGACCGTAAGCAGTTGCGCGACATCGAAAAGGCTATCATGGACAGCGACGTGGGCATAACACCCGAGAACAACGGCGAGGTGATACGCCTCGGAATACCCGTGCCGACAGAAGAGCGGCGACGCGAACTGGCCAAACAGTGTAACAAGATTGCTGAGAAAGCAAAGGTGGAGGTGCGCAACGTGCGTGCCGACATTAAGGATAAGCTGAAGAAGGCCACTAAGGACGGACTGAGCGAGGATAATGAGAAGGACGCCGAGGCCGAGTTGCAGAAGCTGCACGACAAATGGATAAAGAAGCTCGACACGCTCATCGAGGCTAAGAATAAGGAGATAATGACCGTATAGCTTTGACACACGGACTTGTTATCAAAAATACCGGTAGCTGGTACACCGTCAGGACTGACGAAGGCAGCACCGTGGAATGTAAGGTGAAGGGGACGTTCCGTCTGCGTGGACTGAGACACACCAATCCCGTGGCCGTTGGCGACAGGGTCAGTCTTGTGCCAGGCACCGACGGAACGGCCCTGATCAGCGAGATTGAAGAGCGCCGTAACTATATCATACGGCGCTCTATCAATTTGTCAAAGCAGAGTCATATCCTTGCTGCAAATGTGGATCAGGCTCTGCTTGTCGTCACAGTGGCCCACCCACAGACCACAACCACGTTCATCGACCGTTTCCTGGCTTCGGCCGAAGCTTACCGCATCCCCGTGGTACTCGTGTTCAATAAGCTCGACCTGCTGTCAGATGCTGAGGCAGAGGAACAAAACCGCCTTAGCTCGCTCTATGCTCAGATCGGTTATCAGTGTCTGCCTGTGTCAGCCGCTACAGGGCAGGGCTTCGGCGAGCTGACAGAGCTGTTGACAGGGAAGGTAAGCGTGGTCTCTGGTCACAGCGGTGTGGGCAAGAGCACTATTATTAACAGACTGATACCTGGCGCAAATCTGCGCACGGCCGAGTTGAGCCGTGCCTGGGACGTGGGGCAGCATACAACCACGTTCAGTGAGATGTTGTCTCTGCCTCGCCACGATGACGCGGCAGAAGGATACATCATTGACACGCCTGGAATAAAAGGCTTCGGCACATTCGATATGGAACCGGAGGAGATAACCAGCTATTTTCGCGACATCTTTACCCTGTCGGCAGGCTGCCGCTTCTCCAACTGCACACACACACACGAGCCGGGCTGCGCAGTGCTCGCGGCTCTTGAGTCTCACCGCTTGGCACCGTCGCGCTATCAGAGCTACCTGTCTATGCTGACTGATAAAGACGAGAGTCGTTATCGCGAAGCACAGTAGTCAGCAAAGCAGAACATGACGACAGCATGGGGCTGCGTCATGTCGCATGACTGTATTTCGAAGCTCACTATAGGCACGGCAAACGAAATGTGTGTGTTATGCCGTGGCATCCACCCCAATCATTGCGGAAACATGCTTAGCTGAGAGGTCATTTTGTTTAGCTTACGCAGGGGCATGCTCCTTTATCAGCCCGTGACGGTAGGCATACAGCAAGCGGCGCAAGTCGTCCACCTGTGTGCGGAGTTCGGCCCCTTTGTCCGTGTCGGCCACAAGCATACGCTGGGCCGACATTTCTACGATTTGTGTCGTTGACTTGATGTCTATACCACGCCTCACTGCATCCTCGGCGCTGGTGAAAGGCTCGTGCTGCACCAGCTGGAAGCCCCGGCTGTGATACACGAGAGTATATCCTGCTATACCCGTTTCGTTGTGATAAGCCTCTGAGAAGCCGCCGTCTATCACCATCAGCAGTCCACCAGCCTTGATAGGGTTTTCGCCACGCGACGCATGGACTGGTACATGGCCGTTGATGATGTGTCGGTTGGCACCGCCCACGCCGAAGGCATCCAGTATGCGGGCGCACACCTCGGCCGAATCGCGCAAGAGGAAATAGTTGCCTTTCCGTTCTTTGTATGTCTCCTTGTCTTTGAGGAAATAGCGCTCAAACGTTGCCATCTTCGACTTGTCGAACAATGGCGAGTCGGGGCCGCACCACAGGTAGTAAAAATAGTCGAGCGCATAGCGGCGATACTCTGGTTCTGTGTCCGACTGGAACGCGGCACGTATCAGCTGACCTGTCTTTTCCATCAGTGCCCGACCGCTATACTCACGCCCATATATTCTCACTGCCTTTAGTGACCCGTCGGCGTTTAACGGACACGACGCATGGAACAGCAGGTTCTGATTGTATATGGCATACATGCAGCCGTGGGCGAGCAACGACTTGATGTGCTTGCGCAGTTTTTCGCAAACGACGAACGAGTGGTGCAGACGTGCCATGAGTTCCTCTTCCTCGGCGGTAAGGGCAAATGGGTCGGCGGGATTGACCGTTGGGAAGCAACACGAGCTCATCTCAAAGTCGATGCCGTCTATACGGCATGTGCTGCGTTCGTAATCAATCTTGTCTAAGAACAGACGGTCTTCCATCTGCCACGACGCATTACGGGCTATCAGCTTTGCCTCTTGCTTAAACTGAAGCACCGTTACAGCCTTGTGCATCTGTGCCGTGAGTCGTTGTGTCTTCTCGTCCATTTCCTGCCCGCGTAGCAGTATGGGCCAAAAGCCGTCGCATGGGTCGTCGGCATAGCGTTCCATGGCAAAGGTAGCCAGTGGAACCAAGTTAATGCCATAGCCCTCCTCGAGCGTCGTCAGGTTGGCATAGCGCAGCGACAGTCGCAGAACCGAACAGATGCAGGCATCGTTGCCGGCCGAGGCCCCCATCCACAGCACGTCGTGGTTGCCCCACTGTATGTCCCATGAGTGATAGTGGCGCAGAGTGTCCAAAATGACATGTGCGCCAGGTCCACGGTCGTATATATCGCCGAGAATGTGAAGCGAGTCGATGGACAGACGCTGAATGACGTTGCACACAGCACAGATAAAATCGTCGGCACGACCGGTGGAAACTATGGTGTCAACAATCACGTTGACATAGGCTGTCTTGTTCTGGTCGTCGGGCCGCTCGTGCAACAGCTCCTCGATGATATATCCAAACTCTGAGGGAAGGGCTTTTCGTACCTTTGAACGTGAATACTTGCTCGAAACCTCGCGACACACCGCAACAAGGTGGTGTATCGTGATGTGATACCAGTCGGCCATGTCCTCCTCTGAAGCCTTCACCAATTCTAATTTCTCCTCGGGGTAGTATATCAGCGTGCACAGCTCCTTCTTCTCCTGTTCGCGTATGGTATTACCAAACAGCTCGTTCACCTTACGTTTTATGTTGCCCGATGCATTCTTCAGCACATGTCGGAATGCCTCGCTCTCGCCGTGCAGGTCAGCCAGGAAATGCTCCGTGCCCTTAGGCAGCTGCATGATGGCTTCAAGGTTAATTATCTCCGTAGAGGCAGCCGCTATCGTGGGAAATGAGTGAGAGAGCAACTGCAGATAGTGCATGTCAGTGTTGTCGTCAATCATCGCAATGTCTATTATCAATGTTCGGTTACAACCATGGTAGTTATCAGTGCCGTTTCGACCATCATTGCCACAACCATCAGGCTGTCGTAGGTAAAGCCTCGCAGCCTGCGTGCCAGCAGCATGTAGAGTCCATACATCACTAAACAGGGTACAAATATCAGTCTTGACAGCCACATCAGTCCACCTCCAGAAATCCACAGCAGCGGTGCGAAGCATATCATCCCGGCCGCAAAGAGAAGCAGGCCTTCTGTGGTGTCATAGCGCGCCGGTGCTGCTTCGGCACGACCGCGGTATGGCAGCATCAGCACCAGCTGGCTGGCGACCATGCGCGAGAACGGTATTGCGGCGAAGACAATAGCTGCGGCAGAGTGGGCCGGCTGGTGCCCAAGTCCCAGGACAGATATTGCCAGGCACAGACACATTGGCCAGTCGTTCTGCAGCTTCCAGCCACTTGTCGGCGACGTACGTCCGATGACGAGGCGTGTCATCTTGCGAAAAGCCAGCACCTCGCGCTGCCTCAATATCATGCAACGCAAGATATATGCCAAGGCTGCCCCTGTCAGGGCGCTATAGCGAAATGGCAAATATCCCGACAAGAGTATGACGGCAGCCATGACCAAGGCCATCAGCCATCCGTAGAGGGTCCATTTCAGCAGGGGATGCATGAGACTTTATTAATATGACAGTATCTCCACTCCATGCTCTGTCATCAGGAACGTGTGTTCCCACTGAGCCGAAGGCAACTCGTCGGCCGATATGACCTCCCAACCGTATGGGTCGTCGGCATCGATAAAGACCTCCCATGTACCCATGTTTATCATCGGCTCGATGGTGAACACCATGCCCGGCACAAGCAACATGCCAGTGCCGCGTCTGCCATAGTGACACACTTCTGGATCCTCGTGGAAGTCCAGTCCTACGCCATGGCCGCACAGGTCTCTCACCACTCCGTAGTGATAGCGCTTGCAGTGTTTTTCTATGGCATGTCCTATGTCGCCCACGAAGCCCCAGGGCTTTGCTGCCTCTGCCCCTATCTCAAGACATTCGCGTGCCACCCTGACCAGCTGTTCTTTCTCGGGGGTGGTCTTGCCTATGATGAACATACGTGAGGCATCGGCGTAGTAGCCATCAAGTATGGTGGTGAAATCAACGTTGATAATGTCGCCTTCCTGCAGAACGTCTTCGGCTTTCGGAATGCCGTGGCACACGACCTCGTTGATGCTGGTGCAGACGCTCATAGGGAAGCCCTCGTAGCCGAGGCACGCAGGTGTGGCATTGTGTGCAACACAGTAGTCGCGGCAAATCTTGTCTATCTCAAGAGTTGACATGCCTGCACATATCTGCGCAGCCACAGCATCCAGCACACCCGTGTTGACCACTCCGCTGCGGCGTATGCCCTCTATCTGTTCCGGTGTCTTTATCAGTTCACGCTTTGGCACCAGCTTACCTTTGTTCTCCCAGTACATCACCTGCCTGTCAAGCTCGGTGGGCTCCTGGCCCGGCAGCAGACGCCAGTTTTTTTTCCTTGCCATAGGGATTATTTCAATAGGTTGGCAATGGTGGCAATCATGGTGGCCAGCGAAGCCGTAGAGCTGGTTATGGCCAATATCTCGGGCAGCGTCAGCTTCTTGTTGTTGTTCTTTGTCGGAACCACTATCTGACAGCCAGGTTCAGGCTTGTTGCTTTTGCTTGCCTTGGCCACCATGCCGTTGGAATAGACGATGAACGTGCGGTTCTTCTTTGCCGTTGCACTGTAGCCTCCGGCTTGCTGAATATAGTATTTGGCGTTCTTTCCTTTCTGGAACGACACGGTGTTAGGATAGAGCACCTCGCCGTTCACGGTTACTGTGTTATTATATTCTGGCACCACTATGCGGTCGCCATGACGCAAAACGGGGTCGGCATCTGTTCCGGGATGAAGCAGGGCCTTGTCCAGCTCTATTCCGACCGGATATTCACGCAGGATCTCCAGCTTGCTGCGGTCTATAGAGTCTTTGCCGGTGTTGCGCATGGCTGCCCGCAGCATGCTTATGCTTTGTTCGCGCTCCTCGGGAGTCATGGCCCTGAGCAGTCGAGCCCCCTTTGCGTAGCCGAGTGATGTCAGTCCGCCGGCCTGCTTGATTATCTCGCTCAGGCGCTGCCCTTTCTTCGACAGGGCATACACCCCCTCAAACTGCACCTCGCCTTCCACCTTGACAAGCTGCTGCTGAATGTAGGTCGGGTTCTTGCGCACATACACCTGGTCGAAAGGCTGGAGCACAAATCCCTGCTCGCCGCTGATGATAAATCCGTCTTTCAGCTGGAATGTATATGTGCCGGCTATTGTGTCCTTGGCCTCGGTTCCCTTGGGGTCGATAATACGACGTGCCACATCGACCTTCACCAGTGAGGCGGCTTCCGTTGGGCCGCCTGCTTGCAGCACCAGGTCCTCCAGTGTCTCGTTGTCGGCATAGCGATACTCTCCGGGATAGACCACCTCGCCCATAATGCTCACCGTCTTTTGTTCCTCAAGGTCTTCGGTGGAAGCTATGAAGAGCACGTCCTCATTGCGCAAAGGTATGTCGGGCGTTGTTCCGTTGATTATGCCCACCACATCTATGCTCATCACCTCCAGTGTGCGGTTGGGCTTCATGCGGTGCATGACGGCGTGTTGAGATATAGCGTTCTCTGTCAGTCCGGCTGCAGCCTCGACAAGTGCTTTCACTGTTGTTATGTCGCCTCCTATCTGATACATGCCAGGACGGAACACAGCCCCCCTAATCTCTACCATGTTGTGGTATCGGTTCAACGTGGAATCAACGCTCACCGAGTCTTCGTCCATCAACTTGAACGACGACATGTCAAACTCACTGATATTGAACACCGAGTAGCCACTGCCCGACTTGCGGTTGACGCGCACAGCTTTCTGATAGGCATCGCCAGTGAAGCCCCCGGCATACTTAATCAGTGTGCCAAGGCTTTCGCCGCTCTTCATCTCATAGAACATCGGACGTTTCACCTTACCCGTAATGTTGACAAGCGTTTCATACGGCCCCACGGTCACGATGTCGTTGTCCTGCAGCCTCACATCGCCAGAGAGCTTGCCGTTGAGGATGAAATCATAGATATCGACGTTGCTGAGGAGCTTGCCTTTGCGATAAACTTTTACGCTGCGCAGCGTACCGATGCTGTTAGGTCCTCCGGCCATGTATAGCACATTGTAAACCGTTGCGAAAGCTGACAGCGTATATGTACCAGGCATCATCACCTCGCCAACCACGCTGACCGTTATCGTTCGTGTCTGTCCAAGCGACAGGTCGATGCGTGAGCTTTGATAGCGTTCGCCCAGCAGACTGCGTATCCGGCTCTTTGCCGCGCTGACAGAGAGGCCGCCCACGGCAATAACGCCGTAGTCCTGCACGGTGATGGTTCCGTCGGGCGAAACCGTCTCTGTGATACTCTTTTGTGAAGCACCAGATATGTCGATGATTACCATGTCGCCCGGGCCGAGCAGATAGTTCTGCGGTGTGGCAATGTTCATCGAGCTCTCGAAGGTCATATTGGGATTGTTGAACAGGTTGTGGCCAAAAATGACTCTCGATGGCTTCTCTGACTGCATAGTAGCGTCATTGGCTACTTTAATTGAGTCGTTCAGCATGAAACCGATGGCGTTTCGCATTTCCGATTTTTCAACCTCGTAGGGCTGTTCGCCAGACGGTGTGCTGAGTCGGCGCTGGTTACGCCCCAAGGCCTTAGTGTCTGTTCGGCGCGGCTCGCCGTTGGCCTGGCGTAGCCTGCTTTGTGTGCCAGCAGCCATCGAGCTGCCGCTTGCCTGTTGCGATCCGTATTTCCTTTGGAGGCGCTGAAGCTGCTCGCGCGAAACACCTCTCTGCAGCAACTCTGTTGCTATATTATCGTGCGACGTTCCTTTGGCCACCTCAGCCTTGACATATTCAATCACTTGACTATCCGTCATGCCTGCTTGGGCCAACAGTGACAGGGGCATCATTAGCAGACATGCCATTAGTGTAGAGAATTTATTCATTTTATTAGAATATAAGATATTAGTTTCTTAATTGTTTAGAATATAAGATATTTGTTCCTGTAAAATAGTAACTCAGAAATAGCTCTTTTATTGTATGGTTCCTATGATTTCGTGAACATCTGCAATCCCATGTTCATCTAACCACCTGTTGATGCCATCACGCACTTTTATGGTTACCGTTGGGTCTATGAAATTGGCAGTGCCTATCTCCACTGCTGAAGCACCCACCATGAAGAACTCGATGGCATCAGCGGCCGTCATTATGCCTCCCATGCCGATGACGGGCAACTTGACAGCTCGTGCGACCTGCCACACCATTCTCAGTGCCACGGGCTTGATGCAGGGGCCGCTCAGTCCTCCGGTCTTTATGCTCAGTCGCGGTTGTCGCCGCTCAATGTCAATGCTCATGCCCATCAGGGTATTGATAAGGCTGACGGCATCGGCCCCCTCTGCCTCCACCGCACGTGCTATCTCGCTTATATCTGTGACATTGGGCGACAGCTTCACTATCAGCGTCTTGCTATAGGCCTTGCGCACGGCCCTTACAACAGAGGCAGCTCCCTGACAGCTCACGCCGAAAGCCATACCTCCGTCGCGCACGTTGGGACACGATATGTTCAGCTCTATGGCAGGTATGTGGTCCAGCTGTTCGATCACTGCGGCACATTCCGCATAATCTTCGGGCGACGACCCGCTCACATTCACTATCCAGCAGGGTGAATGTTGCGTCTGTGCGCCGCCGTACTCGGGCTGCATGTCGGCCACGGTGGGCGAGGGTAGGGGAGCGAAGGCAGCAAGCTTGGGATAGATTTGCTCTGCAAAATAGTGGGCCCCCTTGTTTTGAAGCCCCACGCAGTTGAGCATACCGTGTGGTGTCTCTGCCATGCGCGGATAGTCGTTGCCCTGGCGGGCGTTGAGCGTGGTGCCCTTGACGATGATGGCACCAATCTCTTCCAATGGCACAAGGTCTTGAAACTCCAGCCCATATCCAAACGTGCCGCTGGCAGTCATTACAGGGTTCTTCAGGTGTAAAGCACCTATATTAATATCTATCTTTGCCACAGTGATATACGTAATTTGTCTTAACTAATCATTCCACATTAAGCTTTCGGTGTTGAACACCGGCCCGTCCTTGCATACGCATAGGTTTCCATGCCGTGTTTTCTCCACGCAACACAGACAGGCGCCGAGGCCACAGGCCATCATGTTCTCCAACGAAGCCTCACACTGCACACCTGCCAAGTGTGCATATCTTGCCACAGCTACCATCATTGGCTTGGGCCCGCATGTGTATATGAATGAGTAGGCAGCATCTGACAGAGCCGAATGTTGCGTTACGAAGCCGCGTTCGCCCGCAGAGCCGTCTTCAGTTGTCAGGTGTACGGTTCCCAGACCCCTGAACATGTCAATCTGTATGAGGTCTTGTGCCGTGCGTGCCCCGAGCAAGAATGTTGGCTCTATACCGTTGTCTTTCAGCTTGCTGCCAAGCAGGTAGAGTGGTGCCACACCCACACCGCCACCCACGAGCAGCGGGTGCTCTCCGCTCTTGTCAAGCGAAAAGCCGTTGCCTAAGGACAACAGACAGTTGACGGTGTCGCCTCTGCCGAGCGAGCACAGCCAGCGCGTGCCGCTGCCGACGGCTGCCACGAGCAGCCACAGCTCGTTGTTCTCGCGGTCTATATTATGTATGCTTATCGGTCTGCGCAACATCACCCCTGGAGTGTTGTCTATACGCAACTCAACAAACTGGCCGGGCAACATGTCGGGCAGTGGGGTAGGGCTGGTCAGCCGCAGCAAGAAATGCTGGCGGCTTAATTGTTGCGTAGCTTTGATGGTCAGGTCTAAAAGATGTTTCCTCATTACCATTTGGTTCAAAATTCCAGCGGACATTCCTTGTCCTTCTTGTAGTATTCGGCCAGCATGCCAATGAGCTTGCTCACTTGATTGACAGCTGTCTCTGTTTGTGGCGTAACTTCCTTGTGCTGAAGCCGTAACATCAGCGTACCGTAGAGCAGGTTTAAGCATGTCTCCACCTCGCTTTCATCCTTTGGCGCTCCTTTCTTGTTGCGAAGTTCAACGATGAAAGGCAGCACCCGATAGTACTGCGAACTGTAGAAAGGATACTTTGGGGAACCAGTCAGTTGCAGGTGCAACTCGCTCAGCATCTGCAGGGTTGTCTTGTTGATCTGCAAGTGTCCGTGCTCTCTGCATCCTTCGCTGTTCATCATTCGCAGCAGGTTTCCCAGCCAGTCGAGCTCCTCTTCCTTTTGTTCGTCGGTGAAGTCGAAACGCGTGACATATTCGTCCATCAACCGGGGTAACGAACAACCGAAGGCACGTATGATGTCCTCCATTTGCCACATATATAATATATATTCGGCAATATTCGTCTTTCTCAGTTTATCTGCTATAAACACTTTTTCTGTTTTATGATTTAAGATTCAACTATCATCGATAATACTCCACACTTTAACCTTTCTCTTTAGATTCTGTAGAGATTTGTCAGAGTGCCTATGAGCATGATGACGCTACATAGCACCACTATGAATCCTATTATCTGGTTGATGATTTTTATGCCGTCTTGGTTGAAGATGCCCCGCACCTTGTCAACGAGCCATGTCAGCCCGAACCACCACAGCAGCGCTCCTGCCACTATACTCAGGAATCCTGCCACCATCTCAATGGGATGATCTGGCACCACGAAGGCAAACTGTGCGTAGAGAGCCAGGAAGAGAAAGATGATGAGCGGATTGCTCAGCGTGACAAGAAAGGCCGTGAATCCATTGTGCCAGAGCGTTCCCTTCTGCTTGCCCGACATACGAATGTTGCGCGTGGGGTCGCTGCGCCATGTGTAGAGACCGAAGCCCAGCAACATCAGCGAGCCGACTATCTGCAGGTAGAACCTGTTGTGAGCATCGTTGACAAAGTCCATCACGAACGACATGCCTAAACCCGAGATGGCGGCGTAGATGATGTCGCTCACGGCGGCGCCAATGCCCGTGACAAAACCAAACCAGCGTCCCTTGTTCAGGGTACGCTGCACGCACAATATGCCCACGGGCCCCATCGGAGCCGAAGCAATCATTCCGATCAGCATCCCCTTGAAGATGAAATCGAGTATGTCTATGGGCATGTGAAACGACATAGCGGTTGCAAAGGTATAAATAATGTGTGTAACGAGCAAAAAAAATGTATTAAAAATAAGTATAGCCGTTTGGCTGTTTCGCGGCAAAGCATTAACTTTGCAGCTCCATAGCAGGCTAATGGCCCTCAAAAAAACATGGAACAGCAATACACATCCATTCTGCTTGAACGCGCCGTGACAGAAATATCCAATCTGCCAGGCATAGGCCGTAAAACGGCTCTCAGGCTGGCCCTGCACCTGTTGCATCAGGAGCCTTCGGCCACCGATCGTCTTGCCGATGCACTGACCCATCTGCGCCACGATGTGAAGCACTGTCGCCTCTGCCATAACATCAGCGACACAGAGCTGTGTCCGATATGCGCCAGTGGGCGACGCGACGCGTCGCTGGTGTGCGTAGTGGAGAACATACAGGATGTCATGGCTATAGAGAATACCCAGCAATACAGTGGCCTCTACCATGTGCTGGGCGGACTGATTTCGCCCATGGATGGCGTTGGACCGTCGCAGATTGAAATCGACTCGCTTGTGGAGCGTGTCAGGCAAACGCTGACGGCAACAGCCAATGACGATTGCACGGCCATACAAGAGGTGATACTGGCCTTGAGCAGCACCATGGAAGGCGACACCACGGCTTTTTACATCAACCGCAGGCTGGCCGAAACAGGGGTCAAGGTAAGCGTGATAGCACGAGGCATATCCGTGGGCAACGAACTGGAATATACCGACGAGCTTACCCTTGGGCGCTCCATACTAAACAGAATACCATTCGACGGTTGAACCGCCGTCATTATCTGACAATATCTACTTTAATTTCAGACATATCATGACACATTTTCAAGATTTGATTCAGCAGCGCCGCAGCCACCGCAAATTCGATGGACAGGAAATCGATGCCGACAGCGTGAAGCTGATACTTCGTGCCGCTCTCATGTCGCCCACATCAAAGGGACAACGCTCGTGGCACTTCATTCTGGTCGATGACCCCAAGGTGATAGAACGCATAGCCGATGCCAAAGACCTCGGGTCGCAGTTTCTGAAAGAAGCGCCGCTGGCTGTCGTCGTGCTCGGCTGTCCCACACAAAACGACTGCTGGGTGGAAGACTGCTCCATCGCCGCATTTGCCATGCAGCTGCAGGCCGAAGAGCTCGGGCTGGGTTCCTGCTGGGCACAGATGCGCGGTCGTGGACTGTCTGACGGCACCAGCGCCGACACCGTACTGCGCGGACTGCTCAACATACCCGAGGAGCTCAGCTGTCTGTGCGTGCTCGGCATTGGACACTGGACCGACGAACGCAAGCCGCAGGCCGAAGACAGACTGAAGTGGGAGCAGGTGCACCTGGGTACAATATAATATTAATGTATAGAATGAGGAAGTTCTTCGTCATCACCCTTTGGACCATCATGCTCCTTGGCTTGCTGGCCGTGGGCAGCGGCTTCTATGCTATCAGCAAGGGCTGGATAGGTCAGCTGCCACCCATCGAGGATCTGCAGAACCCCATCAACCGTTACGCCACGCAGGTGCTCTCTGCCGATGGCAAGGTGATGGGAACATGGAATTACAACCGCGAAAACCGCATACTCGTTGACTACTCACAGCTGCCCCCACACCTTGTCAAGGCACTTGTGGCCACTGAAGACGCGCGCTTCTACGACCATTCGGGCATAGACTTCATAGCCGTGGCGCGAGCCGTGGTGAAGCGCGGACTGCTCAGGCAGAAGAGTGCCGGCGGTGGCAGCACCATCACCCAACAGCTGGCCAAACAGCTCTATTCGCCGCGGGCTCACAGCAGCATGGAACGACTGTTTCAAAAGCCGATCGAATGGGTCATTGCCGTTCAGCTGGAACGCTACTATACAAAGGACGAGATAGTGGCACTGTATCTCAACTATTTCGACTTCCTACACAACGCCGTTGGCATCAAGACTGCGGCGGCCACCTATTTCTCAAAGCTGCCGCAGGAGCTCGACACATGCGAGGCCGCCACGCTGGTGGGTCTGTGCAAGAATCCGGCGCTGTTCAATCCCGTTCGCTACAACGAGCGCAGCCGCGAACGGCGCAACGTGGTGTTGCACCAAATGTTGCGCGAGGGCTATTTAAGTCAGGCGGAATATGACACGCTCTCACATCGGCCGCTGAAGCTACACTTTCACCCCAGCGACCACAAGGACGGTACGGCAAACTACTTCCGTGACTTCCTGCGCCGCTACATGATGGCCAAACAGCCTGTCAGGAGTAATTATCCCAAGTGGAACTACGTCAAGTTTCATCTTGACTCGCTGGCGTGGATAGAAGATCCTCTCTACGGCTGGTGCAACAAGAACACCAAGCGCGACGGCACTCCATACAACCTTTACACCGACGGCCTGAAGGTTTACACCACCATCGACAGCCGAATGCAGCAGTATGCCGAACAGGCCTGCATGGAGCATGTGGCAGGCTATCTGCAACCTGCCTTCCGAAAAGAAAACCAGCGCAAGTCAACGGCACCGTTCAGCGGTAACCTCACAGCCGAACAGGTGCGTGGTATTCTGGACCGTTCCATGAGGCAGAGCGACCGCTGGCGCACCATGACGGCAGCTGGCTACTCGAAGGAAGAGATACAACAGGCCTTCAACCGCAGGACCGACATGCAGGTGTTCACCTACCACGGACTTGTTGATACCGTCATGACCCCAATGGACTCCATACGCTACATGAAGTCGTTCCTGCGCTGTGGCTTCGTCAGCATGGAACCGCAGAGTGGGGAAGTGCGTGCATACGTGGGCGGACTGGACTTCAAGCATTTCAACTACGACATGGCCACTGAAGGACGGCGCCAGGTCGGGTCAACCATCAAGCCCTTCCTATATTCGCTGGCTATGGAGAACGGCTATACGCCCTGCGACGAGGCCCCCAACGTGCAGCAGACATACATCGTGGCCGGACGCCCGTGGACACCACGCAACGGCAGCCGCTCGCGCTATGGCGAGATGGTGACGCTGAGATGGGGACTGCAGCAGTCGAACAACTGGATCTCGGCCTGGCTGATGAGTCATCTCAATCCCTCGGCCTTTGTCCGCATACTGCGCGACTTCGGACTTAACAACCCAGACATCGTGCCGTCGATGGCGCTCTGTCTCGGCCCCTGCGACCTGACCGTACAGGAGATGGTCAGCGCCTATACGACCTTTGCCAATCGCGGCATACGCGTGGCACCGCTCTATGTCACGAAGATTGAGGACCTGGACGGCAACGTGCTGGCACAGTTCCAGCCGCGAATGAACGAGGTGATAAGCGAACAGAGCGCCTACCGCATGCTCAGTATGTTGCGTTCCGTGGTTGACGGCGGTACAGGCAGCCGGCTGCGCTTCCGTCACAACCTGCAGGGCGAGATAGCGGCCAAGACGGGCACCACCAACGGCAACAGCGACGCATGGTTCATGGGCATCACACCACACCTGGTCAGCGGCTGCTGGGTGGGCGGCGAAGACCGCGACATACATTTTGACAGTATGCAGTGGGGACAGGGCGCCTCAATGGCTCTGCCCGTGTGGGCTTACTACATGAAGAGAGTCTATGCCGACGAACGACTGCCATACGACGAGAAGATGTCGTTCGACGTTCCGGCTGACTTCGACCCCTGTGCAGCCACAGCAGCCGACAGCCTTGATGTCAACTCTGTCAACGATTCGACAGCCATCGACATTGATGAAATTTTTGAATGATTTTATAAAGTCAAGAAATAAAAAAAGCGCAGG
>JAILBT010000035.1 GCA_024680755.1 Prevotella sp. | reverse complement strand
CTAACGCCAATCAACTTTGGGCTTACTTCTCGTCTGTTGTGACGTGGGTACGCTCCACGTTCATCAAGTATCGCAAGGAAATGAAGGGTTTGGATTGGGGATTGCTATACGACAATTACCACGAAAAGATATACGATACCGCACAATTGGAACAGCGCATACATGACTTGATGGAGGATGACGAAATAATGAAGAAGTCGGGCATCTATAGTTATGTGCTGAGTGGTGACCTACGAGACCTCAGTTTCCGTACTTTTGACAAGAAGCAGAAGCGTGAAGCCTACGAACGGCAACAAGGCATCTGCGCCCATTGCGGCAAGCACTTCGAGTTGGAGGAAATGGAGGGCGACCACATTACACCGTGGGCAGAGGGCGGCGTAACGACTGCCGAGAACTGCCAAATGCTTTGCAAGGAATGTAATAGAAAAAAGGGAGCAAAATAATAAATTCAAACAATTACGATTATGGAAAAAGAGAAAGAACTGACTGATGAGTTGAAAGATTATATATTAGACCCATCAAAAGACTATCGACAGACATTAACAATGTGGCGCGTCGATAAGCACGGGAACCTGGTATGGGTGAAGGATAAATATGGAAACAACAAATCATTTTACGTCATTGAAAAAGAGGAATTGACGGATGAAGATTGGCTGACCCACATGCGTGGCAAGTTGGATGCCGCTGATTTTGGCGAGTTTGCATGTGCTTACTTCAAGGCATGTGAAATGGCTGGTATCAAAGAACTGAAGATAACTTTGCGTGGAGAGTTCAACCGGTCTTTCAAATACGCTTATGAAGAATGAGCAAAAAATCATAGTTTATGGAATACGGAATAGTTTATCTTTTAACCAATCCTGTAATGCCCGGTCTTGTGAAGATTGGCATGACTACGCAGGAAGATATAGACAAGAGGATGAAGGTACTTTATACAACGGGCGTTCCTGTTCCCTTTGAGTGCCAGTATGCTACTCAGTCATCTTCGAAGCTTGTCACTGTAGGTAACTGCTAACAGGTTTCGGCTACAGGCAAAAGCTTTTCGTCAGTAGCCGAGTGGAGCAATTACCCACCCTTTTCCTTTCAACAACGAATTAAAACGAATTGCACGATTGACGATAGCTGAGTAATTATAACACTATATGCAACCGAACGGCATAGCTACGCCGACATTATACAAGGCCATGCTGTTGAAATATTCCGGCAAAAGGGCACGAATGTCACGACAATGTTGTATATTTGCGGCAGAATAGCAGGGACACAAATGAAAAGCGGCGGTAACAGGCAGCCGCTAAATTTCTCAGGAATAAGGATGTATGGCGAAACAAGCGATTGGCGACGACATAATCACAAAAAAACACGACTACGAGCATGACGACGGCAAAGGATATTATCGAGTATATGGAGACGCTGCGCAATGCTGAGCAGCGGCAGGTGCTCATGCGTTTTTTCAAGACAGGACAGGGGCAATATGGCGAGGGCGATGAATTTCTGGGCCTGAAGGTGCCACAGACGCGAGAGGTGGTCAGAGCCGTTGCAAAGGAGGTGTCGCCGGAGGAGGTGCGGCTGCTGATGATGTCGAAATGGCATGAGGTGCGGCTCTGTGCACTGCTGATACTGGTGGACAGGTTTGAACGTTTGGCCACGAAGCGGCTGCGGCTTGACGAAAGGGCGATGCAGGGGCGCGACGGGATACTGGCGATGTACCTGCGACATGCAGACAGGGCGAACAACTGGGACCTGGTGGACCTGTCGGCACCGAAGATACTGGGGGCATGGCTGACACTGCCGTCGATGCTCCCCGACGGTAAGGCTGGCCTTCATCGCGAGTATAAAACGTCGGTTCTCGACAATCTGGCCAGTACCGCCTCTGACGGCAACAGCGCGGGAAGCCTGTGGAAGCAGCGCATCAGCATGGTCTGCACATTGGCCACATCGCAACAGGGCGACCCTTCGTGGTGTCTGCGTTATGCCGAACGACATCTGCACCATCCGCACGACCTGATGCACAAGGCTGTGGGGTGGATGCTGCGCGAGATGGGCAAGCGATGTGGCATGGACACGCTGCGCGACTTCCTGCGCCGTCACGCTGCTGAGATGCCACGTACAACGTTGCGCTATGCCATCGAGAAGATGTCTGACGAAGAGCGGCAGACATGGATGAATGTTGGCAGATGTCGCATAGGCTGATACAGCCACAATCGTTCGACGGCAATGAAAGACTATCCCGACAAGATGACACCTGAGCAGGCACGCAGATTTCTCAACGACGTGCTGGACATCGTCGGCCAGATACCGCGCGGGCGGGTGACGACCTACGGCACCATTGCCGCCTGGGCAGGTTGGCCCAGCCACGCGCGCATGGTGGGTCGGACGCTGCGCTACACACCTGGCGCTGACGCACGGCCCTGCCATAGGGTAGTCAACAAGGCTGGCCGCACAGCTCCGGGCTGGAGCCTGCAGCGCACCCTGTTAGAAGCAGAGGGTGTGACGTTTACGGCCAGCGGTCTGGTGGACATGCACAGACACTGGTGGGAGCCGCAACAGCCTACATAGACAGTATCTGCAGGGCGTGTTCCTTGGTCTTAATCTGTCTGCCCTGCATTATCTGCTCCACAATGCCCTGCTCGTTGATGACGAAGGTGGTGCGTATGGGGCCTGTCACTGTCTTCCCATACATCGACTTCTCGCCCCAGGCTCCCATTGCCATCATAAGCGACTTATCCACATCGGCTATGAGGGGGAAGGGTAGCTGGTGTTTGTCTTTGAACTGCCGGTGCGATGCAGCTGTGTCTCTGCTCACGCCCACCACCTCGTAGCCCTGCGCCCGCAGTGCATCGTAGTGGTCGCGCAGGCTGCAAGCCTCGCTGGTGCAACCGCTGGTGTTGTCCTTGGGATAGAAATAGAGCAGCAACTTCCGCCCACGATAATCACTCAGGCGGATGTCACGCCCCTGTTCGTCCTTGCCCAAGATTTCGGGCGCTTTGTCTCCGATATTCATGCTGATAGTTTTTTTTATTTACAATAAATATAGGTTATTCTCTCTTCTCAACTCTCAACTATCAATTCTCAGCTATCAATTGTCCGAATTTCTTTATCATTCCCTGGTAGAACGCCTGCTGTTCGGCATCTGTCGATGGGCTGACACCCTGCAGTCTGCCGAGCATCTGCTGTATCTCGCGTGTAGCGCCGAAACCGGCGGCCTGACGTGTTGCTATGCATCGTTGCAGCTCGTGGGCCGCCTTGCTTTGGTCGCGGTCCAAAAGCAGACGTGCCAGCTCCAGGCGGTAGCCTGAGCGAAATTTCTCCTGCCTCTGATTCCTGATGGCATGACAATAGAGGGCCGCTTTCTGCCCGGCATCGTCGGTCAGCTCGGCCAGCTCGGCGTAGAGATAGCTGTCGCGGTAGCGTGCAAGCAGCTGGCGGTAGATGCCGACAGCCTTGTCGCGCTCGCCCATAATACGATACACCACAGCCATGTGTCGCAGGTTGTGTTTGTCGCGTGGGTTGCGGCGCATGGCCTCCTGCAGCAGCGGCATCACCTTCAGCGCCCTGTCCACCTGTGCGGAGTCAACGTCGCGACCGGCCTTCAAGCCATCTTGCAGCTCATGGAATGCGCAGGTGAGCATCTGCTGCGCCACGGACGGAATGGGGTGCGAAGGCACTGTTGCCGTTGCGGGGGTGAGTGTCGGCTTCCAGTCGTCGATGCTCAGCTGATGCACGTCTATGCCAGCCACGAAATCGAGCATGGAGAACGCCTTGCTCTCGCGGGCGAGCGCCACCGCTGCGTGGTAGATACTGCTGTGCGCCCTACCGTCCGCGTCAGCGATATTGGGCAGTATGCGCAGCAGTGCCTTGAAGATTTTACCTGCCTCGTCGAGTCGTTTCTCAGCGACACGCTTCTTCAGTATGTCGCTGGCCGTCCAGAACATACACAGCGTGGTGTACTTGCCCTGATGGACGGCATACATCGGACGTATGGCCTCGTATGCCTCCTCTATACGTCCCTGCTTACGCAACTCAAACACTTCCTTTACTGTCATTTCGTCCGTCTTATTTAGTGCCCCCACGACCCTATCTCGTCTTCTGATATGTCTATTCCGAAAGTCATACACTTACGTTCATCACTCTGTTGTAGTTTTATGCATTTTGTACAAGCAGAAAAGCACTATCTGCGTGCAAAAATACGAAATAATGCTGAAACAGAAAAGCATTTTTCGCAGATTAACGCAGATAAGCCCATAAATAAAGGCAAATGAGCGCAATTTGAGTAACTTTCGCCAAGAGGCTCTAAGCAAATCGAGGCGGATTGCGGAACGCCTTAGGCCTCTTATTCGTAACCCGATTGGGCTACCACCGAAAGTTAAACTTTTAATAATTTGCCCCCTTCTTTCTTGTCCTTATCTAGGATTTATCTAGGATTAAAGCCCGTTGTTTTGAATATTTTCTTTTGAAACACCCATTATTTGAGAAACTTTTTGTAAATTTGCACCCAAATAACATGTGATTATGAGTCCAGTATCCGACGCGAGAGCGAATATACGTTCAAGATATTCTCCAATGAGGAGGAGAGGATGCACATCCACGTGCTCTGCGATGGCAAGGAAGCCAAGTACTGGCTGGAGCCGCAGGTAGAACTTGCTAAGAATACAGGCTTTCCCGAGCATAAGTTGAATGAAATCAAGAAAATCGTAGAGAAATATGCAGACAGCTTCAAAGAACAATTCCGCCAGCACATCGGCAAGCGTATTGATGATTAATGCGCAGGGCATCATGCTCTCGGTGCTCGGCCACGACTATTTCCTGTCGTACAACCGCATCCCGTGGATGCAGGACGCGCCCATCCGCAGCGTCTTGAACGTCCAGATGTCCGGCCCTGAAGCCATCGAATGGCCCGACCTTGACGTTGACCTCGAAATCGAGAGCCTCCAGCATCCCGAGCGCTATCCGCTCGTCATCAAGCGGAATGCGCTGGACTTCGTGGGAGTGTAAGTTATACTTGTGAAATATTGATTTAGATAATTGCATTTTGTAATTAACTCTACTGCATGAGCCTCTTCAATCGATACGATGCATATTTAAAAGATTTAGAATTTGCTTTATGGGAGGGCAACAATAAATATTGTAATCCCAAGGACTATTTTGTTACAGAAGAAGAATGTAGGAAATATCTTGAAGACTTAAAGAATGTCCAAGAACTAAATCGTGAATGTAATGAAAGGCAATTGTGAATCTCCTATTTGAGAAAGGGTTACTTAAGAAGATTCCTATTACTATTCCCATCCAAGACCTGCATTTGCTGGATGGCAATCTGATTGAGTTTTACAAGCCTTGCGCTCTGTGGAATCCCCTCGTTGATAAGTACAGCATTGATATTCTCCATATTCGACAGGCATATCAGTTCGTTGATGGTGGCATAGTCACGGATATTGCCTTTTAGGTCGGGATTAGCCTCCCGCCACTGTTTGGCTGTCATTCCAAACATAGCCACGTTTAAGACATCGGCTTCTTCGGCATAGATGATGCTTGCTTGTGCAGGAGTCACTTCTTCTGGTATCAGATGGCTCTTGATAGCATCTGTATGGATGCGATAGTTAATCTTAGAGAGTTCTCTTTTGGCAGTCCATCCTAATTGCTTCTGTTCTTCCTCTTTCAGCCTTTGGAACTCGTCAATCAAGTAGAGTTTGAAAGTAACACTTATGGCGGTTCCAAACTCAAAAGCAATATCCTTGAAAGCGTATGTGCCGCCATAACGACCTTTCTTCACAATGATGCCAATGGCATTTGTCTTCTCAATCCACTCACTCACGCTCATGACGAAACTTGGCAGACCTGCCTGCATTCTAAAGTGGTCAAATTCGACCACTTTAAAATTGGGATTGTGTATCATCTCCCAAGTTCCCAGAAACTCTATGGTATAGCGAGTGCGTATCCAGTTCTTGATGATGTCGGCAGCACGGCTTTCACTTTGTTTGCCGTTAGCCATATCTGTAAGTGATATGTAGTCTTTGTCGTTATAAGACAAGACTGTTATTTCCGTGTTCTGAACCGTTATCTTTGCCATAGGGTAGTGCTATTATAAATATATGTGTGCAAAGGTAGCACAAAAACATGAGACAAAAGAACAAAAGGCGAAAAATCCCTCAAAAGTTTTGTTATCTCGCATATTCCATGTACCCTTGCCCACGACAAAGAGCCTTTGAAACAGGCTGGTGACTCAGAGTCGGGAGTTCTTCGCGGAGCGAAGCGGCCAAAGGTCGAGCGCATTGACAAGCAAATCATGGCAGAATGAGGAAATGAGCCACGAGCTTGCTCGCTTATACCTTTAGGTGTAAGAAACGTTGCCAGTTCGTCGCTCGGCTTTGCCGCTTGCCTAAACAAGGACCCAGATTTTTCTCAATCCTCCGAACTGCCTTTATTTACAAAAGGTTTGCGATTTCCTCCAAAATTACGAAATAATCTATAAACGGACAAACTTCACATCTTTTTTGTTTTGTATTGCGATTGTCTTTATGTACCTTTGCAGCGCACAAGTAGAAGCCGACTACTGTTACGCAGGTGTCTCACCTGCGGCTGCCGCTGTGTGAGACACCCCGCGTAACAATGCAAGAACGGTGAAAAAGCCGTTAGTGTCACAGAAGTCTGAAAAACAATAAAAGAGACAATGGTAATATATCCCTCGCCCATCTTCGGCCCCGTACACAGCCGTCGCTTAGGCGTGTCGCTCGGCATCAACCTGCTGCCCGCCGACGGCAAGGTGTGTACCTTCGACTGTATCTACTGCGAGTGCGGCTTCAACGCCGACCACAGGCCACGGTTGCCGCTGCCTACGCGACAGGAGGTGGCCTCAGCGCTCGAAGCCCGCTTAGACGACATGCGGCAGCACGGCCCTCAGCCCGACGTGCTGACCTTTGCCGGCAACGGCGAACCGACGCTGCACCCGCAGTTCCCAGACATCATTGCCGACACGCTGCGACTGCGCGACCTGTATTGTCCCCGGGCCCGAGTGTCGGTGCTGAGCAATGGCACACAGGCCGGACGGCCAGAGATTAGGGCGGCGCTGATGAGCGTCGATAACAACATACAGAAGCTGGACACCGTGTCGCCCATATATATAAATAATGTGGACAGGCCGCAGGGCCGCTACGATGTGGAGCGTACCGTGGAGGCGCTGTGTCTGTTCGGCGGGCAGGTCATCGTGCAGACCATCTTCTTCTGCGGCAGCTACCGTGGCTTCGACTGCGACAACACGGGCGACGACTATGTAGTGCCCTGGCTGCAGGCCCTGCAGCGCATAAAGCCGCGGCAGGTGATGATCTACACCATAGACCGCGAGACGCCGGCCACAAGCCTGACAAAAGCTGCGCCCGACAGGCTTGACGCCATTGCCGGGCGCGTCAGACAGATGGGCATCGAATGTTCGGTGTCCTACTGAAGCTTAGTACTTGAACGTTGACCCACCGAGAAACTCGCGCAACAGCGACGTGGGGGGCAACTGGTCGGCCGGTGTGGGGCGCACATACGACAGGAGCTTGCGCAGGCGATACGCCTCGGCATACTCCACGCTGTTCTCTGGCACCTGCTCAAGCAGCGGCTCCACCTGAGTCTTCAGTACGGCCAGCTCAAAGAGCATGGCAGTGTTGAACATGGCGTCGGCCATCTCCTGGTAGGGGAAGATCCAGCGGTTCTCGCCTGCACGCACCGACGGCCAGCGACGTATGGTCTCTTGCGCCGAGGTGCCGCGATACTTGTGGTCGCGCACTATGCGGCGCAGCAGGCGGTTGTCGGTGGTCGGGATGTAGTTGTGCGAGTCGAGCAGCAGAGTGGTCAGAGCCGAGGCATAGACGCGGAATTTCTGCTGCTCGGGTATGCTCTTCGTCAGCTCAGGGTTCAGGGCGTGTATGCCTTCCACCACCAGCACCTCGTCGTCGTGCAAGCGCAGACGGCGGCCGCTGCGCATGCTGCGCCCCGTGGGAAAATCGTAGCGCGGCAACTCCACCTCGTCGCCGCGGAACAGGGCCTGCATCTGCTCGTTAAGCAGTGGCAGGTTGAGGGCATGGATAGACTCGAAGTCGTAGTCGCCATGCTCGTCGCGTGGTGTCTTGTCGCGGTCGAGGAAATAGTCGTCGAGCGATATTGGCACCGGCTTGATGCTGTTGGTCAGCAACTGAACAGACAGTCGCTTGCATGTGGTGGTCTTACCTGAGCTGCTGGGGCCGGCCAGCAGCACCAGTCTCACGGGCTGATGTCCGCTGGCAGGCTGCCGTACCTGCGCGGCAATACGGTCGGCGATCTGGGCTATCTTTTTCTCCTGCAGGGCCTCAGACACGTTGATGAGCAGTGCCGACTTGCCGCTGTCGATGGCCTCATTCAGGTCGCCTATGGTGCTCATGCCGAGTATGTTCTGCCAGCGGTGGTGTTCGCGGAAGATGTCGAACATCTTGGGCTGCATGACCAGCTCGCCCAGACGCGATGGGTCTGCCTGCGACGGTATGCGCAGCAGCAGTCCGTCGTAGTATTTCTCCAGGCCATAGAGGTGAAGCAGCCCCGTGCGCGGAAGCATGGCTCCATAGTAGTAGTCGCGGAAGCCGTCAAGGGTATAGATGGTGGTGTACAGATGATTGTAGCTGCGCAGCAGCTTCACCTTCGACACCCGTCCCTCGCTGGCAAACTGTTCGATGGCACTCTCCGTCGGCACGCGCATGCGGTGTATTGGCAGGTTGGCGGCCACCAGCTCGGCCATTCGGCGGCGCAGGGCAGCAGCCACGTCGTCGGTTACCGGCTGTCCGATATGCAGGTCGCAGTAGTAGCCATTACTCACAGGAATGTCTATCACCACATGCCCCGTGGGATAGAGGTCGCTGACGGCCTTGCACAGCACCATGAACAGCGAGCGAGTGTAGGCGCGCGAACCGCTCGAGCTGTGCAGGTCAAGGTATTCTATCTGCCGCGGGCTGAACACCCTGTAGTGCAGTCCCTCAACCTTGTTGTTGACACGGGCGCTGATGGGGCCATATTGCATTCTGAGCTCACACTGGCGGTATATTTCCTCAAGCGTACTGCCGTCGGCCACACTCACATGGCGGCCCTGGTTCTTTATGATTACATCTACCATCTGTTTAAGGTTATATGATTATGAAGTTATAAGATTATATGGCTATCAAAGTTATATGGGTGATAGGTAAGGAAGTTGACAGGTTAGAATGTTAAGGCAGGAAGAAGGAAATCAGGAGATGTAAAGAAGTTTACGGGTTGAAACATTAAGAGGATGCGCCGTTGCTGGTGCATCCTCTTTCTATTGTCTTCGTGGGTGTCACTTCAGCATGAGCTTGCGGCTGTTGCCGTCCGAGCGCACGATGACGGCTTCTGTGCCTCGGCGACCGTTCAGTCTGCGGCCCAGGGCCTGCCGTAGCGTAGCCTCCGTGGCGCTGACGGTGCACAGGTATGTGCCGGCCAGGCTATAGACGCTGTAGGTGCGCTCCACAGAGGCGCTGGCAGCGGCGATGCCCATCGGCTCGTCGTCGGTCACCAGCAGCACACCGTTCTTCATCGGCTTACCCGCGGCATCGATGAGCGACGTGGTGTCCCAGTAGAGTCCGGCCGGCAACTCAGGCAACTGCAGCACGGGGGTGCCGGCCACGGTGTTGCTGATGGTCCACAGCTGCAGGCTGTCGCCGGCGGCAGGCTGATAGCTGTCCAGCAGCTCTACCACGACATTGCCGTTCATGGTGAACATGCTGGCCAGCAGCTGCGAGCAGGAGGCGTTGCTCCGCACGGTGAGGTGTAGGTTGGCCCCGGCGTTGAAGCGCACGATGTTGTTGACCTTGAGCTTGGCCGGCGTACCCGACGAAGGAACCATGGGATAGACATCCGAACCGTTGTAGGCTGTCAGCGAGTTGAGCAGTCCGGTGCCACGCACGGTTCCGCCATTGTTGACCACGGTGGCGTATGTGCCATGCTCCAGGGTGGTCATGCTGCTGTGGCTGAAGCGCAGCTCGCCCTCGTTGACGGTCACGGCGTTCTTTATCTTGCCGGCCGTGCCGATGGTCATGTTGCCCGTGCCTTTCTTGATGATGGGTGCGGTGCAGTTGAACGTCACGCGGAAGTCCTTGTTGTTGGTGCCCAGCGTATAGGCATTGGTACCACCCAGGGTGCCGGTGCCTGTCACAGCGCCTATCTCCATGGCCGAGTGGCTGGTGAAGGTGAAGCCATCCTCCAGGTTGAGCGTGGCGTTGGGCAGTCCGTTGGCGTTGTCGAAGTCGAACGACGGGTCGTAGCCACCCTTGGTGGAGCGGTCCTGCACGCGAGGTGTGATGGTGCCCTCAAACTGGCTCCAGTCGCCCTTATAGTAGCAGCGCACCCATGTGCCATAGACGATGAAGGTGCCGCTGCCTGTCAGCCGTCCGTGATATTCGCAGCGCGGGTCGCCAAAGAAGGTTCCGGTCTTTCCCTCGGGCACGACGAAGTTGGCATTGTTCGTGCTGTATGAGTTCTCCGAGGCGGGGTCGAAGAGCGTTCCGCCCTGCAGCACGACCGTCTGCGGCAGCTGCACCACGGCGCTGCCGTTCTCGCGGGCGTTGACAGTGCCGGCGGCTACGACCAGCGTGTCATAGCCCTGTGTGGCGGCCCCCAGGGTCAGCGAGCCGGCCCCCTGCTTGGTCAGCGTGCCGTCGCCCAGGGTGGCTTTGTTCAGGGTCAGACTGCTGCCCGTGGGCAGGTCGATGAATGTCGAGCCATGCACGCGCAGCTGCTGGTCGGTGATGGCGGTGCCGTTGACGCTGAACACACCACCGCTGTTGATGGTGATGTCGCTTGCCACGGTGCCGAGCGAGCCGACGCTCTGACCACTGTTGTTGGCCAGCAGCGAGGCCGTGACCTTGCCGCCGTTGATGACCACATTGCCCGTCTTGTTCAGGTTCTGAACGGTCAGGTTTCCGCTGCCGTTCTTGGTCAGCGTGGGGCTGCCAACGATACTGTCGCCCTGCAGAATGTAGTTCTTCGTGTTATCAAACAAGACGCTGGCCGGGCGCACGGCCCCCTTTATCTTCACCACGGTGAAGGCGGCCTGGTCGTTGAACACCACGTTGTCGCCCTCGCCATTGTATGTGGCTGTGCCATCAGCAAGGAGGAAATTCTCTGTTGCTCCATAGTCCCAGGTGTTGTCGCCCTGTGTGCCGTTCCATGTGATGGTGTCGCCCTGGCGGAACGACTCCACCACCAGACAGAGCTTGCCGTCGGCATACTTCAGGTAGTGGCGCTTGCCGTTGATGCCCTCCAGCACGATGTCGTCGATCGTGACGTTGTCTGCATTGCCGCTGACAGCGGCAGCCTCGGCAATGAGATACTCGCCGTCGGCCACCTCGCCGCTGGTCTGGAACTGCAGCACTGGGACCGAGTATTTCGGACCATACTGCCATGTCTTCTGCTCTATCGTTATCCTTTCGGCCTTGATAAGGTCGGCGCTATGGTCGCCATAGAGGTCGAGCACGAGGCGCGCGCCGAAGCCCAGTTGCAGCGTGGTGGTCTCGAGCGTGCTCTTCTTGTCTTTGCCGACGTATATCGTTGCGTTGTAGTCGGCCTTCAGTCCGCCCATGAACCTGCCGCCGTCGGTCAGCAGCGTGGTGTGGCGGTTCAGCCACAGGGGCGAGCTCTGCAGCGTGCCGCTGAACTCGAGTGTGCCGTTCCACACGTTGGTCTCGCCGGTGTATGTCTGCACCACGTCGGGCAGCACGAGCTTGCCCTCGCCCTGCTTCACCAGCCTCATGTCGCCTGTGAAGGCGCCACCTGTCAGCGTGTGAGTGTAGGGCTCGTAGTCGATGTGGAAGTTCCACTTGCTGCTGCCGTTACGGTCGTTGCCCTTCACCCATTGCGGCGCGTTGTCGGTGAAGATGTGTGGTGCAGCGCCGTCGGCCACGCTGACGGTGGCATCGCCATAGTCGGCAAACAGCAGGTGCTGTCCGTTCATGGCGGCATCGATGGTTTCGCCGCTCTTCACCTCGGTGCGGCCGGTCAGGATGAGTGGCGGCGGTGCCACGGTGATGCCCTCGAGCTCACCAAGGAAGAAGCTCAGGTGCGGCGGCTGATTGTAGCCCACGGGCTGCCACACCATGCCGTTGCGATACACATGGTCGTGCCACAAGGTGTAGATGCCGTATGTGGTGGGAGTGGTGGTGGTGTAGATACGCAGGCTGCTGTTGTTGCTGGTGCGCACGACGATTTCCTCGCGCCAGTCGCCCAAGATGTCGCCCATGAAGGCGGGGTTGTTCTTTGACGAGTTGTCCATAGCGCAGCCGCTGCTGGTGAACAGTCGGCCGCCGCCGGGCTTATAGACGGCCGCCTCGCGCTCGGTTCCTGGCGAGTCGAGCACCTCGTCGAGCAGGTCGCCATCCCAGTAGATACGGCAGTTCAGGTGGCTCCAGTAGAGCGCATCGTTAGACCCTCCGGCCGAGAGGGGCAACATGCGGTCGGACGACAGTCCCAGTATGCCGCTGCTGACAGAGCGTCCCTGTCCACCCGGGTACTCGTTGAAGAAGTTGCCGGCCAGGGCGCGGCCGTCGTCGCCGCCGTCGCTCTTGCGGTAGTACATCTCGGCCGTAGTAGCATTACGGTATGACATGCCCTGCGCCCCTTCCTGGCAGGTGAACTGCTCCAGTCCCCAACGGTAGGGGTCCAGGTCGGCGCAATGCTGGGCATCGCCGTGACCCAGGCCGTCGGTGCTCAGTCCGCAGCCGGTGTCGTCTATGACCATCGACCCGAAGACTATCTCGTCACGTCCGTCCATGTCAACGTCGGCAATGGCGAAATTGTGGAAGCCGTTGCCAAACCAAGGCGACGTGCCGTCGTAGCAGTTCCAGCGCCAGCGCTGCGTCAGCTCGTGTGTGTCGGGGTTGACGTCCAGCGCACACATCTTGTGGCGCGTGTAGCAGCCGCGGCCCAGGAAGATACTGGCGTGGCGACCGTCCAGATACGGCGCGCCCATGTATATCTTCAGCGAGCGGTGACCCGTGTCAGCCTCGCCCCATACCTTGGCATACTCGGCGTCGGTGGCATTGTTCACATTGGCAGCCTCGCCAGCCTCGAAGCGCGGCAGAGGGAAAGGCATGGGCGTGAAGCCCTCGCTCGCGCCGTCCCAGCCGTAGGGCTCGCCGGTGGCACCGTTCATGTAGAGCAGATATTCGGTTCCATGATGGGTGTACTCGCTGCGCGGTGCATAATAGTTCATGTTGCCGATGTTGATGGTCTTGCCCGCGGCGGTATGAATGATCATGTTGTCGGCTGCGCGCATCAGTGCCTCACAGCGTCCGTCCTCGTCCCAGTCGTTGACGATAAGGTCCCACTGCTCGTCGGGACCCGACAGCATGTTCGGTCCGAGGTCGATATACCACAGCAGCGTGCCATCGAGCTTGTAGCACTCATATCGGTGGAAAGCCGTCTTGTTGGCACTGTTATAGACACCGTACTGTGTGTCGCTGCCATAGTCGTTGCGCCGCTTGACGACCAGCTCCATCTGTCCGTCGCCGTCCATGTCGCCAACGCTGACGTCGTTGAGCGAATAGCCCGAGGTCAGATTGTTGCCTGCGCGGTCTATGACGGCCGCCACCGGCACGTCGAGATAGCTGTTGGCCCAGGCCTTGACGCTCTCGCTCTTCTGCTGCGCTACGCCCCGCACCACGGGCTCCACCTGATAGACGGCGCTGCTGCCGCCACCCGTGTCCTTGTAGTTCGACACGCTCAGGGGCGTGCTGTTCAGCTTCGTTCCGTTACGATACAGGTTGTACTGCGTGTCATAGTACTCCTCGCCCAGGATGCGCCAGCTGACCAGGTTGCCGCCGCTCACAGGCACGGCCACGATGCCACGCTGAAGCTTGTCGACAACACGCTGCGCCCGGGCAGAAGGTGCCAAGACCGACAGCAGGACCGCAGAAAGTAGTAGTCGGTGTTTCATAATTATTTCCTTGTTATGTTATTGGTAAGTATCTTCCATGCCCGGATTACATGAACATGTCCAAGCGGCGGCAAAGATACGAACAAATATCCATAAATCGCAATTTTTCGGATAGATTTTCATGCAAACATTTGTCGGAATGAAAATATTTCGTACTTTTGCAGGCAGTTGGACAAACAAAAACAATAAACTCTTTCACACAAAAATGAAAAACATCACTATCAAATCTTTCCTCGCCGCCGTGGCCGCTACGGTGGCTTTGGGTTCATGCGGTGGCGGCAAAGAGGGCAGTGCCACACAGACGCTGGTTGACTCGCTCACCATGCAGGTGGAGCAGCAGCAACAGGAGATAGACACCTATCAGGAGTGCATCGATATGGTGACCAACCTGATGGACAGCCTCGCCATCTCGCAAGACGTGCTCATCGGCGACAACAACGGCACCGACCGTGGCAGCAAGGACGCCATACGCCAGCGTGTGAACAACATGGCCGAGATGATGGCCAGCCAGAAAACACGCATCGACGAGCTGCAGCAGAAGTTAAACGCCATGAACAGCAGCAATGCCAAGCTGAAGCAGACGGTGGCCTACCTCAGCGAGCAGCTTGAGAACCGCAACACACAGATTATGGACCTGCAGCGCATAGTGAGCCAGCAAGACTTTGACATACACCAGTTCAAGAGCGAGCTGAACCGCATGGCCAACCTTGCCCAGCAGCAGAGCGAGCAGATAGCCGAGCAGGAGCAGAGCCTGAAAAAAGCAGACCTCACCATACACGAGGCCTACTACGTCATCGGCACCGGCAGCGAGCTGAAAGACAAAGGCGTGCTCAAGGGTGGCAGCCTGCTGAAGAAGAAGAGCCTCAACGTGAACGAGATGAACACAGCGGCGTTCACCAAGATAGACATCCGCACCGCCAAGGAGTTCAACGTGCCCAGCAAGAGCATCGAGCTGATGACCCAGCACCCGAAAGACTCCTACACCATCAACGTTGACAAGGGTGCCGACACCAGCGTGCTGCGCATCGTTGACCAGCAGGCATTCTGGAGCCTCAGCCGCTATCTGGTCATCAAGCTCTGATAGCGGCCGTCATTGGCATCAGTTCTGCTGACACCTGAGCCAAAGCATTAGTCCAGCTCAGTCTTATTGCGCGCTCGGCTCGCGCCAGCGAGCCACAGCAGGCAATAAGATTGAGCTAATTTTTTTTCAAAAATATTTGGCGGTTTCAAAAAAACGCCGTACCTTTGCACCCGCATTTCGGAAATGGCAGCGTTCTGCATGCGCAGGACACAGACCGGCCGAGAGCGAGGATCGGGATTTAGCGCAGTTGGTAGCGCACGCGTCTGGGGGGCGTGAGGTCGCTGGTTCGAGTCCAGTAATCCCGACAGAAAGAAAATCCAAACCGCTGCTTATAAGTGGTTTGGATTTCTTTTATGCCAAAAAATGGCGTGTTTTTGGCGTGATAATAAATTTTGGCGTTCCTTCTACTTGTATTTAATATTTGCAAACCATAGGCTGCAAATGCTGCATACATTGCATAGGCACAGCTATAGAGGGTCGATGTTACCATTGCCCAAAAATTTATTGCATCAGTAGCAAATGAAGAATGAAGAATGAAGAATGAAAACTTCGTAAATTGAAGATTGAAGATTGAAGATTTTGCAATCCTCTGTTCACAAAATCTTCAATCTTCAATTCACGAAGTCTTCAATTATCAGAACGCTAAGACCGGACGGACAAAAAGTTTTTCCACTTTGTCCCAAGCCTGCGCAAAGCCATATTGGAAATTGTAGCTCCAGGCCCAGTGGTTGTCTGAACCCATCTCGTCAAACTCGGTACTCGACCAGTATGCGTTTGAGGATGGTTTTTCATCTTCGCTGTATGTCGATCCTAATGGGAATCCTCCCGCGGCTTTCTCGATATATTTGTTCAGGTTTGCGGCACTGAACTCTTCATTTGAATATAAAGGCTCGGCGTCGCCCTCAACCAATTTCTGGCCGAACTTCAGGTCTGTCCTCGTGGCAGCCAGTCCGCGCACAATCATGTTCCACTGTCCGATGGTGGGAAGGAACCACTGGCTTGCACCCGGTGGGGGGGTGTGGCACCATTGGTCAGAAGAAGGACACCAAACGTCCGCGTCGTACACAAGTGTTATCTGCTCTGCTGCGTCGTGGCTATGCGGGTCAGCGCCCTGTCCTTCGGCTATCAACTTGTTGGTGTTGTCTATGCCGGTGAGCAGGTATGCAGAGGAGGAGGCGATGCTTTCGCCCAAACCGATGGCGTATGACGTAACGCACTCGCCGCCATTCTGTGTAAACCATTGGCTACCGGGACCTCCATTTGCGTCTTCCAGCATGATGGCGAGTCCATGATATACCGACGAGCCGTTGGCAGAGGGGCTTGTCTCCACCAGTCCCGTCCGGCCCACATAGCAGACCACTGCCGTCTTCCGCTTGTGGCAGCTAAGGGGGTTGTCCAGGTCAGGTGCGTCGTCTTGTGTGAGCAGGTTGTGCTTGTCGCTGTCCTCCCAGGTGCCGGTTCCGTCCCACATAAGGTATTTGGGTGCGTCGGGGTCAGAGTCGGAGGCCACCTCGCAGCCGTTCTGGCACAGGTGCAGGTGTCCGTCTTCGCAGATGACCCATGCACGCGGGTTGTCCTCGTTGCCACGATTGTTGAGGATGTCTTCGGCCGTGATGGTGAAGAGCGTGGGCCGGCTGGTCGACGGAACGTGTATCTCCACGTCGGCCTCTTCGGGCCATTCTTCCACCGTGGCGTCGAACTTCACGCTGTTCATGCCGAGGTGCAGGTTGAGGGTGTAGTGCTTGCCATTGGCCAGGGCCGACTCACCTCCGAAGGTGACCGACTTGCGCACGCGGCACTCGAAGCTGTTGCCCTGCGTCTTGCCGTCGCTGACGTATCCGGCCAGGTTGGGGTCGATGGTCTCCACGTCATAGACAATCTCGATGTCGAAGTCGTCGCCCGTGGGGATGACCATGATGGGCTGGTTGCTGGCTACATACTTGTTGTTGTCAGCGTCCCAGTTGCGGAAGAGGCTGACGGCCTCGTTGGTGACACCCTTCTTGTCCGTCTTCCATGCGGCATTTTCAACGTCGCCGGGGTTGTCGATGTCGCTGTTGCTCTGTATGATCTGGGGGTTCAGGCCCAGCGTCTTCTCGTTGCTGGCGAAGGCGCCGTCGGTGCCCTCCTTGCCGTCCTTCAGTCCGTCGTGCACGGTGATGGCCTCACCGTTGATCAGGTCGGCAGTGCCGTTGTAGTCGAGCCAGTAGGCTTTCTTTGGTCCCGACTCGGTGTTGTTCAGGTCGAGTGCGCCCTTGATGGCGAAGCCGTTGAAGGTGATGCTGCGCACCCAGATGCGTGCCTTCGAGTCGAGGGCGTTGGTGTGGCTGTGTCCGGCCTCGTCCACGTCGGCGTCGATGTTGATGGAGAGCTGCGAGAGGGCGTGCTCAAACTGGAAGGTGACGCGCTGCGAGGCTCCTGCCTGCGTGGCGGCTTCGCGCGGACGCTGTATGTTCAGCCAGGGCAGTCCCTCGTCGAGCGTCTGCGTGCTTCCGCTCTGCACGATGTCCCACTGCGTCTTCGAGGCTCCGACGGTTCCCCAGAGCAGGTCCACGGACTTGTCCTGGTCGAAGGAGGCGATGTACTTGACGATGGGGTCGCCGTTGGCCGAGTTGCGTGTCATGCCCGTGATGCCCCACTTGTCTTCGTCGGTGGTGCTGGGGAATTGTCCGGTCTTGATGAGTTTGCCCGTCGAAGGCACCACGTCAACGTAAGGTGCGTAGGCGAAGAAGCTGACGCGGTCGGCGTCGTCACTGGTGGCGTCGCTGCCGTACTCGTTGGGCCAGTACTTGATGGGGTCGTACTCCCAGCGTCCGGCGGCGGTGTAGCCCACAAACTGGTTGTACATGAAGTTGGGCTGCGACTGCGGGTCGTAGTCGTTGTTGTCGGTGTAGTAGGCAAAGACGCCGAAGCCGCCGCCTTGAGCCCTTTCGGCCTGCAGCTGCGTGTTGCCGATGATGCCCACATAGCCGCCGCGTGACGACGTGACGCGCGGGGTGTAGACCTCGAAGCCTATGGCCGTCGAGTCAGTGGAAGGCTGCACGGAGTTGTCGACCCTCAGGTCGTCGGCAGTACAGGAGGCGAGCGCTATGACTGCCACTGCCAGGAAAATTTTACTTTTCTTCATGGTGCTTTTTTTGAAGATTGTGTGAATTGTGTTAATATAGTTTGATGTTAATTATTGTTCGGTGACGGTTCAGAACGCCACGTCTATTGGTGTCTGTTCTTCCCAGGGTGTGACGTCGGCCCCGAAGCCAGCGCCGCTGTAAGCGTCGACGTATGGCAGGGTAATGTCAGGGTCAAGGTCGATGTGCAGCACGAGCTGGTGGTCGTAGATGTCGATGCAGTCTCCCACGTCGAAATGATAGTTGAGCGTGGTGGCATGGTCGCGCAGCACGAAGGTGAGGTTCAGCCTGAGTTCTTCCGGCAGGCAGGCGTCGGTGAGGTAGTCCCACCAGTGGTCGTTCTCCTCCTCGTCGTTGTCGGAACTTCTGCTGTCGATGTGGTGCTGTGCATCGGGCAGTATGCTGGACGGTCGCAGTCCGAAGGTGTTGACGGTTGCGGCGATGTATCCCTCGTTGGATCCGGTGCGTTGCATCTCCCAGTTGCTGATGGTCATCAGGCAGGCCTGCTCCGTATTCACGTTGCTGGCCAGCAGGTGTCCGTCGGCCAGTCCGCTGATGCTGGCCACCTGCTGCCACATATAGTTGTACCCCTCGCGTATGCGTATGCGCACCTTGAGTTGCCAGATGGCGTTGGTGGGCTGCGACGTGAGCTTCTGCACGTTGATGGTACTCTGGTAGCTGGCGCGCTCGTCGAAAGGTATGTAGTCAGCGTATGCACCCGCTTGTATGGTTTTTCTGTCCAAGGTGTCGAGCGCCATTGTCTCCGGCTGGTCGACCACGGTATAGAGGCCGGTGTCGTCGTTGTATGGTGAGCGTGTGGTGTGCAGGTAGGTCCAAGCCCATTCGCCATAGAGTTGTTCGTTGACGGTTGCGCTCAGTCCTCGGGGCACGCCCTCGCCTGCGATGGTGAGCGAGTCGGGCTGGTATGCCGCCGGTCGGCTTTCGACGCGTGCCGTGGCCACCGAGTCGAGGCCGCTGAACACCTGGTGGCTGAACTCCTCGGGCGAGTTACCGGAATTTCCGAGAGCGGCACTTGAGGTGCTTCGTCAACCGCTGGAGGACCGGAAGATAACCGTAACCCGCGCCAAGTACAGCATTGAGTATCCTTGTAACTTCATGTTCGTAGCCTCTATGAATCCCTGTCCTTGTGGCTATTACAACCATCCGACCAAGCCTTGTCAATGCACACCCGGACAAATCCACAAGTACCTCAACAAAATCAGTGGGCCCCTACTCGACCGCATTGATATACAATGCGAA
>JAILBT010000123.1 GCA_024680755.1 Prevotella sp. | reverse complement strand
TGCGTACCTGTAGTTGGCCGCAAAGATAGCTCTTTTTATTGAAACTGCAAAAAAACTGCCTAAAAAAGTACACTGCCAGACACATAGCGCTCTGAAGCGCTTGTGTCTGGCAGTGTGGTTATTCTTTTGTTTGTTAATTCCTGTGCGAGCGTTATGGCTTACTTGACGATGAACTTCTTGCCGTCGCGCACCATGATGCCCTTTCCGCTGCGCGCCTGGCGTCCGGCGAGGTTGTAGATACGTCCGTTGTTGACGACGGTGGTCTTGACACCCTCTACGCCGGCGTTCTCGCCCTGTGCCACCTTGACGGTGAGCTGTGCACCCTCCTGCATGAAGGTTATCTCGCAGTTGCGGTCAGTAACGTCTTCGGGAATGGCAGTGGCCTGGAAGACGAGGTCGTAGTCGATGCCGTTGATGAAGCGTCCGTCGGCATCGGTGCTATAGTCTTCGTTGGCAATGCTAATGGTGAGCCACTCGGGCAGGTCCTCCACCTCTTCGCCATCTACCGTGATGCTCTCGATGAAGAGTCGGTAGGTGGGCTCTTCGGTCTCAGAGTCGGTGCTGTAGAGCATAGGATCGACGTGTATGCTGGCTTGTCCGCCGTTGTTGTCAATCACGAGGTTGGTGTTGTCGGTGGTGTGCAGATAGCCCATAGCGGCACCGTTGATGCCCACCCAGAGCGAAGTGGGCCACGAGGTGTAGCGATACATGCTGCCGGGCTCTTCGGTCAGCTCAAACCATGTGCTGATGGTCTTGTTCGCGTAAGGCTCGCTCTCGCAGCCCAGCACGGCAGAGAAGGTGCCGTTGTCCCAGCCTTCGATGACGACGACAAACTCGTCGTCGATGAAGAGATAGTCGATGTTCTGTGTCATGCCGGTCTCGTCTTCCACGGCCAGCTGGTTGAAGTTGATGACGGTCAGTCCGCTCTGCTCGGCGTATGTCTGATCGACGCTCTTGCTGTTGGCACGGCTCTGTGCGATGAGGTCGCCCAGCTCGAGTTTTCCGTTGCCCAGGTTGTGACACTTATAGACCTTCAGCGTGAGCTGGAACTTGGTTAGCTGCTCATAGCCCACCACAGGCAGGTTGAAGCCCTCGATATAGAGAGGCGCTGCGGGTTTGCCCTGATAGCAGTAGATCTTGCTCATGCTGTCGCTGGCCTTGTCGGGGGTGGCAAAGTTGGTGTAGAAGGTCAGGTCGCAGTCGGGGTTGAGCACCGACATGGTAGCCTGTGTGCCGTCGCTGAAGGTGAAGCTGTCGCCGGTGTCGCCTGCGTAGGCATAGAATGCCTCATACTGCACGGCACCGTCCTTGTCGGGGTGGCCGGCGCCAAACTTCACCGTGTCGGCCACCGAGCCGCTGTTCTCGCCCACGAGAGCGATGTTGCCATACTGTGCTCCGCCGAGGGTGTTGATGGTGAAATCGACGGTGCTGGCTGTCAGCTGCGTCTCCTCTTCGTACATCTCTGTGGCAGTCCAGCTCCAACGTGTTGCCACGTCCATCGTGGTGTTGTGGAACTTGACGGGAGCGTATGGGCTGAACATGGCCAGGTTGTTGTTGTAAGAATAGCCCGAGGCGCCCAGTCCGGCGAAGAGCACGGTGTTGGCCGCTTCGAAGGATGTGAGGGGTGTCTTGGGTGCGTCACCGGGCTTGCGGTAGTCGATGTGCGAGACAAGCTCGAAATAGCCGAGATAGGTATCTAAGGTAGGGTCGAAGTCGCCCGAGAAGGCACCGTAGCCCAGCATGAGGTCAGAGCCGCTGTAGCTGAGCGAGCCGTCCTCGCCAAGGGTGAGGTAGAGCACGCCGTCGTCGGTGTTGAAGTCGAAGAAGTAGAGGTTGAAGTCGTCGCTGCTTGCCACCTTCTGCGGCTCGATGGTGATGGTGTTGCCCTCAAGGGTGTATGGCAGTGCCACGCCACCCTCGCCCCAGATGCTGTCTGGTATGAGGTCGGCTAGCAGGAGCGTGCCGTCCTCGGCGGTGCTGCTCATCATCTCCCACTGCACGGGGGTGTTGTACTCCATATACACGCCCGAGGCGTTGTAGAGCTCCTGCACCTGCCCGGCGCGGCGCGGCGCGTTCAGACGGGTCACGGCGCTGCTCCTCTTCAGACTCTGCTTCTGGCTCTCGCTGATGGTGAAGCGCTTCTGCTGTGACAAACCGGAGAAGACGGGCTTGCCCACCTGCTTGGCGGCTACGGCCTCCTGCTTCTTGAACGTTGCCTGAGGCAGGGCCTTGTGCTGACCGGCTGCCTTGACATTGGTGTTGCTGGCCTTAGAGGTCAGCTGTGCGCTGGCTGCTGATGACAGCAGGACGGCAGCGCTGAGAAGTAAAAGTTTCCTCATGTTCGTTGGTATGATTTAGTGGTTGATTATTTGACAGATAGACTGTTAGACAAATAGACAATTAGACAGATAGACAATTAGACAGATAGACAATTAGACAGATAGACAGATAGACAATTAGACAGATAGACAGTTAAACAATTAGACAGCATCACTTCGTAATACCAAATATAATTCGTATAATTCGTGAAATTCGTTTTAATTCGTTGTCTTAAAAATAATAAATGTTAGCTAAATGCTGCACCAGTTCCTTAACGTTTAATGTATAAATGTATAATGTTTAATGTTTAATGTTTAATGTTTAATGCTTAATGTATAATGTTTAATGCTTAATGTATAATGTTTAATGCTTAATGTATAATGTATAATGTTTAATGTTTAATGTTTAATGTTTAATGTTTAATGTTTAATGTTTAATGTTTTTTCTTTCTCTTTTTTTGTGTCGTCTCACCCAGCGTGTCCAGAGCCAAAGGCGGTCGGCAATGACCAGCAGTGCCAGTGGCAATACGAACCACATCAGTATGTAGCTTATTCGGCGTGCCACGCTATTGTCGGGCAGTTGTCCCATGCGGCTTGCGGCCAAAGGCTTCGTCAGGCTCTCCTCTCCCGGCAGGTCGTTGTTGCTCCATTTGCGTATGATGGTGCCGTCGTGCAGCAGCAGCAAGCCCGGGTTGCTGCGTATCATGGTTTTCAACACTATGGGGTCTGTCTGGCAGAAGGGATATTCGGCCCCTGTCATGTCGCGCCATCGTTGCTGCGCCTCTTGCCCCGACGCTGTCAGGCAGAAGAAGTGGTAGTCATGTTCCAGAGCATACTCATACAGTCGGTTGAGCAGGTCGGGGCGGCTGTCGTCGGCTGTCTCCAGTTGTGGGGCCACGAGCAGCATGGTGTAGCCTCTGTCTGTTGCCACCATGTCGGTGATGTTCTCGCCGTTGTCGGCCCGTTCTATCTCGAAGTCGGTGTATGGTGAGCCCACCGTGTCCCAGCGCTGTGCCAGTGCCTGTCTGATGTCTGTGCATATGTGGTATGGTCTGAAGTCGAACAGCGGCAGGTAGTAGAGGCTATAGGCCGACACGAGCAGTATGAAGAGGGCCGAATAGTGTGTCACTATCCACTGCAGGTTCTGGCTGATGAAGCGCGGCATGCGTGTCGGCCATGCGGCCACCACAGCAGCTGCGGTCAGCAGCACCATGTTCTTGCCGAAGGTCTGCCAGTTGGTCAGCACCACAGCGTCGCCGAAGCAGCCGCAGTCGTGTATGGGGTCGTCCAGTGCGAGCCACAGTGTCAGTGGCGTCATGGCCAGCATGATGAGCAGCAGCAGCCGCGACACCATACGGCGACGTATGGCGAAGAGCAGCCACAGTCCGAGACAGAACTCCACGGCAGCCATGCCCACGGCCACGGCCAGCGTAGCCCAGGAGGGCAACCAGCCCGCCATGCCCCAAGCCGCCATATAGTCGGCAATCTTATACTGCGTGCCCATTGGATCTACGGCCTTTACGAAGCCCGAGAAGACAAACGTCAGGGCCAGCACCATGCGGCACAGATTGACTGTCAGCGTGTGAAGCAGCCTCATTTCTCGTCCTTGGTCTTTATCAGCGCAAAGCACGCATAGTTGATGATGTCCTGCAGGTTGGCATCGATGCCCTCGCTTGCGAGTGTGTGTCCCGCCAGGTCTTCTATCTCCTTTATGCGTTCAATCTTTGTCAGTATCAGGTCGGTGTAGCTGCTCACGCGCATGTCGCGCCACGCCTCGTCGTAGTCGTGGTTCTTGCGTTGCATGAGCGTCAGTGCTGCCTCGGCGTGGCGGTCGTACATGCTCAGAGCCTCGTCGGGTGTGATGTCCACCCTGTCGGCGGCTCCGCGCTCCAGTTGTATCAGTCCCACCAGGCCATAGTTGACCAGTGCCATGAACTCGCCTCTGACGCTTTCGCCCACGCGGTTCTCGCCCGTCATCTCTACCTGTCGGATACGTTTAGCCTTGATGAAGAGCTGGTCGGTCAGCGACTGTGGCCGCAGTATGCGCCACGAGGCGCCATAGTCGTGCAATTTCTTGCCGAACACGTCACGACACTCGGCCACGGCAGCGGCAAACTCGGCATTGGTCTTTTCAAATTTATCCACTTTTCGCGTTACTTTTTTGTTATCTTATATTGTCTCTCTGGCTAACTGTTTATCAGAACAGCCCCTCTGTCTTGGAAACTGTTATTATGTTAAGCTTACAATTATTTTTTAACAACAAATTAAAACGAATTTTACGAATTTTACGAATTTGTTTTTTATTACGACGTTGACTGTCTAGCTGTAATCGTCTATCTGTCTATTTGTCTAATTGTCTATCTGTCTATTTGTCTATCTGTCTATTTGTCTATTTGTCTATCTGTCTATTTGTCTAATTGTCTATCTGTCTATTTGTCTAATTGTCTATCTGTCTATTTGTCTAATTGTCTATCTGTCTATTTGTCTATTTGTCTATTTGTCTAATTGTCTCTCTGTCTATTTGTCTATCTGTCTAATTGTCTATCTGTCCAATCGTCTATCTGTCAAAATCTCAGGTTGCCCAGAATGTCGCGTGTCAGCTCCTTGGTTATTGTCCTGGTGGCGGCACTGGTGGCATTCTTTGCCATGCGTCCTGTGGCCGAGCTGCGGCTCTTGGTCTTCTTGCCCGTCAGTTTGTCGCTGACGTATGTGCCCAGCATGGCGGCCAGGGTGCTCGTTATGGCTGTCAGCACCGCCTTCACGACCTTGGACATAATGCCGGGTTTGGCTGCTTTTTCTTTTTTGTCTGCCTTTCCGTTCTCTTCGCTCTGCATGCTGTCTGCCTGCTGCTCGTCTATCAGCTGCTCGTAGGCGCTCATGCGGTCGATGGGTGTGTCATACTTCCCGCCCACGCTGCTTGCCTTGACGATGTCGCGGCGTTGCTCCTGGCTGATGGCACCTATCTGCGACAGCGGGAACAGCACCCTGGCCCGCTCCACCATCGTGGGGGCCCCCTTCTCGTCGAGCAGCGAGACAAGGGCTTCGCCTGTCTCGAGGTTTGTTATGGCCTCGTCGGTCTTGAAGGCCGGATTGGCGCGGAAGGTGTCGGCTGCTGTCCTTACGGCTTTCTGGTCTTTGGGTGTATAGGCGCGCAGGGCGTGTTGCACGCGGTTGCCCAGCTGTCCCAGTATATTCTCCGGCAGGTCTGTTGGGCTCTGTGTGATGAAATAGATGCCCACGCCCTTCGACCGTATCAGGCGTATCACCTGTTCAATCTTGTCGAGCAATGCCGGCGACGTGCCGTTGAAGAGCATGTGCGCCTCGTCGAAGAAGAACACCAGCCGTGGCAGCGACTGGTCACCCACCTCGGGCAGTGTGCTGTAGAGTTCTGACAGCAGCCACAGCATGAAGGTGCTGTACAGCTTGGGCTGCATCATCAGTTTGTCGGCGGCCAGCACGCTCATCACGCCCATGCCGTCTTTTGTTGCCATCAGGTCAGCGATGTCGAACGCCGGCTCGCCGAAGAAGTGGTTGCCCCCCTGCGCCTCTACCTGCAGCAGCGCGCGCTGTATGGCTCCCACCGAGGCGGCCGACACGTTGCCATACTGCTGTGCCATCGGCTTGCCGGGGCCTGCCACATAGTCGAGCATGGAGCGCAGGTCTTTCAGGTCCAGTATGAGCAGCCCGCGCTCGTCGGCCACACGGAACACGATGTTCAGCACGCCGTCTTGTGTCTCGTTCAGGCCCAGCAGGCGTGACAGCAGCTGTGGTCCCATCTGCGAGACGGTGGCGCGCATGGGGTGCCCCTGTTCGCCGAAGACATCGTAGAAGCGCACCGGGCAGGCACGAAACTGCGGCGCGTCCAGCCCGAACTCCGGCAGCCGTTTCTCTATGAAGCTGCTCATCTTGCCCGGCTGCGAGATGCCCGAGAGGTCGCCCTTCATGTCGGCCATGAAGCATGGCACACCGGCCTGACAGAAGGTCTCGGCCATCACCTGCAGCGTGACCGTCTTGCCCGTGCCCGTGGCACCGGCTATCAGACCGTGGCGGTTGGCCATGCGGCCGACTATCGAGAGCGGCCCGCTGGCCGAATGGGCTATGTATAGTCCGTGCGTCTTGTCATACATGGTTAGAGTGGTTTTGTTGTGTTGCCTGTTTTTCGCGCACAAAATTACATATAAATAATGAACCACGCAAATAATCTCCCAAAGAAAAGCGAGCGATATATTTTGCTGTTAGGGAAAAGAGTAGTATCTTTGCAGCGCATTTCGCGCCGTGTGTGAATGTTACGGCGCGGGGCAACAAGTTTTTTTATTCACCATTTTAATCAATCACTACATGAAGAAAATCTTTACTCTTATCGCAGTGGCCGCCGCGGCCCTGAGTGTCAACGCGCAGACAGAGAAGCTGGTGTTCGCCCAGGATGCCACCTGCAGCGACAACCAGGTGTTCACCACCGAGCACACCACCCTCACCCTTGGCAACGACCAGAACAAGACCGACGGCAGCTGGACGGTGAAGGTGGCCAAGGCCTCCGACTTCATGGGCGACCTTATCCAGCAGGGCAGCTACGTCAACGGCGACGGCGACACCGTCGAGGGCGACATCTATGTGAACATCGCCGGCGGCCAGAACCCCAAGGACAAGACCGGCAAGAGCTCGGGTTCGAGCTTCAATGCTGCCGAGGGCAAGACCACGGGCAACCTGCCCCAGAGCGGTACCTACTACATCATCGAGACCAAGACGGCCGGTGTGCTCAAGGCTGGCATCATCCTGAACGCCGACAAGGAGTTCTATGTTATTGATGCCACCAACGCCGTGGCCGACGAGACAGAGACATACCTGCAGGTGGCCCTGCCCGAGGCTCAGGTCACCGACTATCAGCTCATCGGTGCCGACGGTGTGCTGGCCGAGGATGCCTACTCCCTTGGCGACAAGAACGGCCTCGTGCTGGCCGAGAAGCTGACCGGCTTCGTGCAGTTCAATACTGAGGCCAACCACAAGTACTACATCTTCTGCACCGGCTCGAAGCTTGGCTTCTATGGCTACACCTTCTCGGCCGATGACACCGGCATCAGCTCTGTGCAGAGTGTCGCCCAGACCGGTGACGCTGTCTATAACCTGGCAGGCCAGCGCGTGCAGATGGCTGGCAAGGGCCTGTACATCGTCCGCCCTGCCGACGGACGCATGCATGGCAAGAACGCCAAAAAAGTGATGAAGTAAGCGGCAGATACAGACCGTCGCATGGCAGAACGCAAAAAAATGTGAAAAATATTTGGAGGTGTCGGCAAAAGTACGTACTTTTGCCGACACCTTTGTATTTTTCCTAAACTGCTATGAGACAACTGAAAATCAATCGCAGCATCACCAATCGCGAGGGTCAGGCCCTGGAGCGCTACCTGTCGGAGATTGGTCGTGAGGAGCTGCTCACCCCCGAGCAGGAGGTGGAGCTTGCCCAGCGCATACGTCATGGCGACCGCCGGGCTCTTGACCGCCTGTGCAAAGCTAATCTGCGCTTCGTGGTCAGCGTGGCCAAGCAGTACCAGAACCAGGGCATGTCGCTGCCCGACCTCATCAACGAGGGCAACCTGGGGCTGATAAAGGCGGCCGAGAAATTTGACGAGACACGCGGCTTCAAGTTCATCTCCTACGCCGTGTGGTGGATACGTCAGAGCATACTGCAGGCCCTGGCCGAGCAGAGCCGCATGGTAAGGCTGCCGCTGAACCAGGTCAGCTCAGTGTCGAAGATCAATCGCGCTGTGAGCGAGTTTGAGCAGCAGAACGAACGCCGCCCCTCGGTGGAAGAGCTCTCCGAGCGTATCAACATGCCCGAGGAGAAGATTGACGAGACCATACGCGTGGGCAGCAGGCCCGTGAGCGTCGATGCCCCCTTCAGCGAGTCAGACAGCACCAGCCTGCTCGACGTGCTGAGCGACGACGGTATGCCCTCCACCGACCAGCACCTCGTCACAGAGTCGCTCAGGGCAGAGATACAGATGGCGCTCTCTACTCTCAGCGAACGAGAGCGCTATGTGATAGAGGCCTTCTTCGGCATCGGGCAGCCGGAGCTGACGCTTGAAGAGATAGGAAGAAAATACGGTCTCACCCGCGAGCGAGTGAGGCAGATAAAGGAGAAAGCCGTCCGCCGGCTGCGCAGCAGCAAGAAAGGAAAGCTGATGCAATATCTGGGCAACTGACGGCTGCCCCAGAAAATCCCAGGAAGCCATAGAGAATCCCAGGAAAGAACCCAAGGTATTAGATAACATAAAAAGATTAATGCAGATTGTAAAGACACTGTTGCTCTGCCTAATGGCCTCCAGCGCCGGCGTGGCAGAAGCACAGCAGACAGAGGAAGATCAAGGTAAGAGCCCCCACACGATGTACCTCTTCGGTATGGCGGCATCGTTCAACGACAGCACCGTGTGCTTCACCCCCGTAGAGCAGGTAAAGGGTGCCTGGGTGAGCAAGAAGTCGAAATTCCTCCTCGGACGCGAGGAGTACAGCTATCAGCTGCGTCAGTATCTGGCCGACAGCATGGCCATGAGCCACCGCACATGCATCACTTTCTTCGGCAAGAAGAAAGCCAAGATGGAGAAGCAGCGCCAGAAGATGCTGGCCCTCTACACCGTGGGCAAGAAGAAGAACAAGAAGGCTGCCCGCCCGCCATATCATGTGGTGGAGCTTGACAGCACCGACTTCCACTTTCGCGCGGTCGATATGGGCAACGTTGACGACGAGAACGACCCCAAGGTCATAGCCGAGCGCAAGGCCAAGGCCAAGCAGCAGAAAGCAGAGCGCAAGGCGAAGAAGGCGGCCGCCAAGGCAGCTGAGAAAGCGGCTGAAAAGGTCGCCAAGTGGGAGCGGAAAGCCCGGCGAACAGCACAGAAAGCGGCACGCAAGGAAGCCGAGCGTAAGGCCAAGTCAGCAACGTCAAACACCGACAACAAATGAGCGCAGCCACAGTGAGCCACCACTTCTGCATAGCAGGTCTGGGGGTGGAGATACGCTTTGTGGGCAGCGCGGCCGCCAGCAGCGCCTGCGACAGCGCGGCCGCCGGTATGTGCGAGCTTAACAACATGGCCCTGTTGCCGTCGTTCGTGCCCTTCGCCACCGACAGAGCTGAGGGGCAGCACCTATTCTGCCTGACCGTTGACGACAGCCTCCGCCCCACCAAGGGACGCCATCTGATCTATGACGCCGATACGGGCAACGGCATAACGCGCGTCTTCGGAACACCCGACCGTGGCTACGAGTTTATCATTCGCGACGTGGCCGGACGCTCCTGCGCTCTGCTTCAGGCCGACCAGATGTTTGCCGACTGCCGCGTGGCGCTCAACGGCGACCGTTACATGAGGGCCTTCGGACTCAACGATGCACTGATGCTGGCCTTTGCCTTTGCCGGCAGCTATCGCCAGACGGCCCTGATACATGCCTCAACCATACTCCACCGCGGCGTGGGCTATCCCTTCATCGCTGCCAGCGGCACGGGGAAGAGCACTCACAGCAGTCTGTGGATGAGGTATATAGAGGACAGTCAGCTGCTCAACGACGACAACCCCATAGTGCGCCTCGTTGACGGGCAGCCCATCGTCTATGGCTCGCCCTGGAGCGGCAAGACGCCATGCTACCGCAACCTGAGTGCCCCACTTGGTGCCGTTACGCGCATCAGCCGCGACACACGCAACCACATAGAGCGACTGCAACCCGTGCAGGCTTTCGCCTCGCTGCTGCCGGCGTGCAGCACGATGCGCTGGGACGGACCCATCTACGACAACCTGTGTACGCTCGTCACGCGACTGGTGGAGCTGGTACCCATCTACACCATGCACTGCCTGCCTGACGAACAGGCGGCCCATGTGTGCCACCAGGCACTGACAGCCAAACGGACAGAATAAGCTTATGAACCGGTGCTATACTAAGCTTACAATCTTTATTTAAGGAACTGGTACTATATAAAGTTTACAATCATTCTTTTTAGACAACGAATTAAAACGAATTACACGAATTACGCGAATTAAAGTTAATGACACGAATTATACGAATAAATCGAATTATACGAACGACACAAACGAAAACTCAAAAGCAAACTGTATTTAGTGTCAGTTCATTATAACCTTATAACCTTGCAAACTTATAAACTTACGAACTTAGAAACTAACAAACTTATAAACTTACAAACTTACAAACTTATAAACTTACAAACTTATAAACTTATAAACTTATAAACTTATAAACTTACAAACTTATAAACTCACAAACTAACAAACTCACAAACTAACAAACTCACAAACTTATAAACTCACAAACTTATAAACTCACAAACTAACACCCTGATAGCCTTTTGGAGTTTCCTAATCATATACTCATTCCCGAGCTGCGCCGTCTGCTCGACGAGGGGCACGCCACGGTGACGCTACCGTTGCGCGGTCGCTCGATGCGCCCCTTCCTCGAAGACGGGCGCGACAAGGCATTGCTGGCTCTGCCAGAGAGTCTGCACGGCGGCTGTCTGCAGGTGGGCGACGCTGTGCTGGCCGAGGTCATGCCGCGTCGCTATGTGTTGCACCGGCTCATCGCCATCGACGGCGACGCGCTTACGCTGCTCGGCGACGGCAACCTCTCTACCGAACACTGCCGTCGGCAAGACGTGGTGGCCGTGGCCCTGGGCTTCTTCCGCAAGGGACGACAGACAGCCGACATGGTCACCGGCCGTAAGTGGCGCTGCTATTCATGGCTGTGGATGCGCCTGCGACCCGTGCGGCGCTATCTGCTCTTTGCCTTCCACCCTCATGTGCCACGCATGTTTCAGAGCAATCGTAACCAATAATCAAAATAACAAATGGACAAGACAGCAAACACCCCCAAGCAGCTGACACGCAAGCCTGGCTTCAGGATGCGTCAGGTGTGCGGCGAAAACATCATTGTGGCCGAAGGCATAGGCAACGTCGATTTCAGCAAGATAATAAGCCTGAACGACAGCGCCGCCTATCTCTGGCAGAAAGCAGCAGACCAGGCCTTCACTGCTGAAGACCTGGCCGCGTGGTTGGAGTCGGAATATGAGGTGGACCATGCCACCGCCCTTCACGATGCCGCAGAGACGATGAAGAGCTGGCACGAGGCAGGTATAGCCGAGTGAAGACGTGCCTCAAGCGTGTCAGTGTCGATGAGGCGCTTGCCATCCTGCCACCGTCTGAACAGTGCGAACAAGGCGCTGCCACTGCCGCTCATGGCGGCATAGGCGGCGCCTTCGTCGTATAGGCGCTGCTTCAGCTGGCCCAGCTCGGGGTGCAGGTCGAACACGCTCTGCTCGAAGTCGTTCACAAGCAGCTGCGGCCAATCACTCACGGGGTGAAGCGTCACCACCTCCAGGCAGTTGGTGGCAGGTCTGCGTGGTACCACCCGCGAGAAAGCCTCGCGCGTGCTTACGGCCACGGGAGGCTTCACCACGGCAATGGCATACTGGCTCAGGTCGAGCGCGATGGGCAGCAGACGCTCGCCAATGCCCTCGGCGTATGCCGGTGCACCGTCGAGAATGAAGTAGGGGCAGTCGGCCCCCAGACGCCGGGCATAGTCGATGAGCTGCTGCTGCGACAGCCCCAGCTGGCACATATCGTTCAGCAACATGAGCATCGACGCACCGTCGCTGCTACCGCCACCCATGCCGGCCTGCGTGGGTATGTGCTTCACCAGAGTGGCGCGCACAGGTGGCAGCGTGTGGTCGGCCGACAGCAGCTCGTAGGCCCGGACAACCAAGTTGCGCTGCGGGTCGCCCTCTATGGCGATGCCCGAGAGATGCATCTCGCAGCGCGGCTCGGTGCCATCGGCCAGCGCCACCTCGAGGCGGTCGCAGAGCTCAAGCGTCACGAACACTGTCTCCAGGTCGTGATAGCCGTCGGCACGCCGAGACACGATGTTCAGCCCCAGGTTGACCTTCGCCTTGGGGAAACAAACTTTTTCCATCGGGTCAATCAGAATGGCAGCTCGCCACTCTCGTCGTTCTGTGCGGGGGGGAAAGCATCTGACTGCGACATGGCGGGCTGCGGGGCGAAGCCCTGGGCTGCTGCGGGCTGGGCTGCTGCGGGGGCAGGACCAGCGGGCGCTGCTGCGGGGGTGGCTATGCTGCCGCGGGTGATGTTGAACGCGCGTATGTCGTTAAACCAGCGACCGTTGTATTCGCGAGCGTCGATGTCGAACGAGACGGTTAGCTCCTCGCCTGGCTGTATGTTGAACTGCTTGATACGGTCCTCGCCAAAGATGTTGAACACCATCTTCCGGGGATACATGCCGCCGGGCACCTCTATCACATACTCCTGTGACATCCAGTTGTTGCCCGAACGCTGCGACACGCCACTGCGGGCGGGCAGCACGGCAATGATTCTTCCTGTGACTTCCATTGTTGTTGCTTCTTTTGGTTTTATTAGGTTGATTGTTAGTTGTGTCTTTCCGTCGGCGCAGCCACTGCCTTGCGTCGCCCGACCTACTGACTGCTGTGGCCGGCCGCGTTAGTCTGCTGCTTTGGTTGGTGCAAAGTTACATGTTTCTTCTGAAATAGCAAAGCATCGTGCAGATTTTATTTTTAGGTCGGACAGTTAGACAGAGAGACAGAGAGACAGTTAGACAGATAGACAATTAGACAGATAGACAATTAGACAATTAGACTAAATGATTATCTGCAATTATCCAATAACGCCCCGAAGGGGCAATGAGCAGTCAGCCCAGGGCCGCTCGACCTCTGGTCGCTTGCAAGGCAAGAACGCCCTGGGTAACAGGCGGCGTAGCCCACGCCCTGTAAGGGCAAAAGCGTTATTGGGGAGCAATGTTTAATGTTTAACTCAAGTTTCCCACCCTCTAAAACCTTTTAAGAACAACGAATTAAGACTAATTTCACGAATTACACAAATGAATATATGCGCTGCGAATTACACGAATTTGCTACGCGCAGGTAATCGCCGCTTGCGGCGAAAATTTGTGAAATTAGTTATAATTCGTACAATTCGTGAAATTCGTCTTAATTCGTTGTTGAAAAGAAAAGGGTGGGAAAGTTCAAATGTTTAATGTTTAATGTTTAATGTTTAATGTTTAATGTTTAATGTTTAATGTTTAATGTTTAATGTTTAATGTTTAATGTTTAATGTTTAATGCTCAATGTTTGCGGTCAGAAAGCACTTGCCTTCAGCCGCAGACCGCTTCGTTCGTCCAGACCGAACATCAGGTTCATGTTCTGTACAGCCTGTCCAACAGCCCCTTTCAGCAGGTTGTCTATGCATGTGCTGACCACCAACTTGCCTGCCACCACGTCGGCATGGACGAGACACTTGTTCGTGTTCACCACCTGCTTCAGGTCGAGGCTGCGGTCGGTGTAGTGTGTGAAGGCTGCGTCGCGATAGTAGTCGCGATAGGCTGCTACCACGGCCTCTGTGTCTGTATCGTCCGGCAGCCGCACGATGCTGTTGACGAAGATGCCGCGGGCGAAGTCGCCCCGCCATGGAATAAAGTCAATCTCTACCCCACCCTCCACTCGGTCGATGGGCGAGCCTACGGGCAGGCTGTCTTGCGGACGCACCTGGTTCAGACTCTGGCATATCTCATGCAGGTGCTGATGTGTCAGCAGCTTATACACGCTCATATTGCCTTCGCGCCACGAGAAATGGGTGGTGGCCTGCGGCTTCTGGCCTGCCCCCGTGCTGCCCGTCACGCCGCTCACCGTCACGTCGCTCGTGAGGAGTCCCTGCCGTGCGGCTGGCAGCAGCCCCAGCTCTATGCATGTGGCAAAACACCCGGGATTAGCCACGCTGCTGGCGCGGCGTATCTCGTCGCGGTTCAGCTCGGGCAGGCCGTACACCCACGTCCGGCCCTTGACAGAAGGCCTTAGACGCTCCACACGGAAGTCCTGCGCCATGTCAATGATCTTCACCCCGCCGGGTATCTCATGTTCGCGCAGAAACTGCTCGCTCTTGCCGTGGCCGAAGCAGAAGAAGACCACGTCGGCCTGCTCAAAAGGCATGTCAGCGCTGAAGCGCAGCTCTGTCTCGCCCGTCAGACCCTCATGGACGTCGGCCACAGCGCACCCTGCATTGCTCTCGCTGTGGGCAAAGGCTATCGTGGCATCGGGGTGGTTCAGCAACAGGCGTATCAGCTCACCGCCGGTATATCCGGCGGCCCCAAGTATTCCGACGCGTGTCATGGCAGCAACGTGTTTTGTTTCGGGGCCAGCAGCCACAGCACGACATAGGCCAGCAGCCCGCAGCCGAAGCCAAACACGAAGATGAGGAAAGCCGCCCGCACCAACAGCGAGTCAATACCGAAATACTCGGCTATGCCTCCACAAACGCCACCTACTTTCTTGTCGGTGGCAGAGAGATAGAATTTCTTGTTCATTTCCTTTTTTATGCAGTGTGTATTGTTATGTGCAGTGGCATATAATATTATTGTGTCGTTATGCATCTGCGTTTATTTCCGTGCCTATGGACTTATAGCCGACCTTTGCCGTCTTCATCGCAGAGATGGGCCTCCGCTTGCGGGCCCGACGCGTAGCCTCAACACTTTGCGGCTGCAAATGTAGCAATAATATCCGAACTATTAACAGATTGCGTAAAGTTTTTTTCTGTGAAATTAGATAATAAGACAGATGGACAGTCAGACAGACAGACTAAAACCATGTAGCTCAGAGAACCCGCCTGTCAGCAGACACGCCACATACAGAACCACTTCAAGTCAAAAAAAATGGATTTTTTTTTGGACATAAAGGAAAATCGCGTAACTTTGCAGGCGGATATACGTCTAAATAAAGCGGCAGGTCAACGACGGCTGCAACGCATAAACATTCATAATTATAAAACCTTAAACCGATTTTCAACATGAAGAAGATTATTTTCGCCTTCGTGGCCATGTTCCTCATTCAGACCACGGCCAGTGCACAGGTCACATCAGAAGCCATGAAAGAGCGTGCAGCGCTCAGCAAGACCGCCAAAGACGTGCTTCAGAAGCGCAGTTCGAAGCAGGCCCGCAAGGAGGCCAAACAGTATGCCAAGAAGGGCTGGGAGGTGGCCCCCGGTGCCCTGCCCATAGAGAAACAGCTCGAGAAGAGCTACACCATGCAGTATGAGGTGGACGCCGCTACGCTCGAGCCGGCCTACGTCTTCGGCAACTCGATGGTGCAGGGCCAGAATCTGGCAGCAGCCAAGATGCAGGCCACGGAGCTGGCACGCGTCGATCTCGTGGCCAACCTTGAGAGCGAGATAGCCCTGCTGGTGAGCAACAAGGTGGGCAACCAGGACACGGCTCCTGACGAGGCCACGTCGCTGGCACAGATGGTGGCCAACTCGAAGACCATCGTGCAGAAGAAGCTGGGACGCGTCACACCCGTCATCGAGATGTATCGCACGCTGGACAACGGCAACAAGGAGGTGCAGGTGCGCCTGAGCTACAGCATGAAGTCGGCCAAGGCCGTTGTGCGCGCCGCCATTCAGGACGAGCTCAAGAAGCTGACCGAAGAGCAGCAGAAGAAGGTTGACGAGCTGCTGGGCGACTGACACCACACGCGTCACACCGCGGCCTATAACCACCGTAGCCTATGCCGACAGACACCCACGCACACACTAAGGCCTCATGGCCTCAACGGCTGCACCACCCCATCACAGCGCTCATAGCCATAGCGCTGGCGATGGTGGTGGCCGGCATGGCGCTCAACATCAAGTTTCTCAACCCCGTAAAGAGCGCACTGGCCGACTTCTCGACAACCGACCTCTTCTATCAGCAGGCTCTGCAGACAGGCGACCGCGACAGCAGCCAGCTGATAACCATAGTCGATATGACCGAGCTGCGCGACCGCGGCGAGATAGCCTCACTGCTCGACCAGATAGAACAGCTGGAGCCAAGGGTGATAGGCGTCGATGCCGTGTTTCAGGGATGGAAAGAAGACACGCTGGCCGACATGGCCCTGGCAGCAGTGTGCTATGCCTACGACAACATCATCCTGAACTGCTACGCCTTCGACCAGGACCCCGAAAGCGACAACTATCAGACGCTGGTGAGGCCATACTTCTTCGAGGGACAGACAGACCCCTACCCCTTCCTGACGGACAGCACCGTGACACGCGGCCGCGAGTGTTGCTCGCTCATGCCGCGCGAGATGTACGGCGGAGGCATTAAACGCTCGGTGACAACGACATGGCAGGTCAGAGGCGAACTGATACCGTCGTTCCCCTGGATGGTGGCCTCACGCTACCTCGGCGAAGAGGCGCTGGAGCCCAGTCTTGCCAAGCGAATCAACATCAACTACCGCCCCACCTATTTCAACGTGCTGCTGCCCGACGAGGTGGCAGACCACCCCGAGCTGATACGAGACCACATCATACTCTTCGGGGCCATGCACGAGAATGAGGACATGCACCAGTCGCCCCTGGGCAAAATCGCCGGACTGGAGGTGCTGGCATACGCCACGCAGACGCTTATCTTCCACAACGATGCCAAAGAGCTGGACGGCTGGAAACTGTGGCTGCTCTCGTTCTTCATCATCTGGCTCAGCAGCTGGGTATATACCAGCTACCGCAAACTGCTGCTCAAGGTCAGGCCAGAGCTGCTGCAGCTCATACTCAGCATGTCATACTTCAAGATGCTCAACCTGTTCATCTGGATGGGCTTCTGGTTGTGGATATTCATGCTGGTGTTCAACCTGAACCACATAATGATCAATCCCACGCTGGCTTTCGGCTGCATGGCGCTCATACCATACGCCGGAGAGTTCTACGCCCTCTTCTTCGAGCGCAAGAAAAAACAGCAATAACAAGTGACTAAAACCAAGGTAAAAAACACATCGATATGCAAAAGACCATCATACTCTCGCTGGCTGTTGCTGCCCTGACGCTGCAAGCCCATGCCGACACGTCCATACCCCTGCCGGCCGACACTGCCAAGGCCAAGGGCAAGAGCGCAGCCGAGCTGACACACCAGTATGTGAAATTCCTGCGCCAGACGGCCACCAACAAGGTGAAGCCCATCGCCGCCAAGCAGGCCGACCACGCCAGCATAACGCGCGACTCGGCCCAGGTCGATATGACGAAATATGCCAACGTCGATGGAACGTCGGGTGCCCCGAAGAAGACAAAGAAGAGCGGCGGCAGCTTCCGGGACGAGTTTGACGATTTCCTCAACGAGACCAAGCAGGAGTTTGAGGATTTCCGGCAGCAGTGCAACGCCGAGTTCGCACAGTTCCTGCGCGAGGCATGGGAGGAGTTCAAGGGCAAGGAGCCCATCCCCGAGCCATCGGTCATCAAGCCCGTGCCGGCCGTAGAGGCCCCACAGCCCAACGCCATCTGGCCATTCAAGAGCCGCAAGCACAAGGCTAAGGCCGTGAAGGACTATGTGCCCGACAAGCAGCCCGAGCCGGTGAAGCCCGTAGAGGTGGTGACGGACAAGGAGGAGTGGCTCGAGTTCGGCTACTGCGGCACGCCGTTCCGCGTGCGCATCGACAAGCGCCACCGACTGTTCATACCACAGCAGTGGAACGAGGACAACATAGCCGACCTGTGGGAACACTGTAGCGGCAACCTGTTCAACAACGTGCTGCACGACTGCCTTGAACTGCGCGCCAAGAACTGCATGTGCGACTGGGCCTACCTGAAGATGCTGGAGCAGCTGGGGGAGCAGTTCTGCGGACAGGGCACCAACGAGGCCGTGTTCCTCACAGCCTTCCTCTACTGTCAGTCGGGCTATAAGATGCGCTTCGGACGCTCGCGCGACGGACACCTGCACATGCTCTATGCCACAAAGAGCATCATCTACGACCAGCCCTATTTCACCCTGGATAACACCAACTTCTACCCCCTGACGGGCAAGGCCGGCGACATGTGCATCACACGAGCCAACTTCAAGGACTCGAATGGCATGGACCTGTACATGAGCGCCGAGCAAATACTGTCGCAGAAACCGTCGGAACCGCGCGTCATAAAGGCACGCGACTTCCAGGGACTGCAGGTCACCGTCAGCACCAACATCAATCAGCTCTCGTTCTACGACACCTACCCCTCAAGCTATGTGGGCGGCAACGTGATGACACGCTGGGCCATGTATGCCAACACACCGCTCGAAGATGCCGTCAAAGAGCAGGTCTATCCCGCTCTGAAACAGAAGTTGGCCGGCAAGTCGGAGTTGGAGCAGGTAAAGATGCTGCTTAACCTGGTGCAGACAGGACTGGCGTATAAGTACGATGACGAGGTGTGGGGACACGACCGTGCCTTCTTCGCCGAAGAGAGTCTCTTCTATCCCTACTGCGACTGCGAAGACCGCTCGATACTGTTCACGCGTCTGGTGCGCGACCTTGTGGGACTCGACGCCATACTCGTGTTCTACCCCGGACATCTGGCCTCGGCCGTCAACTTCAACGACAAGTCGGCAAGGGGCGACTATATCGAGACCGACGACGGACGGCAGTTCTATATCTGCGACCCAACATACATGGGCTCGTGGCCGGGCATGACAATGCCGAAGATGAACAACAGCGAGGCACAGTATATCCTGCTCAAGCGCGGATGAGACAGATAGACAATCAGACAAGAGAAGATTATTCCGTGCTGTTATATTGCTGCATCAAAGTAGGGGCAGGCCCAGGGCCTGCCCCTACTTTGTATGCAGCCGCCATAGCAGCAACAAGGTTGATGGCATCCAATGCAGTGGATAGGCCCTGTGCCTGCCCCCTATATTGGATGCCATCAACCTTTCTGCCCAAAAATTACCGGCAATAAAAAAAATGCGATATGTTATGACGTTCAAACTACAACGCTTCTATCTCAGCTACAGTGAGCCCCGAGACCTTTGCTATGTCAACGACTGATATGCCTAACTTCAGGAGATTGCGAGCCACCTCTGCACGCCCTTCGGCACGCCCTTTTTTCAATCCCTTTGCCTCTCCCTCGGCCAGGCCCTCTTCGCGTCCTTTCTTCAGGCCCTCTTCGCGTCCTTTCTTCAGGCCCTCAGCAAGTCCTTTTGTATGGCCGCTCTCTTCCAGCGCACGCTCGCTGTGAATGGTGTACCAGAAATTCTGGTAGTTGTGCAGCTGACTATCACTGTAGGCCGATTTCTCAAGTATCTGCATGGCCTTGCAGGTTTCTGCGTTTTCCAGCAGCTCGGCGGGCACCTCGCCCGTGTCCTCGCTTATCTCCGTCAGGAAGCGCAGCCACAGCACAGCCATCTTTTTTTCGGCAATGCTCTTAGGCTTGAATTTCAACAGCTCGACAAAAATAACACGTATGCTTTCGAGCGTCTTCTCGTGGTGGCTGACATTGGTCAGCACATAGTCGTGATAGAATTCTTCGGTCTCGGTGTCGAAGCCTTCCTCGTTCAGCAGGTTGAGCGAATAGACCGGCTGCAGCTTCGTGAAATCTTCACTCTGGCCCACCTGCTTGACTATGGCCTTGGCTGTGTTTAGCATCACGCGCTTGACGAATGACACATTCCACAGGTTCTGCATCTCAACAATGAAGCGACGACCCTGGCTGTCCATGCACTGTACATCGACGATGCTGTTTTTCTTGCCTGGATTATCGGGCACCAGCTCGTTGGAGATATACTCCACGCTCTCTATCCGGCCGTCGGCGGGCAGGGGCAGCAGGGCGTTGAGCAGGCTCATCACCAGGTCCTTGTGTTCGCCGAAAATCAGCTTGAAGGTCAGATCGGCCTTCGGATTGAGATATTTTCCTTTTACGTTCATGGCTTGGGCGGTTGGGCGTTTGGGCGTTTGGTTTTTGAGTTTTTGAGTTTTTGAGTTTTTGAGTTGTTTGGGCGTTTGGTTGTTTGGGCGTTTGGGCGTTTGGAATGTTAAGGCTATGTAAACGTCGCAAAGATACGAACAAATTCGGAAATCGCAAAACAAAAGCGGAAAATCTTCTGTCTGGCAGAAATATCCCGACCTGTATATATGATTATCCGCATGTATCCGATTGACGGTCTGAAAGACCAGAGGGCTCTTAGCCCAGGGCATCGCCCTGGGTTGAAGATGGAGACGACGTTCGCCCTGAAAGGGCAAAAGCATTGCTCTCAAATAATGCTTTTGCCCTTACAGGGCGTGGGCTACGCCATCTGTTGCCCAGGGCATCGCCCTGGGCTAACTGCTCATTGCCCCTTCGGGGCGCTATCGGATAATTGCGGATAATCATTAAAAGGAACGAAAAAAGTCCTGAAACGACAGAGGTTCCAGGGCTTTTGCGTTGACAGGCCGCTCAACAAGGTGCTGCTCTGCGGCCTTGTCTGTTGGTCGGCGCAGAAACACTCATTCTGCAGTCTGTTGCTTAAAAGCGGCCAGTATGCTGTCGGCCGCTTGCTGCATCTCCTGCTGCGACAGTTGCAGTTTGTCGCGGCGGAAATCGACGTCGCCCTCACTGTTCATTGGCAACAGGTGGATATGAGCGTGCGGAACCTCAAGGCCCAGCACCACCTGGGCCACCTTTCTACAGGGGAAAGCCGTGCGTATGGCCCTTGCCACACGCTTGGCAAAGAGCTGGAAGCGAGCCAGCTCGTCGTCGGCCATGTCGAAGACGTAGTCCACCTCACGGCGGGGAATGACCAGCGTGTGGCCCTTCACCACGGGGTTGATGTCAAGAAAGGCATAGAACTCGTCGCTCTCAGCACACTTGTAGCTCGGAATCTCTCCGGCAGCAATCTTTGAGAAAATATCCATGAATATACATTAAACATTAAACATTATACATT
>JAILBT010000122.1 GCA_024680755.1 Prevotella sp. | reverse complement strand
TGTCTATCTGTCTAATTGTCTATCTGTCTAATTGTCTATCTGTCTAATTGTCTATATGTCTAATTGTCTATATGTCTAATTGTCTATCTGTCTAATTGTCTAATTGTCTATCTGTCTAATTGTCTATCTGTCTAATTGTCTATCTGTCTAATTGACTATCTGTCTATTTGTCTAATTGTCTTAGCATCTGATGATCCGATTGTTTTTAGCTCTATTCTGAAGGTAGTGCCGCGTCCCACCTCAGTCCACTTGACGAATATGCGTCCGTGGTGATACTGCTCCACTATGCGTCTGGCCAGCGAGAGTCCCAGACCCCAGCCGCGCTTCTTTGTGGTGAAGCCGGGCCGGAACACGTTTTTCACGTCCTTCTTACGCATGCCCTTGCCGTTGTCTGTGACCTCCACGGCCAGCGTGCCGGCCTCTTCAAACAGCCACAGGTCGATGCTGCCAGCACCCTTGTCCATTGCATCGACGGCGTTCTTACACAGGTTTTCCAGAACCCACTCGAAGAGCTGTCCGTTCAGCATGGCGCGCACGTCGTGAGGCGGCAGATGGCTGCTGATGGTTATGCGGCGTGAGGTGCGGCGGTCCATGTATGCGCACACATGCTGCAGCACATCGTTGAGCGATGTCTCGACGGCCTCGGGCTTAGAACCTATCTTCGAGAAGCGTTCGGCCACCAGCTGCAACCGTTCGACGTCTTTCTGCATCTCGGGCACCAGCTCGTCGGCGGGATAGTTTTCCTTCATTATCTCCACCCAAGCCATCAGACTCGAGATGGGGGTTCCCAACTGATGTGCCGTCTCCTTCGACAGTCCCACCCACACCTTGTTCTGCTCGGCCCTTTTCGACGACAGCAGTGCGAAGATGGCCACCACGGCCAGCACGAAGACGACACCCAGCTGCCAATAGGGGAACTGCGCCAGCCGTCGTAGCATGACCGACTCGTCGTAGCCCACCATCAGATAGTCGTCGGCCTGGTCGTCGCCAAGCATGACCCTGATGGTGTCGCCACGCTGCCTCATGTCTGCTGCCATGCGTTTCAGCCGTTGCAGGCTGTCGGCACGGCTGTCTGCTTTCAGGGCGATGTTTCGGAAATCGGCTACGCTCCCCGCCCTGTCGGTCACGATGACGGGTATGGTGGTGTTGCTCTCGATAACGCTCAGGGCCAGCGACACGTCGGTGGTCTCGTCGGCCTGAGCCACCATGTCCATAGCCTCGGCCCATATCTCCATGCGCTTGCGCTCCTCGTGCGCCAGATCGCGCGTCAGCATGTGTGACACCAGCAGCGACGCAACAGCCGTGACAACGGCTGCAGCCACAAGCAGTACCTTCACTTGCCGAATACGGTCAATCCAAATGTTCATTGGAGGAGATGAGGAGATGGGGAGATGAGGAGATGAGGAGATGAGGAGATGAGGAGATGAGGAGTTGGGGAGATGGGGAGTAAGGAGATGAGGAGATGAGGAGATGAGGAGATGAGGAGATGAGGAGATGAGGAGATGAGGAGATGAGGAGTTGGGAGATTGGGAGATTGGGAGATTGGGAGATGAGGAGATGAGGAGATGAGGAGTTGGGGAGATGGTCTTATTTTCTCAGCAGTGCGCGTGCATTCTCGATGGCGGCATCAGTCATCTCGCTGCCGCTGAGCATCTGAGCTATCTCCGTCAGCCGTTCGTCGGCCGTCAGCTCTGTCATGTGGCTCTCTGTGCCGGCCGGGGTCTCCTCCTTATACACTCTGTAGTGGCGTTTCCCCAGGGCTGCTATCTGCGGCAGGTGTGTGATGCTGATCACCTGTCGGCCGGCCCCAGCCATTTCCTGCATGATGGTGCCCATGCGCTCGGCTATCTTTCCGCTGACGCCGGTGTCTATCTCGTCGAAGATGATGGTTGGCAGCTTAACGGCCCCGCTTATCAGCGCTTTCAGCGCCAGCATGACCCGGGCTATCTCGCCGCCCGAGGCCACGGCAGCCACCGGCTGCATGGCCGACGACGTGTTGGCGCTGAAGCTCATCTCGACGCGGTCGGCGCCGTCGGCCGCCAGCTCTTTGCCTGCGATATGCACGCTGAACCTGACGTGCGGCATGCCCAGCGGCACCAGGCGCTGCACCATCTGGTGCTCGATGTCTGCGGCAGCCTGACGCCGACGTTCGCTCAGCTGACGCGCCAGCTCCTCGCAGCGCTGCGTGGCCACGGCCACGGCCTGCTGCAGCTCGGAAAGCAGCTCGTCGCTGTTCTCTATGCGCGAGAGCTGTTGCTGAAGCTCTGCCTGGTGGCGCAGCAAGGCGGTCACGCTGTCGGCATGGTATTTCTGCTGCAAGGAATAGATCAGGTCCAGCCGGCTGTTCAGCCTGTCAAGCTCTGCGGGGTCGAAGTGCAGGTCTTCCTGCATGGCCTCTACGTCTGCCGCCAGGTCTTTCATGTCTATGTAGGCACTGTCGAGGCGCTCGGCCATCCCGGCTGTACCGTCCAGCATACCGTCGATGGAGCGCAGAGCCTGGGCCGACGTTCGCAGCTGTTCCACCACGCCCGTTCCATCAGACAGAAGGGCCTGGCTGACACTGTACAAGGCACCCTTTATATCCTCTGCATGCTCCATGCGCCTCACGTCCTGCTCCAGCTGTTCCTGTTCGCCGTCTGTCAGCCGTGCACGCTCCAGCTCGTCATACTGATACTGCATATAGTCGCTGCTGCTGCGGGCCTCGTCTATCTGGCGCTGCAAGTCTGCCAGCCGCTGCCGCTGCTGCCGCAGGTCGGCAAAGGCCGCCTTGTAACGCGCCAGCAGGTCGCTGTTGCGCGCAATGATGTCCACCACCTGCAACTGGAAGTCGTGCTGGCCCAGCAGCAGGTTCTGGTGCTGCGAGTGGACATCGACCAGCTGGCTGCCAAGCTCCTTGAGCAATGCCAGCGCACAGGGCGTGTCGTTGATGAAGGCACGGCTCTTGCCCGAGGCCATCAGCTCGCGTCGCACTATGCAGTCGTCGGCATCGTAGTCGAGACCGTTGTCAGCAAAGAAGCCCTCCATACCATAGCCGGCCAGCCGGAAATGGGCCTCGATGACACACTTGGCCGCACCACGCTTTATGCTCCTGGTGTCGGCACGGTTGCCTAACAGCAGGGCTATCGCACCCAGGATGATACTCTTGCCGGCGCCGGTCTCGCCCGTCACCACGGCAAAGCCCGGTCCCAGCTGTATATGTAGCTGCGAGATAAGGGCATAGTCGCGTATGTATAATTCGGTAATCACTACTAACGAGTTGAGAGATGAAAGATGAAAGATGAAAGTGGAGAGATAACGGCCAGTGGACAATGGCCAGATGGTCAAGTGGTCAAGTGGTAGGCAGCTGTCTGGTCAAGTAATCCTTATGGGGACGAGCAGGCTGTCAGCAGTCAAATCGTCAGGTTTTCCAAGTCGCTCGGTGTCTCGACAAAACAAGTGGCCCCACTCTGCGTCAAGCGTTGACGTGTGCGGAAGCCCCACAGCACGCTGACGCACCTGAGCCCGCTGTTCTGCGCCGTCAGCACGTCCACCTCGCTGTCGCCCACATATACAGCCTGCGCGCCGTCGGTGTCAAGTCGGCGCAGTGCCTCGTTGACCATGTCGGGCGCAGGCTTCCTGCGTATGCCATGCTGTTCGTCCTCACCCACGGCCACCTTTATCCACCGGCCAAAAAAGTGGCTGACCAGTTGCTCTGTGGCCTGGTGCATCTTGTTGCTCACCACGGCCAGACGGCACCCCCTGGCGCTCAGACGCTCAAGCATGTCGTCTATGCCAGGATAGGGACGTGTATTGTCCTCAGAGTGCAGCATATAGTGGCGGGCAAAGTCGGCATACACGCGGTCTGTCAGAGCCTTATCCGTACCGGCGGGCACGGCTCGCTCTATCAGGCACCGCACGCCATTGCCCACCATCTGGCGTATCTCGTCAATGCTGTGCACGGGCAGGCCATTGGCTTGTAGGGCGTGATTGGTGGCCAGCATGAGGTCTTGCAGTGTGTCGAGCAGTGTGCCATCGAGGTCGAAGATGAATGTCCGTGGTTCGGCTGCCGGGACCTTGACACTGCCGTTGGGCATCAGCACCACTCGCAGCCCCTGCTCCTGTGCCCAGTTGACAAGCTGCTGAAGCCGGGCCATGGGGGGCTCGGGCATACGCAGGGCTTCACCCCTGAGCACGAGCACATCGCCATCGGTCAGGGGCTGGCTGCCGGTGGTGCGGTTGTAGCCATCCTCCCAGCGGACGAAGTCGCCCGACTTGCGCTTCACAACCACATATTTGTACTCTATAGGCAACGTCAGCTGATAAGCATCGACCGACAGCTGCCACAAGCTGCCCTCAACCTGCTCCATGCGCAGATAGCTGCCCGTATGCCAGGCACCCAACGCTGGGTGGCTGCCCAGCAGCCCCACGGCCTCGCCAGGCTTCAGCGCCGGTGCCTCGACCATGAAGAGCAGCGTCCGCTGGAACAGCGGCACCTGTCGGCCGGACACCGGAGCCGTCTGGACCGCCGCCAGCGCCGTCAGCTCGCTGTCTTCCAGCCAGCAGTCGTTCATGACATAGCTGTGGTCGGCTGCCAAGCGGTAGTGACGGTCGGCCGACTCGCGCCGCAACTCGGTGCCGCGGTTGTCGGTCACTATATAATAATATGTGCAACCCTCCAAACGTCGCGAGCGACTCGTGGCCGGCTCCACGGTCAGCGTCCACAGCTGTCCGTCGTCGCTACTCATGGGCAGGAACTGTGGCGGACGGCTTCCGTCGCTGTAGTGCCATGTCAACACGGCAGACAAACACTGTCCCCAAGATGTGCGGTAGCGTATGTTCAGCAGTAGTTTCATTTCTCTTTATCGGTGCTTTTTGATTGGTTGAAGTAATATGGCTTGTGCGTAGGCGATGGACTTGCGAAGGGGCGTAGGGTTGCATGGAGTGAGGCAAGCTATGTACCAGTGCGGTCTTGTCAACATAGACATAGACATAGCCACCATCTATGATTCCAGAGAAGGGCTGCACGCCCGTGGGCAGTCGTTTCAGTTCATCAGCCATATCGCACAGCGTTTCGCAATTTGCCCACAAAATTAGAACAATTCGACAAGAACGCCAAAGTTTTCCGATAAAAGTTTGCTCCGTATAAGGTATTTCACAGCTTTCACAGGCTAACGACCGAAACGGAGGCTATGGTGCTGCGTCGGGATTTTCGGCGCACCCGAAACGTCCCTGCGAGGAAGGGACGTAAGTGCCAGCTCAAAAAAAAATGCGCTATGTTAGTCGGAATAATCTTTGTTCGAAAATGCCCTGTAAGGGCAAAAGCATCCAGCCCAGGGCAGCGCCCTGGGTAAACGGCGGTAGGACGGGTCGCCCTGCGCTCGGCTTTACCGCTTGGCTCGTCCAAGAAAGGGCAAAAGCGTAATAGTCTATGCTTTTCCCTTACAGGGCGAACGTCGGATGCCCGCTATACCCAGGGCGCTGCCCTGGGCTGGATGCTCGTTGCCCCTTCGGGGCGTCGTCGAAGGCTCGGTTATGCCGGTTTGCTCGTCAGGGGGGCAACACTCGCCGCTCGGTCGGATTTGTCGCATTGCAAATGCTCATATTCAATGCAGCCGGATTGCAAATCCGGCTGAGCGGCAATTCATTATTCGCAATTCATAATTGATAATTGTGAATTGAGAATTGATAATTGTTTTCGGCGTTTCGCTCATTTTGTTTCCTCGACATTCTTGTATAACAAAAGAAGTCAGGTTGCCACACACATTCACTGGTTATTATACTGGAGATGGTGGTGAACTCAACGAGATAATAAGACAACTCTACCAACTATCTAAAGGATGGTGCGATCCTGATTCCGAACCGTCTATCACTGGCAGCGGTGCAATTACAGGTGGTAGTAGTGGTAGTATAACACTAAAGCAAACACGCTGAACCTTACCAACTGTCTCTTCAGTGGCACGTTCTCGGGCAAAAAATAGTTCCACCCCATCACGCTCAGGAAGAACAACACGAAAATGGCCGGCACTCGCTCAAACTGCTTCTATACGGCAGCTGCCGTAGGTGCGGAAAGTCAGCGCATAGTGTATGCCGGAACGCGCGTCTATCACATCAGCTGCGGTGCCAATGTTACCAGCATCTCCATTAACAGCACTCCCACCGCCACATACGACACCAGTCTCCTGTCAATCCACAGCGTAGGCCTCACGCAGGGCAATCAGGCCTTTGCCTACAACGGTCAGAAACTGCCGCTCGCACTGACCTGCGCCGACAGGACGGGCTACGCCTTCAGCGAGTACACCGTCGCGGGCGGTGGCTCGCTGGCCGACGGCAACACCGCCACCCCGACGCTGACCATGACCAATGCCAACAAGACCATCAACGTCGTCTATACGCCCATCGTCTATACCATCACCTACGACCTGGTCGGCGGCAGCGCCGACAACCCGACCACCTACACCATCGAGAGCGAAGACATCACCCTCACGGCTCCCACCAAGGACGGGACAAGCTTCTTGGGCTGGAGAGGCACCGACGTGGAGGGCGTAATGACTGACGTCACCATCGCCAAAGGCTCGTATGGCGACCGCGAGTTCACCGCCGAATGGATGAAGCTGATACTCACCGACGGCGCGGCCTATGAACTGGACGTAGAGACGGTGAGGGACGAAGTGACCTACATGAAGACGCTCGACACCGACCGCGTGGGCAAATACCAGGCCTGGCTCGTGCCCTTCGACTACACCGTGAAGGAAGCCGACCTGGAGAAGTTCAAGTTCTGGAAGATCAACATGATTGCCAATGCACCCAACACCAAGACGGATGCCACCGACAAGCTGTGGGTATTCCTGAAGAAGCTGGAGGCCGGCGACGTGCTGCGCGCCAACATGCCTTACGTCTATAAGCCCCTGGAAGCCGTCTCCGACTATGAGTTCACCAGCACCGACGCCACGCTGAAACCAAGGAACGCGGGCGTGCTGGCCAAGACGGAGACGCTGGAGGACATCTACTCGTTCTACGCCACCTACGAGAACACCACCGCCACCGACGGCGCCCCGTTCTACTACGTCGCCATCGACGGCACCGTATGCTATGGCGACAACGTGACCGTAGGCCCCTACCGCTGGATCATACGCAGCGAGAGCAAGTATGGCGACACACCGGCCGCCTACGCCCGGACGATGTATTTCTCCTACGACGAGGGCGACGAGACGATGGGCGTGAGCGGCATCGCCGCCGCTGCCGACAGCGACCGGCAATGGCACGACATGAGCGGACGCCGGCTGGCGGGCAAGCCCGCAAAGAGCGGCATATACGTGATTGATGGCCAGAAAGTAATCATTAAATAAGGAGGACACGCACATGAAAAAGGTATATGTAAAACCGTCCGTCGTGCTGCAAGTAGAGCTGAATGGGTCATGCATCCTCTGCGCCAGCGTCATTCCCCCCGGAATGAACAACACACCTGCCGGCGCCCGTTCCCATGCTGAATGG
>JAILBT010000120.1 GCA_024680755.1 Prevotella sp. | reverse complement strand
ATAGCTATTCGGAACGGGTGGCGTAAATCAAGCAGGTATAAGTGTGAAAGATTATGCTCTTAATCGGGGAGGTCTCACGGACGCGGCGGCGACCGAATGAAACTCTGGTGCTGCGGAGGACTCCGCGAAGCGCCTGACCAGAGGGAAGAAAGCTTGCCGTGAGAAGTCAGCCGAGGTCATAGTATGCTTGGAAACGAGCCTGCATGAGGTGAAGAAAATGCAGTAAGTCTCACACGGAGCAGAAGGACTGAACCCGATTTTCGTTATAGTTGCGGTTTCTTCGGATGATATAGCCGCCTTCGGTTGTTTCGATACGAAAATACACATCTGAGTCTATACCAGTTTGTGTGCTAAGATCTCCACCAGAAGTCCAAATGTAACGATTGTTGTTACTGAATTGCAGCATGTACGTCTTTGTCTGCTGTTTGCGTAATAAAGACGCTTGTGGCCCGTCCTTGTACTATTTCAGGTGTTTCACCGTTCTGATACAAGAATCTGTCACTGCTGGCGTTGTAGAGATAGTAAGTCTTTCCGCTTTCCAAAGTCGTGGTCTCTGGAAGTGTCGGGGCAGTCCTGGCCCATGCACTTTGCAATGAGCCGATGCTTGCTGCGATGAGCACAAGCAGAAGTCTGATTTTCTTCATGATTGTTAGATTTTATTGGTTAAAAATAAAAATGAATGTTCGTTTGGCGATGGGACAAAAGAAATAGGTGCAAGTCGTTTCCGTTTGCAGGGACCCAAGGCATCGCCAAACGCCTACAATTGCCCAAATGGAACAACTTACACCTATACAGGCGTAAGTATTCACACTTACCTTTGGCAATTGTTGAGGACTTTCAAATTGGCGATTTTAGGGTCTCTCAGCCAGTAAGAGTAAACACTCTATCTCAATATGTCTTTTTCAGTTCACTGCTTTCTATGTCATAGTTCCTTCTTCATTAATTGTGATTTAATTATCTGTGATTTAGAATTCAAGGATGCAGACAAGTGCTACAGTAGTTGTATCTTGCTGACTGGCAATCCCGTGATTTCGGCAATCAGATCATCAGGGATGCCCTTCTTTTTCATCTTGATAGCATTGTCGCGATTAGCCTCTTCTCGCCCTTCGGCACGTCCCTCAGCTCTGCCATCGGCTTTCGCTGTCTCTATGGCATCCTGTGCGGAGTGCACGCTGACCATATACTCACGGTAGGCATGGCGCTCTTCCTCCGTCATGCTCATATACTCCAGCTTGCGGCGAGCCTCCTGAAGGCCGGGCGTCGTGGTGTCGTCGCGAATGGCACCGTCCTTCAGATAAGCCATCCACTCCTCGATGGGTGTCTTGGCCACCTCGTTGAAACGGTCAACTATCAGCAGGAAATACTCTGGGAACACCTCCTCGGGTGAGGTCATGCGCCGACGCTCGCTGTCCATGTACTCCCGCTCGTTCTTGGTGTTCAGCTTCAGCTCGGCATCCTTGTTTGTCATGCCGCGAAACGTGGTCACGCCGTGGAAGGCATAGTCGTCGCCAGAGCCGAAATTGAAATAGAGGATATTTATGGAATAGACCTTCTTGATGACCCGGTAGTCCTGGCCTATGCCTATCTGCCCGTTGATGGCCGTGGCCGTGCCGAAGATGATGCGCTGGAAGAAGTCGCGCTCCTTCGTCAGCTGAACCTCCACGATGATGTACTCGCCCTTCTCGGTCTTGGCCTTCACGTCCACGCGATTGCCCTTGTCCTCGAGACTGTCCTTACTGTTCTCACTCTCCAGAATCTCGGTGATGGTCACAGGCTCCTTGATAAGCACCTGTATAAGTCCCTCAAGCACCTCCTTGTTCGCTACGTCGCGAAGGATGCGCTTGATGGCCCAGTCGAAGCGTACATATTTGCTTTTCTCTGTCATCTTGTATATACGTGTGGGTCACTGATGTACGGCTGCAAAAGTAGAAAGAAAAATCCGAACCGCCAAGCGATTCGGAGAATAATTTTGCAGAGGCAATGTGAACATACCAACATACCAACGGATAGTGCATGTTAGTTTAGGCTGAAGCGCTGCCTTATATATGTGGCTATGAGGCTGGCTGTCTGTTCAAGTCCCAGCGTAGATGAGCATACGCAGAGGTCGTAGCTCTCGGCGGCTCCCCAGTGCTTGCCTGTGTAGTAGTTGTAGTAGGAGGCTCGCGCTTTCTCGCCGCTTTCAATCTTGTGTCGTGCCTCGTCGGCAGTACATTGCAGCTTCGACATGAGCTGCTGTATGCGGAAGTCTGTCGAGGCTGTGATGAAGACGTTGGTCGTCATAGGCATGTCGCGCAGTATGTAGTCGGCACAACGGCCGACGAAGACGCATGGCCCCTGGCTGGCGGCCTTGCGTATGGCCTGGCTCTGGAGCCTGAAGAGTCCCTCTTGCGAGAAGTCAGACTGGTAGAAGTTGACATCGCTCACATGTGGCATACGCATGTGGAACAGCGACTTGAGGAAGCCCTTGCGTTCGTCGTTGCGTTCGAAGAACTCCTCTGAGAAACCACTTTCCTTAGCCGCCAGATTGAGCAGCTCGCGGTCGTAGTATGTGGCACCAAACTCTTTGGCCAGCATGGAGCCAATGTCGTGGCCGCCGCTACCCAGCTGACGGCCTATATTAATAATAATGTGTGGCATCGGTATGTTTTTTTCGGTTTCACGTTATCGCTCTTCTAAAGCTGGCGATAGCCGCTATAGGTTACAATAGATGCTATAGATTTTATAGATGCTATAGATACTATAGATACTATAGTTTCTATAGATACTATAGATTCTATAGATACTATAGCCACTATAGCCACTGTCCCCCTCTAAATCTTCTTAGCCACAGCCAGGCCACTATGACGGTCATGACGAAGGCGATGGTGTCAGACAGCGGCAAGGCATACCATACGCCGTCGGTGCCGTAGATAGGCGGCAGCAGCACGAGCAGCGGCACCAGGAAGAACATCTGGCGCGAGAGCGACAGCACGATGCTGAGGCGTGCCTTGCCGAGCGACTGGAAGAAATTGGTCATCACAGCCTGAAAGCCTATCAGGGGGAAGGCTATCTGATTGAGGAAGATGGCTCGGGCCGATTGGCGTATCAGTTCCGGGTCGGAGGTGAAGAGGCTAGCCATCTGCACGGGCAGCAGGATGCCCGCGAGCCAGCCCACAGTCATTGCCGCCACGCCCCAGCAGATGCTGAGCTTGAGCACGCCGAACATGCGGCTATGCAGTCCGGCGCCGTAGTTGTATCCGGCAATGGGCTGCATGCCCTGGTTGATGCCCATGACGATCATGAAGAACAGGAAGCCTATGCGGTTTGCAATGCCGTAGGCTCCCACGGCCATGTCGCCGCCGTGTCGCACCAGTGCCGTATTGATGAAGATGACCACGACGCAGGCACAGGCGTTCATCGCAAACGGCGAGGCCCCTATCGCAAAGATGTTGCGCACGATGTCGCCGTCGAGACGGTAGATGCCTCGGCGGAAGTGGAGCAGTTCGTCGCGGTTGCTGAACAGGTGTATCTGCCAGCACAGTGCCGTCATCTGCGAGAGCACGGTGGCTATGGCTGCGCCGCGTATGCCCATGTCGAGAGTGTAGATGAACAGCGGGTCGAGCGCCGTGTTGAGCACCACGGTGAAGATGGTGGCTTGCATGGCTTGGCGAGGCTTGCTGGCGGCGCGCAGCAGGGCGTTCATGCCGAAGTAGAGGTGGGTGAAGACGTTGCCCAGCAATATCACCTCCATATACTCGCGCGCGTATGGCAGCGTCTGTTCGGTGGCACCGAAGAAACGCAGCACGGGGTCAAGCAACAGCAGACATACTACACCGAACACTATGCCGCTCACTATCTTCAGCACAACCGCGTTGCCCAGTATGCGTTGGGCTGTCTGGTAGTCTTTCTGTCCCAGGCGGACTGACAGCAGCGTAGAGGCACCCACGCCTATGGCTGCGCCTATGGCACCGCTCAGGTTCATAAAAGGAAAGGTGACGGCCAGGCCGGCTATTGCCAGCGGACCAACACCTTGTCCGATGAAAATGCTGTCAACCATGTTGTACAGCGACGATGCTACCATCGCCACAATGGCCGGCAGAGCATACTGAGCCAGGAGCTGCGGTATGGGCTCGGTGCCCAACCGCAGCATGGCATCCTTGTTGTCGCTCATTTACTTGTTCTTCAGCAGGTCGCGTATCTCCGTCAGTAGCTTCTCCTCGGCCGATGGCTCGGGGGCAGGGGCGGGGGCGGCAGGCTCGGCTTCCTTCTTCTTCGTCAGCTTGTTCATGCCCTTTATCATCAGGAAGATACAGAAGGCTATGATAAGGAAGTCGAGTATGTTCTGCATGAAAGCACCGTAGGCCAGCACTGCGGCACCGGCCTCTTGAGCCTTGGCCAGACTGTCATACGACTGCCCGTCGAGCGTTGCAAACAGGCCGCTGAAGTCGAGACCACCGGTGAACACACCAACCAGGGGCATGATGACATCGTTCACCAGCGAGGTGACAATCTTGCCGAAGGCACCGCCGATAATCACACCTACGGCCATGTCCATAACGTTGCCACGCATGGCAAACTCCTTAAACTCTTTGATAAATGACATAGTAACTGGATTTATTAATAATGGTAAAATTAAAATAAAATAATACACTAACTTGCTGCAAAATTAAAAAACTTTTCGTAACTTTGCAACCGCAAAGAGAAAATTTTTAGTTAAAAACTTAAATTGATAACTCAAGATAACATTTCGTTAACTTAAACCTTATTTTCAAACAAATTAAAATCAATGACAAAAGTAGCTATTAACGGCTTCGGCCGTATCGGTCGCCTCGCATTCCGTCAGATGTTCGAGGCCGAAGGTTATGAGGTGGTCGCCATCAACGACCTGACCAGCCCCAAGATGCTTGCTCACCTGCTGAAATACGATACCGCTCAGGGTGGTTTCGCCGGCAAGTTTGGCGAGAACAAGCACACCGTCGAAGCCGGTGAGGACTTTATCGTGGTCGATGGCAAGAAGATTACCATCTATGCTATTCCCAATGCAGCCGAGCTGCCCTGGGGCAAGCTTGACGTTGACGTGGTGCTGGAGTGCACCGGCTTCTACACCTCTAAGGAGAAGGCCAGTGCTCACCTCAAGGCTGGTGCCAAGAAGGTTGTCATCTCGGCTCCTGCCGGCAACGACCTGCCCACCATCGTTTACAACGTGAACCACAAGACCCTGACCCCGGCCGACACCGTGATCAGCGCCGCTTCTTGCACCACCAACTGTCTGGCTCCCATGACCAAGGCCCTGAACGACTTCGCTCCCATTCAGAGCGGTATCATGACCACCGTTCACGCCTACACCGGCGACCAGATGATTCTCGACGGTCCTCAGCGCAAGGGCGACGTGCAGCGCGCTCGTGCCGGTGCCCAGAACATCGTGCCCAACTCTACCGGTGCTGCCAAGGCCATCGGTCTGGTTATCCCCGAGCTGAATGGCAAGCTGATTGGTGCCGCCCAGCGCGTGCCCACTCCCACCGGCTCTACCACCATCCTGCACGCTGTGGTGAAGGGTGAGGTGACCGTTGAGGGCATCAACGCCGCCATGAAGGCCGCTCAGAACGAGTCGTTCGGCTACACCGAGGAGAAGCTCGTCAGCAGCGACATCATTGGCATGAAGTTCGGCTCGCTCTTCGATGCCAACCAGACCATGGTCAGCAAGATTGGCGACGGCAACTCGCTCGTTCAGGTTGTTGCCTGGTACGACAACGAGAACTCTTACACCTCGCAGATGGTTCGCACCATCAAGTACCTGGCCGAGCTGAAATAAGTCTGCTGAACAGCCATAGCAGAACAGATGAGGACACGCAGTTTTTTCCTGTGTGTCCTTTTCTATGTTTTTTGTGAGTAGTTGCTGGGTAAGGAGAAATGAAAAGACCGTGATAAAGAGTGGCACTCTCCCTCACGGGCAAGTGCCACTCTACTTATACAACCATCTTTACCTTAAAAATAACTTTTCTGTTCTGTCGTGTCAGCCATAGCGCTTATCTCAGCCCCTTGTTCACCAGGGTGACATTGAGCAGGGTGAGATACTTGTGATACTGCTTGTCGCTCAGTATGTAGCGCATCCAGCGCAGGTCTTTGTCTATGGCATTGTTCATGATGGCTCGACGCGCGTCGATGTTGCTGGCCTTGCCGGCCTCCTTCATGTCTGACACAAACTGCGTGTGTACCATCTCCACATCCTCAAGCTGCGAGGTTGTCATGCCCAGCGTGACGGCCAGGCGGCGCAGGTCACAGCTCATGTCAAAGTTTGCGTTCTCTATGTTCGGCTCCTGATTGCCCATTACGTTAGCGTCCTCAGCAAAGGTAGCGCTCACAGAGAGCAGCATCATCATGGTCAAAATCATTTTTTTCATCTTACTGTTCCTTTCTTTTCTTTGTGGAGGGAGGGCCGTTGTGCCCAGCCTCCGGTTCAACAATGTGATGTTTCTTACTGTTACTTTTTTTTTGTTTTCCTTTTTTTGTGTTATCCTGATGGTTGTTGTTGGTCCGCTGACCTAAGCCATTCGTCGTCGTCGGTGGGTCGGGCTTTGTAGCCTTTCTTTCCTTTTGACGTTGCAAAGGTACGGCGGTTTAGCGAGCTGTGCAACTTTTTTTGCTTGTGTTTGCGCACACACCTTTGTAAAGTTGACCGTAGTCAAGCATTTTGACAGTTGTCAATGACGCGAGTCAAAGTGCGTCGGAAAGCCGTCGGACAGGCTGTGATATGGCCTGAAAAGGCGCTTGACTACGCTGCACATATATTTATAAATGTACGCGCGAGGCAGATGGTTTCTGTCTCGCGCGTCTCTGTATCTTGTCGTGTGTATGGCTGATGCTCCTACTGTATCACGACCAGCACGTCGTCTTCCATGACGCTTTGTCCCTGCTTGACGCAGATGGCTGCCACGGTGCCGGCTTTCTCAGCTGCCAGATTGTTGGCCATCTTCATGGCCTCGAGCACTACCAGGGTGTCGCCTTCGCTCACCTGCTGGCCCAGCTCCACCTCAATGGCTGTGATGACACCAGGCAGTGGAGCCTTGAGTGGGGTGCCGCCGGCGGGAGCCGCTGCCGGTGCCTCGGCCGGTGCGGCTGCTTCTGCGGGCTTTGCGGCGGGCTTTGCGGCGGGCTGCGGCCCCGCTTGAGCTTTCTCGGCAGCGGGCTTGACAGCCTGTGCAGGCTGGGCCTGCTGGCCCAGCTCTACCAGATAGGGCACTCCGTTAACAGACACGGGCACCGCCTCGCCCGTCACTTCGCCAACGACGACGGTATAGGGAGTTCCGTTGATGGTATATTTGTATTCTTTCATCTCTATTTTGGTAGATTAGTTGTGCTTTTGTTACTCGTTAACGCTGACAGACGCTGTCTCTCATGGGTGAGCCGTCATTGTCTGTGCGTAGGCGTTCCATTGTGTGGGGTGCTCGGCTATGGTGATTATGCCGGTCTCCACATCGTGGGCGTTGCCCACCTGATGCTCGTGCAGTGCAAGTGCAATAGCAGCGCAAACTTCGTCGTTCATATCATTTTGATTTAATTGAACATTGACCGCTGACCTTTGGTAGTTGTCGGCTGCCTGTCCGGTAGCAGGACGTTTGTTCGCCGGCCAGTGGTCAATGTTCAACGTTCGTTGTTGTTTACATCGGTATGTTGCCATGTTTCTTTGCAGGCAGCGCGTCGCGTTTGGTGGCCAGCTGTGCCAGTGCGCGGCAGATGCGGAAGCGCGTGTTGCGCGGCTCAATGACGTCGTCGATATATCCGTACTTGGCGGCCTGGTATGGGTTGGCAAAGAGGTCGTTGTATTCGTCCTCCTTCTCGGCAATGAATGCCTTGACGTCTTCGCCGGCTTCCTTCTTGGCCTTGGCTTCCTTGGCATAGAGCACGGCGGCGGCACCGCTGGCACCCATCACGGCAATCTCTGCCGAGGGCCATGCGTAGTTGAGGTCGGTGTGCAGTTGCTTCGAGCCCATCACGATATGCGAGCCGCCGTACGACTTGCGCAGTGTGACCGTAATCTTGGGCACCGTGGCCTCGCCGTAGGCATAGAGCAGCTGTGCGCCGTGCAGAATGACGGCGTTGTACTCCTGGCCGGTGCCGGGCAGGAAGCCGGGCACATCGACGAGCGACACGATGGGTATGTTGAACGCGTCGCAGAAGCGCACGAAGCGTGCACCCTTGCGTGAGGCGTTGACGTCGAGCACGCCGGCGTAGCACGCGGGCTGGTTGGCCACCACGCCCACGCTCTGTCCGTTGAAGCGTGCAAAGCCCACGATGATGTTGCGTGCAAACTTGGGCTGCACCTCAAGGAACTCACCGTTGTCAACCACGGCCGAGATGACTTTGTACATGTCGTATGCCTCGTTGGGGTTTTCGGGAATGATCTCGTTCAGCGAGTCGTCCATGCGGTTGATGGGGTCGGTGCACTGGCGGCGGGGAGTCGTCTCCATGTTGTTCTGTGGTATGTAGCTCAGCAGCAGCTTGATCATTTGCAGGCCTTCTTCCTCGGTCTTGGCGGTGAAGTGTGTCACGCCGCTCTTTGTCGAGTGTACCGAGGCACCTCCGAGGTGTTCCTGGTCGATGTCTTCGCCTGTCACGGTCTTCACTACCTTTGGTCCGGTCAGGAACATATAGCTCGTGCCCTCCATCATCAGTGTGAAGTCGGTCAGTGCGGGTGAATAGACAGCTCCGCCGGCACAGGGTCCGGCTATCATCGAAATCTGAGGTATCACGCCCGAGGCCAGGATGTTCCGCTCAAAGATTTCGGCATATCCGGCCAGTGCGTTGATGCCTTCCTGTATGCGTGCGCCGCCCGAGTCGTTGATGCCTATGCATGGTGCGCCCATCTTCATGGCCATGTCCATCACCTTGCATATCTTCTGGCTCATGGTCTCCGAGAGCGAGCCTGCGTGCACGGTGAAGTCCTGAGCGAACACGAAGACCAGACGCCCGTCGATGGTGCCGCTTCCTGCCACGACGCCGTCGCCCAGGAACTGCTTCTTCTCCATGCCGAAGTTGTGGCAGCGGTGCTCCTTGAACATGTCATACTCCTCAAAGCTGCCCTCGTCCAAGAGCATGGCAATGCGCTCGCGTGCGGTATATTTTCCGCGCTGGTGTTGTTTCTCAATGGCTTTCTCGCCGCCGCCGAGACGCGCTTGCTCGCGCTTCTCTATCAGCTGCTTGATTTTTTCTAATTGCTTGCTCATCTTTTGTTTTATACGGTTATGCTTTTCTTTCTGTACAGTCTTACTCTGGGTGTTCGCACAGCTCGGTCAGCACGCCGGCCGTCGATTTCGGGTGCAGGAAGGCAATGTTCAGTCCCTCGGCGCCCTTGCGCGGCTGCTGGTCTATCAGGCGTATGCCTTTCTCGCTCACCTCGGCCAGGGCGTTGGCCACGCCGTCTTCTATGCAGAAGGCCACATGGTGCACGCCCTTGTTGCCCTTGTCCATCCATTTCTGTATGGTGCTTTCGGGGCTTGTGGGCTCCAACAGCTCAATCTTCACCTCGCCGCAACGCAGGAAGGCGGTCTTTACCTTCTGGTCTTCCACGGTCTCGATGTTGTAGCACTTCAGGCCCAGCACGTTCTCAAAGTAGGGCAGGCTCTCCTCAATGCTTTGGACGGGTATGCCCAGATGTTCGATGTGTGAAATTTTCATTTTTTTTTATTGTATAGGTTAATGTTCTGTTTTCACATCTACTGCATTTTCGCCGCAAAGTTACTCATTTCTTTCTTAGCAGCCAAATTTTCGGTATAAAAACCGCCGGCGGTGGGTCATTGTCATGGTGCCCGTCGGTAATGTTCGTTTATACAATTAGACATTTAGACAATTATCTGAGTTTTCGTGCCTTTAATACGATTAATCGGCAAATCGTCTATAAACAAAGGGTATTGGTTGTTTTTCTTCCTATAAATGATGGTGAGTGCGGCCTAAACGCCTATACTCATTAAGGTATTTGTTTAATTGTCTATCCGTCAAAATATCCAAAAGCCAATTCCCACAACTGCTTGAGCGTGTGGTTAAGTCTTGAAGCAAAAAAAGAAGAAAAAACAAAAGAAACTTAACCAAAAACTTGCAAGACTTAACCAAAAGACGTAACTTTGCAGGTGAAAACAACAAAACAGAATAAAATGTGGTTAAGTAATGCGGGTGTAATGGTCAAGTTGGACAGGAAAAATGGTAAAGTAAATGTATGTTTTGGTTAAGTGTGGCTTCGGCGAAGGTACGGAAAACAACCAAGACAATAAAGAACAACAAAACTATGGACGCAAACGAAGTGAAACGACTCTGCACGCTGGGTGAAAACAGCAAGGTGCAGTACAAGCTCGTCGTGGACGACCCGTCGAAGATTGCCAAAGAGATAACCGCTTTTGCCAATCATCGGGGCGGCATCATCCTTGTCGGGGTGGAAGACAAGACCGGCGTTGTCAAGGGTCTAAGCTACGAGCAGGTGCAGCGGTTCAGTCGCGATATAGGCAATGCTGCCAACGAATGGGTGCGCCCCACCGTCTATCTACATACAGAAACGGTCAGCGTAGATGGCAAGACCGTACTGGCTGTGCATGTTGACGAGGGCAAGAACAAGCCATATAAGGACTTGGGCGGCAACATCTGGATAAAGCAAGGCAGCGACAAGCGCCGCGTGACGGAAAACGCCGAGATACTGTCGCTGTTTCAGGAGTCGGGCAGTTTCCGTCCTGACGAGCGTGGCGTGCGCAACACCACTGTCAATGACATCGACCTCTTGTTGGTCAGCGACTACCTTGACAAGTACTACGGCAAGCAGGCCAGCGACTTCGGCCTGACGTTGGAGCAGCTGCTGCAGAACCTGCAGATACTGACAGCCGCTGGTCAGGCGACGTTGGCGGGCCTGCTCTTTTTCGGCAAGAACCCGCAACGCTTCGAGCCGGCCTTTGAGATTAAGGCAGTGTCGTTCTTTGGCAATGACATGGGCGGTGTGGACTATCGCGACAGCCGCAACATCACTGGCACTATACCTCGCATGTTCAGCGACGGCATGGCGTTTCTCAATGCTAACCTTCACCATCTGCAGGCTGGTCAGTCGTTTAATTCGGTTGGCAAGCTGGAGGTTTCCGAGCTGGCCCTGCGTGAGCTGTTGCAGAATGCGCTGGTGCATCGCGACTATCTGGAGCAGGCTCCTGTCCGCATCATGCTGTTCGACAATCGCGTCGAGATAGTCAGCCCGGGTGGTCTGCCGCGCGGCATAGAGGTTGAAGACATACTCTTCGGCAGGACTAAGCAGCGCAATCCGCTGATGGCTGCGTTTTGCGCCAGGACGATGGACTATCGCGGCCTGGGCACCGGTATTCTGCGTGCCAGGAAAGAGGAGCGCAGCCTGCGCTTCGAGAATATCGATGGCGGTCAGTTTAAGGCTGTGATAGATCGCCCGGGGGATTTCCGCGCCATTCCCGACTATCTGCATCAGCGGTCTGTCGGCGGCTCGCCGGTGTCCGACCATTGTGTGCACGAGGAGCTGGTCTTGCCGCCGCCGGTCTCTTCGCGTCCGGATGTGCTGCGGGCGTGTCCGTCTCTGTCGCCCAAGGTGGCCGGCGATGCCAACAGGCTGCTGGCTTTCTGCCGCTACAGCTATCAGGGCGTGCTTGAGATGATGGCCGCCGTGGGCTACACCAGTCGCACCAGCTTCCGGCGCAAGCTGCTCACCCCGCTGCTCGAGGCCGGCATGCTGGAGCTGGAGTATCCGCACAGTCCCAACAGTCCGAAGCAGCGCTACCGTGTGCGGCTCGTCGCTATGTAACATTCGACCGCGGTGTGCGGCTGTCCACCGTCTGTCTGCTGAAGATGGTGCGGCCGTCGCGGTCGATGTTTGCCTTTAGCTCGGGGTTGTGTATGTCGGCGTAGATGTTGGTGTCGAAGAAGTAAGGTATGTGCGACTCGTAGAGCATGTCGTTCAGCGTGCGCAGTGTATGCCTGTTGCAGCCTTTGCCCTTCAGCGAGATGTCAATGTCTGACGCGTGCCAATAGTCGCCGCGTGCTCGCGACCCGTAGATGACGGCCTCGTCAATCTCTGGCACCGAGGCCAGTATCTGTACAAGCTCGTTGTATGATCTGTCGGTCAGTCCGTACATGATAGTTGCTTCATCTTTTTCTGAAGGTCTTCCAGCATTGGGTGGTATGAGCATACGATGTCGTCGATAACGTCGGTTGCGACTTCCTCGTCATATATATGTGCTGTCTGGTTGCGGGCATCTATCATGTCCATCCATGCCTCGCCGTTGGCTGTCAGCCCCAGTGTCACAGCGTGTCTGACGACATCCTTGGAACCGAGCATACCGTTGATCCCATTGTCTTTCTCGTAACTCATCATCAGCTTCCATGCCATTTCGTATGTGAACTCGAAGCGTTTGATAAGGCTGTCGCGTTCAAACTCGTTCAGTTTATGCTCTTTGCTGCGATTTATCACTACCGTCAGTCTTTCCAGTGCATTGCTGAACACAGCCAATCGTTCCACCCATCTGGGTTGCCTTTTTCTTTCTGTCATCGTCAGTTGTTTTTACTGGAGGCAAAGTTAGATTTTTTGCACGACTCTGCCAAATGTTTGCCAGACTTTTTGCTGCTGCTTGTGTGTTCTGACATGAAAAAACCGACGGCATCGCCCTGTTGCAGGGTGGTGCCGTCGGA
>JAILBT010000110.1 GCA_024680755.1 Prevotella sp. | reverse complement strand
CGTATGCATGCATACTCCAGAAGCATGTGGATGAACCTCCGAAGGGTGGTAATATTCCAGTTATCAGCATTTCAAAGACCGATTTTTGCCCTTTTCGGGCCTCTCAGAGGGGCATTTGGCTGCATTGTGATGATTTTTGAGGATATTTTCACAGAGCAAGCCTTCTGCCGTGTATCACCCAGAATGGCCGCATAGGCCAAAATGGATTTCGAAAACGCCACTTTTTCAAGTGGACTCAGTTTTTGAGTTTCTGAGTTTTTGAGTTTCTGAGTTTCTGAGTTTTTGAGTTTCTGAGTTTCTGAGTTTCTGCTTAATTCGCAGCGCTTATGTTCATTTGTGTAATTCGTGAAATTAGTCTTATTTCGTTGTTCTTAAAAGGTTTTAGAGGGAGGAAACTTGAGTTATATTTCTCCCAATTTGTGAATTATATTTCTCCCAATTTGTGAATTATATTTCTCCCAATTTGTGGTTTTATATTTCTCCCAATTTGTGGTTTTATATTTCTCCCAATTTGTGGTTTTATATTTCTCACAATTTGTGAATTATATTTTTGAACTTTTCTGAGTTTCTGCTTAATTCGCAGCGCTTATGTTCATTTGTGTAATTCGTGAAATTAGTCTTTATTCGTTGTTCTTAAAAGGTTTTAGAGGGTGGGAAACTTGAGTGATTAATCTTTAATCTTTATAATGTTTAATCTTTAATGTTTAATCTTTAATGATTAATGTTTAATCTTTAATGTACTTTATTCCTTTCTCCTGTGCCCTTTGCAGGTTTCGTTGCCGCCGCTGCCGTGTGTTCTTGCTGTTGGCCTTCTGCTTCACCAGCTTGGCAGGCTTCTGCCTGTAGGCCGGTGTCTGGCAGAGGTCCCACTGTCGCTTGACGTCCCACTTGGCCTTACACTCCACCTCCTCCGGACAATAATAGACGGCTTCCGCCTGTCGGTGGCTGTCGTAGAGGCCCGTGTCCCAGCGTCCGTTGCCGTTGTCGTCGCGGAAGGCTTTCATGTAGTACTTGTCCGGGCGGACGTAGAGGAAGGTGGCTGTGTGGCCTTTACCAGTGCGCTGCTCAGCCACCGTCTTGCCCCCCTGGTTAATCAGCTGTACGACGTAGGCTGTGTCTGTTGCTTCGGCATGGTGCAGGCTGACGGTCAGTGTGGCGTATGTGTCGGTTGCTCCCACGCGCAGTCCGGTCTTGATGGGGCCAGAGACGTGCCCCAGCAGGTCGGTCATGGCCGCCGAGTCAGCCTCGATGCTGTATTCGGTTCCGGGCTGCCACGCGGCTCGCAGCTCGAAGAGCCTCAGCTGGCCGCCGACGGGCACCAGCGTCATGGGCGCGTCATACCAGAGGGTGTCCTCCTTATAGTAGAGGTGGAAGGCGGCGGTGTCCATGCGTTCCAGCGGAGCCGGCACCTCCATCACGACGCGCTGCAGGGGCGAGATGCTGCTTTGGTTGAGCCATCTGACCCTGAGCGGCTCGGCTGGGTAGATGCTGTCGTAGTCCAGGCCCTTCTTCTTCAGCTTGTCCTGCTCCTTCTGCCATTCCTCCATCTCCTTCTCCAGCTGCTTCAGCCGTTTGGCGTGCGGCACCTTGGCCAGTGCCTCCAGGGTGTCAGTCTGCCATCTGAGCACGCCCGTGCTGTCGGTGGCCTGGTATGTCAGGTGGAAGCGCAGCGTGTCCTGGTTGACCAGCGCCGTTTCGCGCAGCCAGTAGGTCAGTGTGTCGCCGCGCTCCGAGGCCTCGAGCAGCAGCAGCGAGTCGGCAAAGTTGCTGCCGCGCAGCTGTGGCAGCGTGTCGGCCCCGTAGCTGAAGAAGAGCGTGAAGCGGTCGGGCTCCTTACGCTCCAGCTTGAGCAGGCTGCGGTCTGTCAGTTCCTCGTTGAAGGCCATCAGCGTCAGGTTGTCGGGTGTGAAGTGTGTGAAGCCCACCCGGTTGATAGTCTTGATGTGCAGCGTGTCTGTCCACAGTGTGTCCTGGCGTGTGTCTTGGAAGCAGTCGGGCCGGACGATGCTGTCGCTGAAGGCAATCATCTCGGCTTTCTGTCCGTAGAGGTAGTCGCCGTCGGTGTCGCCCAGGGCATAGATGCGGTAGCTGCCCTGTGCCACGCCCTTGATGACGAAGCGTCCGCTCTCGTCGGTGCGCGCTACGCGCAGCATGGGCTCATGGCGCACCACGGTGTCGCTCATGTTGGTATATAGGCCGACGAGCAGCCCTTTCTGCGGCTCCAGGTCGTCGGCCGAGAGGACATAGCCGCTGACCTGCAGCGTGTCTATCCTGGGTCCGGTGCTGAAGGTGTAGGTGTAGGCTCCGAGCGGGTTGCCCTCGTTGTTGTCAGAGATGGCGTCGCCGAAGTCGATGGTGTAAGTGGTGTTCTGGCGGAGCGTGTCTTTCAGCTCGACCACGATGCGCTTGCCCTGAGCCTTTATCTCGGGCTGCTCTATCTGCGGCGGCGAGATTATGACCTTTTCCTGTGCGTTGTCGAGTTTGACATACTCTGAGAAATTTATCACCACCCGCTTAGGAGCCACGCTCGTGTCGCCGTCGGCAGGCATGGCGCTCATCACGCGTGGTGGTGTCTCGTCATACCAGCCGCCGTCGGGCGCTCCCATGCGGGCGCATGAGGCAAGAAGCAGCAGGGCGGTGAACATGGAGACGGTCTTGTTCATAGTTTTTTTTGGGGGTGGGTGTTGGTGGGTGTAGTGGGGTTTTGGTGGGTGCTGCTAATTCATGCTTAGCAGCTCGTCGATGATGTCGCGGTTGTTGGCCAGTCGGGGCACCTTGTGCTGTCCGCCCAGCTTGCCCTTAGCTTTGAGCCACTGGTCGAAGAGCTGCGGTCGGGCCACGGTCAGCTGCAGTCGCTGCAGGGTGATGTCCTTGTGGCGCTTTGCCTCATAGTCGCTGTTGAGCTGCTGCAGGCGCTGGTCGAGCAGCTGTGCGAAGAGCTCGGTGTCGGCCGGCGGCACGGCAAAGTCGATGAGCCACTGGTGTCGGCAGCGTGCGCTGTCGTCCATGAAGACGGGGGCTGCGGTGTAGTCGCGCACCTGTGCGCCGGTCTGTCGGCAGGCATAGTCCAGTCCCTGTTCGGCGTTGTCCACTATCAGCTCCTCGCCGAAGGCGTTGATGAAGCTCTTTGTCCGTCCCGAGATGACAAACTTGTATGGTCTGACCGACGTGAAGCGCACCGTGTCGCCTATCACATATCGCCACAGTCCGCACGATGTGGTGATGATCATGGCATAGTCCACGCCGGTGCGCACGGCCCACAGCGGCACGGCTGTGCAGTGGTTGATGTCGTTTCTCAGCTGGTCGGTCTCCACAAACTCGTAGAACACGTCATAGTCTATCATCAGCAGCATGGCCGGGTCCGCGGGGTCGTCCTGCAGTCCGAAGAAGCCCTCCGAGGCGTTGTATGTCTCCATATAGTGCATGCGCGGGCTGGTGATGAGCTGCCGGTACTGTTCGCGGTATGGTGTGAAGGCCACTCCGCCGTGGAAGAAGACCTCCAGGTTGGGCCACACTTGCTCCAGGTGCTGCCGTCCGCTGAGCTCCATGACGCGTGCGAGCACAGACAGCATCCACGACGGCACGCCCGAGATGTTTGTCACGTCGCTGTCTATGGCCTCTCGCGCTATGCGGTCGCGCTTCTCCTCGAAGTCGGCCAGCAGGGCTGTCTGCTTGCTTGGCACGCGCGCCATGTTGACCAGGGGGTTGATGTTCTCAATCAGTATGGCGCTCAGGTCGCCCACGAGCGTGCCGGGCAGGTTGTAGTTTGGCTGGTGCGAGCCCCCGAGAATGAGTCCCTTGCCGTCGAGCATCCGGCTGTCGGGGTTGTTGCGCAGGTAGAGCACCACGGCGTCGGTGCCTCCGGCATAGTGCAGGTGCTTGAGGCCGTCGCTTGTCACGGGTATGAACTTCGACTTGTCGCTGGTCGTGCCGCTCGACTTGGCATACCATCTGACGCGTCCCGGCCAGAGCACGCTGCGCTCGCCGTGGCGCATGCGGTCGATGTCGGCCTTGAGGCTCTCGTAGTCGTTCAGCGGCACCGTGTGGACAAAGTCCTCGTAGCTCTTGATATACTCGAAGCCGTGGGTGTGGCCATACTCCGTCTGGCAGCCGCGCTCCACCAGCCGGCGCAGCACCTGCATCTGCAGCTGCTCGCCCTGGCTGCCATATCTCTCAATCTCTTTCATGCGGTGCCTGAACAGCAGCCGCGCCATGCCTGTTATGCTCATATCAGTCTCTTCATGCAGCGCGGGGCCGACGGGCCATGCCCGCCGTCTCGCCCCCCTTCTGCTGCGCGCCGCAAAGTTACGCATTTAGTTTCGTTCTGCCAAGTGTTTGCCGGCAAATAGGCAGCAGCGCCTTGTGCTGCCTTGACCTACGTCAAAAAGAAAGAGCCTATTGGTGACAAATACACACCCAACGGTGGCAGATATGCGAAATACGCCGTAACTTTGCAGTCGAGAAATAGAAGTCGAAATTCTTGTACGAAGCACAAGCCTTCAATAGATATTAGGGTCAGTCCCCTTAGTGGGGCTGACAGGGTAGAAAGAACGATTGCCATAACATCTTCAAATAGGTACAGTTTTTATAAGGTAAAGAAAAGACGCTTCCCCCCGACGGGAAGCTCTTTTTTTTTGCCCTTTGCCGAGCTTTTATGCTTCACATTATTTGCAGCATACCGGAATAATTGCTACCTTTGCCGGCTGAACACCAACACAAGCGGGCGGCTGGCAGCGCCGCCCCCCGGAGAGCATGATACATCTGAGAGACATACACAAGACCTATCAGGGCGCGCAGCCGCTTCATGTGCTGAAGGGCGTGACGCTCGACATCGCGCCCGGCGAGTTTGTCAGCATCATGGGTGCCTCGGGTTCGGGCAAATCGACGTTGCTCAACATCCTTGGCATACTGGACAACTACGACTCGGGCGAGTATCTGCTGGCCGGGCAGCGTATATGGAACCTGTCTGAGACGCGCGCCGCCGAATACCGCAACCGCATGATAGGCTTCATCTTCCAGTCGTTCAACCTCATCTCGTTTAAGACGGCGGTGGAGAACGTCGAGCTGCCGCTGTTCTATCAGGGTGTCAGCCGGCGGCGGCGTCACAGTCTGGCGCTGGAGTATCTGGAGCGTCTGGGCCTGCTGTCGTGGGCCACCCACTATCCCAACGAGCTCTCTGGCGGTCAGCGCCAGCGCGTGGCCATAGCGCGCGCGCTGATCACCCACCCGCAGATTATCCTGGCCGACGAGCCCACGGGCGCTCTCGACTCGAAGACCTCTGTCGAGGTCATGCAGCTGCTCAAGCAGCTCAACGCCGAGCAACACATCACGCAGATTATCGTCACCCACGACCCCGGTGTGGCCCAGCAGACCAACCGCGTCATACGCATCAAGGATGGAACTATTGAGTGAGATATGGGCCACGGCCCGCCGCAACAAGCTGCGCACCGCGCTCACGGGCTTTGCCGTGGCGTGGGGCATCTTCATGCTCGTGGTGCTGCTGGGCGCGGGCAACGGTCTGATCAACGCCCAGGTGAAGCAGAGCGGTCGCTTCCTGTCGAACTCGATGGTGGTGTTCGGCGGCCAGACCTCGAAGCCATACCGCGGCCTGAGCGAGGGCCGCGTCATAGAGCTGAAGAGCGTCGATATCGACATCACGCGCCACGACTTCACCGACGTCGTCGACGAGGTGGGAGCGCAGTGCCTGACCTCGGCCACCATCAACCTGGGCCAGCAGTATATCTCGACCACGCTGGCCGGCGTGTGGCCCAACCACAACCGGATAGACAAGGTAGAGATGCTTGACGGCCGCTTTATCAACCCCATCGACCTGCGCGAGAGGCGCAAGGTGCTGGTGCTGAGCGACAGGCAGGCCGCCGAGCTGTTGCCCGCGGGCACGGCCTCGCTTGTGGGCCGGTATGTCAACGTGGGTGCCTTCGCGTTCCGCGTAGTGGGCATCTACAGCGACCAGCAGAACGGGCGCGCACAGGCATACTCGTCCTATTCGACCATCAAGGCCGTCTATGACCGCAGCGACGACGCGGGCCGCATAGAGTTCAACTTCCACGGTCTGACCACCGAGCAGCAGAACACAGCCTTCGAGCAGCGCTACCGTCGTCGGCTGGCCGCCGTCCACACCGTGGCACCCGACGACGACGGTGCCTTCTGGCTGTGGAACCGCTACACTCAGTCCATGCAGATGAACACCGGCCTGGGCATACTGCGCACGGCGCTGTGGGTGGTGGGGCTGTTCACGCTGCTGTCGGGCATCGTGGGCGTGTCGAACATCATGCTCATCACCGTCAAGGAGCGCACCCACGAGTTTGGCATACGCAAGGCCATAGGAGCCAGGCCGTGGTCGCTGCTCAGGCTCATCATCACCGAGAGCGTCATCATCACCACCTTCTTCGGCTACATAGGCATGGTGCTGGGCGTGGCGGCTAACGAGTATATGGACGCCACGCTGGGCCACAATGTCATCGACACCGGTCTGTTTCAGACCACCATGTTCGTCAATCCCACCGTGGGCCTCGACGTCTGCCTCGAGGCTACGGCCGTGATGGTTCTGGCAGGCACGCTGGCCGGACTGGTGCCTGCGCTGAAGGCGGCCCGCGTCAGACCGATAGAGGCGCTCAGGGCCGAGAAATAAAGCCAAGATATATGCTGCATAGGATTTCCTATGGCTGTCTATGATTTCCTTGGTGTAAGGCCACAAAAAAAAGCAAAACCAGTAAGCCCAAGTCACAGTTGGCTTTACCGGTTTTGCTTGTCTTTTTTTTTGCGCAGCGTGTTTTTTGCTGTACGCTACCTTGTTTCGCGGGATAATGTCCGGCGGCAGTCTGCCTGCTGACATTCTCCCTGGGCTGTCATCCTTTTTGTTTTTCCAGCGCGCGCATCACCTTGCGATAGTATCGCTCGGTGGCCTTTCGGCTGAAGCGAGGGCCTCCGTTCCAAGCGCGGATTGCCGTCTCTATGCAGCCTGTCGGGTTGCGGTGGCTCTGTATCAAGAGAAACATCTCTTTCGATTTCTGTACGCTGAGGCGGTCGTCGAGCGTGTAGCGACGCTTCTCGCCCCTTTGTTGCAATATCAAATTGCATTCTTTCACCAGTATGGGCGTTATCTGCATTGCGCCCACCGAGTTGCCGCTCTTGGCAGCGGCGTCTCCATGACTCTCCACCTGTATGATAGCCTCCATCACGGGGGCCCAGTCGGTGGTGTGTGCTGAGCTCTTGTCTACTTTGGTTGTGGCCGTAGCGGCCGTTAAGGGTAAGAATGACAGTAAGGCAAGGCTCAGCCACATCTGCTTCATTCTTCTCATAACAATAGTCCTTTGTTCCTATTCGGCTGCAAAGGTACTCAAATTGTTTGCGCGCACACCGCCTTTTGCACATTTTAA
>JAILBT010000095.1 GCA_024680755.1 Prevotella sp. | reverse complement strand
GATGTTCATATAACAATGAAGAATAAAGAACTCTGATGTTTTTTGGCCGCAAAGATACATAAACTTTTTGATAGTAACTACTCAGTTGACATTCAAAGCTCACCACCGTAACTCAACCAGTAGGGGCAGGCCCTGCGCCAGCCCGCACGCCCGACAGGGGCGTTCGTCAGCAGACGTTCCGCGGCACATTGCCCATAAGGGGCCATCGGGCTGGCACGGAGCCTGCCCCCTACACTGGCGGTATCACCCACTCAAAATCTTGCAGAACGTCTAAAAAAAACTTAATTATTTATCCCGGCAGACAAGTTGTTGGAAATTTCTCTATATATTTGCACCCACTATGACACTAATAGACGGAAAACAGACGGCAGCGGTCATCAAGGCCGAGATAGCCGAGAGAGTGAAGCAGATTGTGGCCCGTGGCGGCAGACAGCCCCACCTGGCCGCTGTGCTGGTGGGTCACGACGGCGGTTCGGAGACCTATGTGAAGAACAAGGTGCTGGCTTGCGAGGCGTGCGGCTTCCGCTCCACCCTGTTGCGCTATGAGGCCGACGTGACAGAGACTGAGCTGCTCGACTGCGTGGCGCGGCTCAATGCCGATGCCGATGTTGACGGCTTCATCGTCCAGCTGCCGTTGCCCCGCCACATCGACGAGCAGAAGATTATCGAGGCCATCGACTATCGCAAGGACGTTGACGGCTTCCACCCCATCAACGTGGGGCGCATGGCCATCGGTCTGCCATGCTTCATCTCGGCCACGCCCCTGGGCATCATGACCCTGCTGAAGCGCTACGGCATAGAGACCAGCGGCCGTAAGTGTGTGGTGCTGGGCCGGTCGAACATCGTGGGCAAGCCTATGGCCCAGCTGATGAGCAGCAAGCAGTGGGGTGACGCCACCGTGACCATCTGCCACTCTCATTCGCGCACGCTGAAGGACGAGTGCCGCCAGGCCGACATCATCATCGCCGCCATCGGCCAGCCGGAGTTTGTCACGGCCGATATGGTCAAGCCCGGTGCCGTGATAATAGACGTGGGTACGACACGCGTGCCCGATGCCACACGCAAGAGCGGCTACAGGCTGACAGGCGACGTCAAGTTTGACGAGGTGGCACCGCTCTGCAGCTATATCACGCCCGTGCCCGGTGGCGTGGGGCCCATGACCATCTGTTCGCTGATGAACAACACGCTCGAAGCCGCCCTGCGCCGCTCATAACATCACAACATCATAACCTCATTATCCTTCCCCGCCGTGTCTGCTGCTGAACTTTACGACCTGGGCAACCAGAAGCGCCGCGAGGGCCTGTGGCACGAGGCCATCAACCTCTATGCACAGGCGACGCAGCTGGACCCCGACAGTCCGGCAGCCGAGGCGCGACAGATGTTGCTCGACATACTCAACTATTACAACAAGGACATGTATAACCCTTGACAAAATTGAAAAGTCGAAAGACATCTCCTTCGTTTAGGAACTGACACTAAGTAAAGTTTATATTCTGGTTTTCATTTGTGACATTCGTATAATTCGTGTAACTCGTTTTAATTCGTGCCATTCACTTTAATTCGGGTAATTCGTGTAATTCGTTTTAATTCGTTGTCTAAAGAAAATGATTGTATAGTACCAGTTCCTAAATAAGTTTTTCATTCTTCTTTTTTTTTTATTCATTGTCTGCCTTTAACTGTTCAACCTTATAATCTGTTAACCTTATGAGACAACTGACTACCATCGTGTCGCTCATGGTGTTTGCGGTGGCCTGGGCCGCCAACAGTCGCCAGGCGTGCGACCTCGACATGGGCTGGCGTTTCCACCCGGGCGACGTGGCCGGTGCCGCGGCTCCCGGTTTCGACGACAGCAGCTGGCGCACCGTCAATGTGCCACACGATTTCCAGATAGAACAGCCGTGGGTGGAGCCCTCGCCCGACGAGCGTCCCGACAACAGCGACGTGGCCGCCAACATCAAGAGCCGCCTCAGCAGCCGCGGCTTCAAGGAGATGGGCATAGGCTGGTATCGCAAGGCGCTCGACGTGCCGGCAGGGTGGCAGGGCCGTCGCGTGGTGCTGCAGTTCGACGGTATCATGTACACAGCCGACGTCTATCTGAACGGCCGTCGCATAGGCGGCACCGACTATGGCTATGTGGGCTTCGAGATAGACGTGACGCGCGACCTGCTCTACGGCCGGCAGAACGTGATAGCGGTCAGGGCCGACACCCGCGAGCCCGGCAACTCGCGATGGTACACCGGCGGCGGACTGTTCCGCGACGTGCGCCTGCTTGTGACCGATGCCCAGCTCTTCTTCACCCGCCACCCGCTGTATGTCACCACGCGCGACAACCGCTACGTCAGCCTCTCGGCCGAGTTCACCAACCGCACGCGCATGAAGCAGACGCAGGTGGTCTTCACCATTGCCGATCCCGACGGCCGTGTGGTGTGCCGGCAGACGGCCACCCGCAAGCGCAACCCGCAGACGCGCACCGTGGCTGCCGTGCTGCCCGAGGTGGAGCTGCCCACGCCACAGCTCTGGGACATCGACACGCCGCGGCGCTACACCGTCACCGCACAGCTGCTGCGCGACGACGGCAGCGTGGCCGACGAGGTGAGCGAGCGCTTCGGCGTGCGTACCATAGAGTTCGGCCCGCAGTTTGGCTTCAAGCTCAACGGCCGTAAGGTGCTGCTGCAGGGCTATGCCAACCACCACACACTGGGCGTCCTGGGCGCAGCCGCCTTCCCCCGTGCCATCGAGAAGCGTCTGGCGCTGATGAAGCAGTTTGGCATCAACCATGTGCGCACGTCGCACAACCCCTACAGCCGCTCGTTCATCGAGATGTGCGACAGCATGGGCCTGCTCGTCGTGGACGAGCTCTACGACAAGTGGACGCAGCAGCACACCGGCGGACGGGTGCCTTTCCTCAACCATTTTGCTGCCGACATAGAAGAGCTGGTCTGCCGCGACCGCAACTCACCCTCGGTGGTGCTGTGGAGCCTGGGCAACGAACTGCAGCAGGACCCCAACCAGCCCTTCAACGACTTCGGCGTCACTGCCTACCGCATGATGCGGCCCGTGGTGGCACGCTACGACTCGACGCGCCTCGTCACCGTGGCCATGCATCCCCGCTACCGCAACTGGGAGACCGACTCGCTGCCGTGCGACCTGGCCTTGCAGACCGACATACAGGCATACAACTACCGCTACATGTACTTCCCCGGCGACGGACGACGCTTCCCCTGGATGACCTTCTACCAGAGCGAGGCCAGCATATCGGCAATGGGTGAGAACTTCTTCGCAATGGACCTCGACCGCGTCATCGGACTGGCCTACTGGGGCGTCATCGACTATCTGGGCGAGAGCCAGGGCTGGCCCGCCAAGGGCTGGGCGCAGGGCGTGTTCGACCTCTCGCTGCAGCCTAAGCCGAAGGCATACTACATGCGCTCCTTCTTCCGTCCCGACGAGCCACTGGTGCATATAGCCGTCATCGACAAGAAAGGCGACCAGATGTGGAACGGCGTGCAGACAGGCAACGACGGCATGTCCGACCACTGGAACCGTGTGCGCGGACAGAAGCTGCAGCTTGTCACCTACACCAATGCCGACGAGGTGGAGCTGCTGCTCAACGGCCGCTCGCTGGGCCGCAAGCAGAACGACAGGGCCAGCGCCAAGATGCGCAACCAGATACGCTGGGACAACGTGCGATATAAGAAGGGCACGCTCGTGGCCATCGCCCGCAACGGTGGCCGGGAGGTGGCACGCCACACGCTGCAGACCACAGGCCCCGTCAGCCGGCTGGTGGCCACGCCCGACCTGGCCGAGGGGCAGTGGAAGGCCGACGGACAGGACCTCATGCATATACATGTCCAGGCGGTCGATGGCAAGGGACGGCAGGTGCCCACCGGCGGCAAGCTTACCTTCAGCGTCAGCGGACCCGCCACCATACAGGGCGTGGTCAATGGCGACATAACATCAAACGAGATGACCGTAGGCACGGAACGCTCGCTCTACATGGGCAGCGCCGACGTTATCCTGCGCTCGGAGCAGGACCGCCCGGGGCAGGTGGTGCTGACCGTCAGCGACGAGAGCGGCCGCAGCGCCACGGTCACGATGACAACGAACGGCACGAGCGCCTGACGCCGCGGCACGCCCATCTTCGTTCACGATACGGCAGGTCAGGTGCGCAGAGATTCATGGAGATAGGCAATTGATCCATTAATGTCGTGTCGGGAAGCACCGCAGATTCTTTGTCTGCGGTGCTTTAGTCTGCGGTTTGATGCCAGTCAGGTTGAACGTGCTGGAAATAAAAATCGGAATTGCCTTGGCAGTTCCGATTTTTAGTCGTAACTTTGCAGCGCCGTTCCTGTGGAAACACTGTGTGCGGCAGAACATAATTGCTCAATTCCAGACCGAACTACGACCTCGAAAAGGATTTCCGAGCAATAGCATATCATTGGGAATGCGCTTCATAGCGCAGGCTTCCCTGTATGATATGTTAGGTTGTCGTAGACCTGGTCTGGAGTACCGTGGGGTCTGCGCTTTTCTTATGCAGATGGGTTAGTACAGGCTTCCACCGTCGTTAGGAAGCATCTACAGTATTAACCAACTTTAATAACAACTATTATGCTAAAACATTTACTAACAAAGTCAATGCTCCTGCTGGCAGCCCTCACGACAGGAAGCGGAAGCGCGTGGGCGGAAGATGCATGGGTGAAAACTGAACCAACAGCTTTGGTTACAGGCGACATTGTCGTCATTGTTGATGAAGCAATAGCTATGGCCTTACCTACTACTGTCGTATCAAAGAATCCAAGCGCAACTGCTGTCACATTGAACACAGAAAAGACGGAGATAACCTCAGATGTTACAAGTATGTTGACATGGACTGTCACAATTGGCACATACAACGATAAGACAACATATCAATTCTCTACAGAATCCAATAACGTAACGTACTACCTGACTTGCTCAAACGTTAACACTGGGGTAGCAGTGTCAGAATCAGGGAACACAGCTTACTTCTACGACAGTGATTTTAGCAAGTTAAAAAGTACTGCTTTGTCGCGATGGATAGGTGTATATAATAGCCAGGATTGGCGCTGCTATAGTACTGGTAATGCCAACAACATAAAAAACACCGTAACTTCTTTCTATAAAAAAATAGTTTTGGCTGATCCCGTCCTGCAGTCAATAACACTTGAAGGTAATTATCCCACGTCTTTCCTGAAGGATGCAGAGTTTAGTCACGAAGGTATGACCGTTACAGCAACATACGACCGTGGGGGTAATAAGGATGTAACAGAAAGTGCCACGTTCAGTGGATATGATATGTCCGCCACAGGTGAACAGACAGTAACGGTGTCTTACACCGAAAACGAAGTAACAAAGACCGTAACCTACAATATTACAGTAAATGAGCCCGCTCGCTTCGTGGTGACCTATGCCGACGACGACAGTAGCGTGCAGGAAGAGAGCGTGGGCAGCGGTGTGTTGCTTCCAGCGCGCAGCGACGTGGCTGGCTACGCTTTCCTGGGATGGTGTGTGGCCAACATCAATGAAGCCACTACGACACAGCCTAGTATCCTGACCGGCACATACTATCCCGCGGGAGACATCACGCTGTATCCGGTCTATTCCTACAGCGCAGGCATCAACATGCCTAAATGGGTGGAGATAAAGGAAGTTCCTGATGAAGGAACTTACGCCATTTGTTCTAATTTATATTTTATGAAAGCTTCCACAGTCAGCAATCGTTTTGAGAATGGTGGAGTCCCGTCAATCAAAAATGGTGTTCTGACAGAAGCTCCCAAGGATAATTGTGTATGGAATTTGATAAAATCTGGTGACTACTATCTTATCAAGCATGGAGAGAACTATGCAGCCAGCACAGGTAGCAACAATCAAGGTAAGTTCCTAACCGATTTCACAGATACCAAGGCGCAGTGGACGATAGATTACAACGAAGCTTTCACTATTACAAATGCCTATATGAGTTCTCAAGAAAAGAACGCCACACTCCGCAATAACAGCTCTTATGGTTGGGGTACATACGCAGCAAGCACCGGCGAAGCACCACGTCTTTTTAAATATACTGAGGGAGTAGAGCTTCAGACATACTATCTCAGCACACCAGCTATAGCTACTATCAGCCTCAATGACCTCTGTGCCGACGGCGCAAAGTATTACGGCACATACAGCAGTTCGTCAGCCTTTGTCGTACCCGCAGATATTACAGTTTCTGAGGTAACAGTATCAGAAGACAAGCTGACTTTGACAAATTACGAGACGGGCGAGATTGTGCCCGCAGGAACGGGAGTCCTTGTGTCTTCTGCTTCAGCTGGGAATCATGTTGTGACGATTACCATAGGCGGAACGTCGCGTCTTGGCAGCGGTAATATGCTGAAGCCTTCGGGCAAAGATGGCATTGCTGCTGGTGATATGTCCACCGATAACACCCTGTTCTACCGCCTCACCATGCACAACGGAACCAAGCTTGGCTTCTGGTGGGGAGCAGTGGACGGTGCTGCCTTCCGCATTGCAGCCAACAAGGCTTACCTTGCCGTGCCGACAGCACAGGCCGCAAACATTCAGGGCTTCGTGTTCGACGACGAAACAACAGGTATAGCCAGCATTGAACACGCAACAGCGGACAGCGGCCACTGCTACAACCTCAGCGGTCAGCGCGTCAACACACCTGCAAAAGGCTTGTATATCAAGAACGGAAAGAAATTTGTCGTGAAGTAACAGGCAGTTTGATTTCTCTTGAATAGTATGTGATAATTTATATGTTTAACTCCAAAAAACAGAGCAACCATGAAAAAGCACTATATAGCACCCGAGACCATTCATGTGGAAGTGACAGCCGAGCCACTGTTAGGTATCGCCAGCGTGGGCAATGAATACAACCAGGAGGACGTGACATACGGCCGCGGCCGCGGCCGCGACCTGTGGGACGATGAGGAGCAATAGCACAGACAAGCTGTTCTCAAAGCAGCTCAGAGTACCCAAAAGGGATAATACAGGAATGTATTATTTATGTTAACAGATGTGGCGGGCCTGCTGCGAGAAGCCCGCCCGCCATGAGATTTTTGTTTCACAAAGAGCCGCTGTCCGTGAGGATAGCGGCTCTTGCTCGTAACGTAACAGCGGAAAGACTGTGTAACAACTCAGCCCCATGAATTTGAAGGGAATTTTTCGTGCAATATTGTTTCCAAATTCATGGGCCTGAATGGTTACAAAACTGTAGCAAACAAGAAAATAATTGTAAACTCTTGGTTAATCACCGGTACGCCGGGTGTCTCACTTGCGGCGGCTGCAGGTGGGACAACTGCGTGCCAATAGTCGGCCGCAAAGTCACGAATCAGAGCAAGTGTTCTCACAGCCATCATGTCGTAGCCCAGGTACAAAACAGTCCCCATTGCAGTACAAAACAGTCCCCGCCCAGGTACAAAACAGTCCCCGTC
>JAILBT010000063.1 GCA_024680755.1 Prevotella sp. | reverse complement strand
CGTCTCATTCGTATAATTCTTTTTCATTTGTCTCATTCGATAAAATTCGTGCCATTCGGTTTCATTCGCGTAATTCGTTTTAATTCGTTGTCTTAAAAAATGATTGTAAACTTAATATAGTACCAGTCGTTTAGACAGTTAGACAATTATATAAGTCCTTATTTCTGAACTCTTAATTTGCGTAGCCAACATTCGCTACGCACTTCGCTCGTAGAAGAGCTCTATATTCTAAATTCTTGATTGTCTTGCCGTGGCGTATGGTGCTTCAGGGCGTAGAACTCGTTGAAGGTAAGGAAGCTGCTGTCGTGCTCTTTCAGCATCTTTATCAGTCGGTCTAAGCGTTGCACCATCTGCTGGCCGCTATTGTTGCGGATGATGAAGGGCAGACGGAACTCGGGGTGCTCCTTCAGGTCGTAGAACTCCCAGGGGTGGAAATAGGTCATGAAATAGCCGTCGTGTCTCAGCGTGCGGCGCACCAGGCAGTGGTAGATCGGCTGCGGCATGTTGTGCAGCGCGAGCCAGAACAGGGGGAGGCGCAGCCACGGCGTGACCGAGGCGGGTATCTGCATGACCTTGCCTTTGTCGAAGCATGTCCGTGGCTCTGTCAGGTGCATGTAGCGTCCGGGCACGAAGGCGGGGTTGAGCGACGAGTTGTAGCGGTAGCCTGCCTGTTCTATCTGCTCGTCGCTGACGGGAAACATGCGTGGCTGGCGGTAGCCATAGACCTCACGTCCGGCCACGCGCTCTACGATCTGTTTCGACAGTGCAACGTCGGTCTCGCGTGGCTGCCAGTGGTCCACGCCGTGGCAGGCCACCTCGTGTCCCGCGTTCAGGATGCGTTGTATCAGCTCGGGAGCGTGCTCCGCGAAGTTGCCCGTGCAGAAGAAGGTGGCGCGCACACCGTTATGCCTCAGCACATCCAGTATGCGGCGGGTGCCTTCGCAGCTGACCTTCATGCCATCGGCCAGCGAGATGCTGACGCCATGCTCGCGTGGCACGTCAAACTCTTCGGTGTCGAAGCTGAGTAGGATCATTTGTTTGAGTTGATGAGCTTTTGATGGGTTTTCGTTAGGGACATGTTGAAATTTCCTTTACTCTATCTTCTGCTTTCTTTGACTAGAAGGGTAGGTTCTTTATTGGAGAATGATGTTTTTAAAAACTTTTGTCTATCTGTCTAATTGTCTATCTGTCTAATTGTCTATCTGTCTGACTGTCCATCATTTTCTGCCGAAATCGGCCGGCACCTCGCCCCATTTCTCTGTCTGCCATTTCAGTATCGGGTTCTGCCACTGGTGTGTATGCAGCCACTGTTCGGCCCTTGCGATGATGGCATAGAGGCTTTCTGTCTGCGGCGTGCGTGCCAGCTTTGTCTTACACTGCCGGCGCTGCACCCAGAGCATGGCGTTCACGCTGTCGCTGTAGATGGTCTTTGCGGTAAGGCCGCGCTGCTGCATCAGCGCCAGGGCGTGCACTATGGCCAGGAACTCGCCTATGTTGTTCGTGCCGTGCACGGGGCCATAGTGGAACACCACCTGGCCCGTGGCCAGGTCGATGCCGCGGTACTCCATCGGTCCCGGGTTGCCCGAGCAGGCAGCATCCACGGCCCATGCGTCGGCCGTCACCTCTGCAGGCAGCGGCAGCACGGTGTCGTGGCGCCAGTCGGACGGATTGATTAGTTTGTCCATATTTCCGTGGTTTGACGTCGCCCACAGCGCGCTTAGTCCGGCGGGCGACGGCGATTTCAGCGCGCAAAGTTAAGCTTTTTTCCCCGAATGGCAAAGTGCGGCCTGAAGTTTTTCTGCGGCGTGAAAGCTTTTGCCTAATGGCGAAAGGCTTTTGCTTGCTGGCGGACACTATAAGCGGTCTGCTTCGTACTGCCAAGCTGACAGAGTGAAGTGAGAAAAACGGAGTATGACGCGCACCATCCAAATTGTAAGCGCAACAGTTTGAAGATTTTTAGCGAAACATGCGGGCAAATATATAAAAAATGAGTAACTTTGCCGCCGAAAAACAAATTCCAAACATCAAAGCGAACGATGAAGATAGCATTGATAGGCTACGGCAAGATGGGCCACATGATAGAGCAGACGGCCCGCGAGCGAGGCCACGAGATAGTGAGCATCATAGACATCGACAATCAGTCAGACTTCGACAGCGCAGCTTTCGCCTCGGCCGACGTAGCCATAGAGTTCACGTCGCCCGCTGCAGCCTACGGCAACTACCTGCGGGCCTTCGGTCACGGGGTGAAGGTTGTCAGCGGCAGCACGGGCTGGATGAAAGACCACGGCGACGACGTGCGCCGTATGTGCGCCGCCACCGCCGACGGCCGGCCGGTGTGCCAGGAGGGGCGCATGGCAGGCCAGACACTGTTCTGGGCCAGCAATTTCTCGGTGGGAGTGGCGCTGTTTCAGGCCGTCAACCGCTATCTGGCCCGGCTGATGAACCAGTTTCCGCAGTACGACCCACACATGGAAGAGACGCACCATGTGCACAAGATAGACGCGCCGAGCGGCACGGCCATCACCCTGGCCGACGACATTGTGGCCGAGCTCGACCGCAAGCAGGGCTGGGTGAAGGGTCAGGACAATGCGCCCTACGACCCCGCCATGCTGCGTATCGACTCGCTGCGACGCGGGGAGGTGCCAGGCATACACACCGTGAGATACGACAGCCCGGCCGACTGCCTCACCATCAGCCACACGGCACACTCGCGACAGGGCTTCGCCCTTGGCGCAGTGCTGGCAGCCGAATACACGCAGCACCACCAGGGACTGCTCACCATCGGCGACATGTTCAGCTTCTGAAGAGATATCGGAGGAATCTGAATAATCAGAGCAATCGGAGTAATCAGAGCAATCAGAGTAATCAGAGCAATCGGAGTAATCAGAGCAATCAGAATAATCAGAAAAACCTAACGGTCAACATCAGAGATGACAAATAACGAGAAAACGAGCGCCCCCATACGGTGGCTCAAATTCATAGTAGTGCTGGTCTTATACCTGCTCTTCCTGCTCTGGGTGAAGAGCTGGTGGGGCCTGATAGTGGTGCCCTTCATCTACGACGCATACATATCGAAGAAGATAAAGTGGCAGTGGTGGAAGCAAGCCGAGCGGCCCGTGCGCTTCGTCATGTCGTGGGTCGATGCCATAGTGTTTGCCCTGGTGGCCGTCTATTTCATCAACCTCTTCTTCTTCCAGAACTATGTTATCCCCTCGTCGTCGTTAGAGAAGTCGCTGCTCACGGGCGACTATCTCTTCGTGTCGAAGGTGAGCTATGGCCCGCGCATACCGCAGACGCCGCTCACACTGCCCTTGACGCAGCACACGCTGCCCGTGTTCGAGTGTAAGAGCTACATAGAATGGCCGCAGTGGGACTACCGCCGCGTCAAGGGGCTGGGACATGTGGAGCTGAACGACATCGTGGTGTTCAACTACCCCGCAGGCGACACACTCTGCTCGGCACCACAGTATCAGGCCATGGATTTCTACCGGCTGGCCTATCAGATAGGCTACAACCTGCTGGCCGACGAGATACGCCAGACGCAGGACCCCGACAGCCTGCCCTTCATGCAGCGCCGCCGACTGTTTGAGCATATATACATGACCGGACGGCAGTATATAGAGCAGAACCCGCAGGAGTTCGGACGTATCGTGACGCGGCCGGCCGACCGCCGCGAGAACTATGTAAAGCGCTGCGTGGGACTGCCCGGGCAGACGCTGCAAATCAAGAACGGCGTGGTTGTGCTCGACGGCAAGCCAAACAAAGAGCCCGACCGTGTGCAGTATTTCTACCGCGTGAAGCTTCGCCAGCACCTGCCTGACGAACTGCTCAAGCAGCTCGACATATCCAACGAAGACCTGATGTACCTGAACCAGGGAGGCCAGATGCCGCTGACCAACGAGGCTGTCAGGGTGCTCTCTGCCCGGCCCGACCTGGTGGACAGCATACAGCGGGTGCAGGAGGCCGAGGAGTGGGACATCTATCCCCTGAACGGCTACAAGCACTGGACACGCGACAACTACGGCCCCGTGCGGATACCGGCCAAGGGTCTCACGCTGAAACTCACGCAGGAGAACATCGCCATCTATGAGCGGCCCATACGCACCTACGAAGGCAACGACCTGAAGGTGAGCGACGGGCGCGTATTCATCAACGGAAAGGAGACCAGCGAATACACCTTCAAGATGGACTACTACTGGATGCAGGGCGACAACCGCCACAACTCGCTCGACTCGCGCTACTGGGGTTTCGTGCCCGAAGACCATATCGTGGGTAAGCCCATCTTCATCTGGTGGTCAAGCGACCCCGACCGACACGGCGTGGCCGGCATACGCTGGAGCCGGCTGTTCCGATGGGTGGACAACATCAAGTGAATGTGAGCAGCACAAGCCATCAGCTCTCAACTGTCAACAACCGACTCTCATCTTTCACCTCTCATCTTTCAACTCATAATGCGGGGAACGTTGCGCTTCATACTTGCACTGACGGTGGCACTGGCGGTAATGTTGCTGGTGCGCGCCCTGGCCCTGCAGCTGTGCAGCATCGACGGCGACGCCCTGCAGCCTTATCTTCTGTCCGGCGACCGCGTCGTGGTGAACCGCTGGAGCTATGGCCTCCGCACGGGCGACGGCCGGCTCTTCCCCTACGGTCGGCTGGCCCGACAGCCGGTGAGGCGCGGCGACATGGTGGCCTTTGAGACCGAGCAGGGCGACGGCAAGCTGCTGCTGGGCCGCTGCACGGCGCTGCCAGGCGACACGGTGGTGGTCGAGGCAAGTCTGCTGGGCGACAGCACCGACCTGACGCTGACAGTGCCTGCCGTGAGCAACTGCGACCGCGAAGACTGCTACTACATCGACGGCATAGGCATCGTGCCCGAGCACCTCATCATCGGGCGCGCCACCATGATACTCTACAACCGGCGCCCGGGCGCAGCGCCGCTGCGGGGCTACCGCCGCGACCGTCTGCTGCTCGGCATCTGAGCGTGCGCCGCATGGCGCGTCTCTCCCTTGTAGGCGAGGGGGCATAGAGAAAACAGAGGTCCTACGATTCGTGAATCAGAGAAGTTTGCTGATGTGGACTGGCAGAAAGGGCTTATAAAAAACAGAAAGCCGTGCAATCTACGATGCAGTTGCTGGCGCACGGCGCGTGCCACTGTACCCCGACCGGGAATCGAACCCGGAACTAATCTTTAGGAGAGACTTGTTATATCCATTTAACTATCAGGGCGCCATAGAGAAAAGCAGCAGGGGCAATGGCGATTGAAACCTCGCTGCTTTCTGTTGTCTTGTTCTTTCGACGGTGCAAAGGTATGAAGAAAAAGCGGAAACGCAAAACGTTTCCGCTTTTTTTTGTCGATGATGGTTGCAAATCATGCCGGGCCTGTCTGCCGGTCAGCAGTGTGGCGCTGTTACCATGCCACGTTCATGCCCATCGTGATGCTGGCCTTGGGTGTGAGAGGCACGCCCTGCGTGGTGGTCTTGCCCAGCACATGGTCCATGCCCAAGAAGAAGTTGATGGCCTTGGGGTGGATGTTGATCATCCATCCCAGCGAGGCTCCGAAGGTGCTGTATGCTCCGTTGACGTTGCCGTCGAGCCAGCTGAGCGGCTGCCAGTTGGCCGACAGCCGTGCCTCGTTCCAGCTATAGTCGCCGGCGAAGCGGTGTGTGAGCAGCAGTCCGGCGCTCAGCTTGTCGTAGAAGGGCATGGCATATTCGCCGCCCAGACGGGCCGTGGCCTGCAGCATGGTGCTCTTGGCAGCGCCCTGGCCCTCCTCGGCCTCCAGGTGGGCGAAGTCGGTCAGCTGGTCGGCATAGTCGCTGTTCCACTGGCTGTCCAGTGCGCGGCCATTGTCATCGGTCACCTCTATGTCATGGAAGCCGCTGAAGGTGAAGCTCGTGGCCTTGTTTGCGGCGCTGACGTGGTTCTTCCATTTGATGTAGCCCAGGTCTGTCAGGGCGGCGCTCAGCTTGAGGCCCTTCACCAGGTCTTTCATGTCATAGACGGCTCCCAGATCCACGCCGAAGCCCATGCCGCTTATGCCTGGGCTGTCCACGTCGATGTCGTCCACCTGGCGATAGGTGGTGCCGTCCTTGTATTCCTTCTCTTTCTGCTTGAAGCGGAAGCCGTCCATATATATGTCGGCTCGTGCCTGTCCGCTCAGCCTCCACTGCCCGGGCTGGCTCAGGTCGGCCGTGAGGTGTGTGGTGCTGACCTCGGCCATGCCTGCTCCCATGAGCAGCTTCAGCTTGGCACCTATGCGCAGACGGTCGTTCAGCTGGTGCGAGTGGCCCAGTGCCAGCTGAACGTAAGCCTGAGCCTTGGCACCCAGTCCGTCGATGTCGTAGCGTTTGTTGCCCGTGTTGCGTGCAAACTCAAACATCTCGTAGGGTATGCTCACTCCGGCGAAGGCCCGCACGCCCAGGTCGATGGTGTTATATCCGCCCCAGCCTTTCCAGCCGGCCGAGAGCAGCGTGACGGCCAGGTCGGTCTGCAGCTTGTTGTTGCCGCTGTGGAAGTCGGCCAGAGCCTCGGCATCACTCAGAGCGGGGTGCATAAAGGTAACGTTCTTCTTGCCTCCGGCCACGGGGTTGGGCTTCAGTATGGCTCCGAGTCCGAAGTTTCCCATCACGCCCATGCTAGTGTTACCCAGTCCGGGCAGGGCTATGTATGTCTGGTCGGCCCCCATGGCGGGGTTCATCTGGTGGCGGTACTTATAGTCGTTGGTGAAATAGGCCGACGCCATGTCCTGTGCCTGCAGGGCGGTGGCGGCGCCGCACATCAGCAGTGTGCAGCAGATGGTATGACGTATGTGTAGCATGTTGGGGAGTTGGCGAGTTGGTGAGTTGGTGAGTTAGTGAGTTGGTGAGTTGGTGAGTTCTTGAGTTGGTGAGTTTGTGAGTTATTGAGTTGGTGAGTTTGTGAGTTGGGGAGTTATTGAGTTGGGGAGTTATTGAGTTTGTGAGTTGGGGAGTTGGGGAGTTTTTGAGTTTATGAGTTATTGAGTTTGTGAGTTTGTGAGTTTGTGAGTTTGTGAGTTGGGAAGTTAGTGAGTGGGAGAGTACTTTACTCCACATCTCCTTACTCCACATCTCCTTACTCCACATCTCCTTACTCCACATCTCCTTACTCCACATCTCCTTACTCCACATCTCCTTACTCCACATCTCCT
>JAILBT010000057.1 GCA_024680755.1 Prevotella sp. | reverse complement strand
TTAAACATTAAACATTATACATTAAACATTATACATTATACATTAAACATTAAACATTAAACATTATACATTAAACATTATACATTAAACATTATACATTATACATTATACATTATACATTAAACATTATACATTAAACCTAACGCCTATAACCTAATCCCTAACGACTAACATTTAACACTTAACACCTAATACCTAACACTTAATTATGTTAACACAGCAAGACCTAAAACAGATAGCCGCACGCGGCATCAGCCAAGAGCAGATAGCCACGCAGCTGCAACAGTTCAAAACAGGCTTCCCCTTCCTGCGCCTGCAGGCCGCAGCAGCCGTAGGCCGTGGCATAATGGCTCCGACACCTCAGGAGCGCATGGACATGGTCAGGAAATGGGAAGCTTACAAAGCCCAAGGCAAGCGCGTCGTGAAATTCGTTCCCGCCAGCGGAGCTGCCAGCCGTATGTTCAAGAACATGTTCGCCTTCCTTACCGCCGACTACGATGCGCCCACCACGGACTTTGAAAAACAGTTTTTCGATAACATCGGGAAATTTGCCTTTTACAACGCACTTGATGCCCAGTGCATCAAGAACGAGGGGCGAAACATCAAGCAGCTTCTGGCAGACGGACAATACAAGGCGGTCGTGGCCAACATGCTTGAGGCCAAGGGACTGAACTACGGACAGTTGCCCAAGGGCCTGCTACTCTTCCACAACTATCCCGAAGGCCCCCGCACGCCTATGGAGGAACACTTGGTTGAGGGAGCTCTCTATGCAGCATCAAATGGCGAAGCCCACGTCCATTTCACCGTGTCGCATGAGCACATAGCCCTGTTTGAAAAGAAAGTGGATGAGAAGGTCGGACAGTTTGCCGCCAAGTATGGGATAAAGTATGATATAAGCTTCTCCGAGCAGAAGCCCAGCACCGACACCCTGGCTGCCAACCCCGACGGTACACCGTTCCGCAACGACGATGGAACGCTGCTATTCCGTCCCGGAGGCCACGGCGCACTGATAGAGAACCTCGGCGAGATAGAAGCCGATGTCATCTTCATAAAGAACATCGACAACGTGGTGCCTGACCGGCTGAAGGCAGAGACCGTCGAATGGAAACAGGTCATTGCCGGTGTGCTGGTCACGCTACAAGAGAAGGCTTTCGGCTACCTGCGTCTGCTGGACACGGGCAAGTACAGCCACGAACAACTGGTGGAGATAGTGCAGTTTGTGCAGCGCGACCTGTGCTGCCGCAAAGCAGACATCAAGGAGCTGGAAGATGCCGAGCTTGTCATCTATCTCAGGCAGAAGCTGAACAGACCCATGCGCGTCTGCGGAGTGGTGAAGAATGTGGGCGAGCCCGGCGGCGGACCGTTCCTGACATACAACACAGACGGAACCGTGTCGCTGCAGATACTCGAGAGCTCGCAGATAGACACGCAGAACGCAGAGTATATGAAGATGTTCGCCGAGGGCACACACTTTAACCCCGTGGATCTGGTGTGCGCCGTGCGCGACTACAAGGGCCAGCCGTTCAATCTGCCCAGCTTTGTCGATCCGGCTACAGGCTTCATATCGCAGAAGAGTAAAGGAGGCCGCGACTTGCAGGCATTGGAGCTGCCAGGGCTGTGGAACGGTGCCATGAGCAACTGGAACACCGTCTTCGTCGAAGTGCCGCTGGGCACATTCAATCCGGTGAAGACCGTCAACGACCTGCTCCGCCCCCAGCATCAGTAAGTATATTATTATCAGGAACAGGTGCTGTATTAAGTTTACAATCTTTTTGAAAACAACGTATTAAAAAGTAAGTCACGAATCAGACATAATGTTTTGGCATTACGCGACATGGCTGTCTGTTTTTACAGTAAAAATGCAATTGCAAACTTTATACAGTGCCTGTTCCTTATCAATCACTACTCTACACATGAAACGACATCTTGACCATACATCATCCGTGCGAGTCATGCTTGCACTGCTGCTCGTCGGACTCGGCTGGTGCAACACAGCCGGTGCGCAGGGCGAACGCAAGCTGGCCGTCTATGCAATTGGCTTCTATAACCTGGAGAACCTCTTCGACACATGCCACGATGCCGGCAAGAACGACTACGAATATCTGCCACAGGGTAAGAACAAGTGGACGGGCATGAAATACAGCCACAAGCTGCACAACATGGCACGAGTGTTGGCAGAGATGGGCACCGATGTCCTGCCAAAGGTGGGCTGCGCCGCAATAGGCGTCAGCGAGGTGGAGAACGCCCGCTGTCTGCAGGACCTGTGCAATCAACCCGTGCTGAAAGCGCGCGGCTTCAAGTTTGCTCATGTAGAAGGTCCTGACCGACGTGGCGTGGACTGCGGCCTGCTCTACAATCCCTCTTTCTTCAAGGTCAGAAATGTCAAGCTCGTGCCATACGTGCCCGAGCTGAAGAAAGACTCGGCCTTCTACACGCGAGGCTTCCTGACGGTGAGCGGCACCCTGGCGGGCGAACATGTCACCATTGTCGTCAATCACCTGCCATCGCGCTTCTCTGGCTCATACTATCGCGAGCTGGGCGGAACGCAGCTGCGTGCGCTGAAAGACTCGCTTATAAAAGAAGACCCTGACGTAAAGGTCATCATAATGGGCGACATGAACGACGACCCCATGGACCGCTCGATGGCCGTCAGGCTGGGCGCAATGAAAGACATCAACAAGGTGGACAAGGGCGGGCTCTGGAATCCCTGGTGGAACGTGCTCAAAAGCGGCACAGGGACACTGATGTACGACGGCAAGTGGAACCTGTTCGACCAGATAATACTGTCGCACTCGCTCCTCAACCAGCACGGACGGAAAGACTACAGTACGCTGAAGCATGTCAAGCACCAGATTTTCAAACGCGATTATCTGTTCCAGAAAGAAGGAAAATATAAAGGCAACACTCTGCGTACACATGCAGGCGGAGTATGGCTTGACGGCTATTCTGACCACCTGCCCACCGTGGTCTATCTCGGCAAGTGGAAATGACGCCCGAGACTTCTGCCGACAGATAAAACCGCTGTCAAGGCCCCCAAAAATAACCAACAGTGTCACACAGCCCGTCGGTTCAGCCGACGGGCAGCATAATCCGAAAAAAACACATCTCCAAACTAATGACCATTATAGGAATAGCCGGTGGCACCGGTTCGGGCAAGACCACCGTTGTGAGAAACATTATTCAGTCGTTGCCGCCTCACATGGTTGCGGTGGTTCCGCTCGACAGCTACTATAACGACACCACGACCATGACACCCGAAGAACGCCGCGCCATCAACTTCGACCACCCTGACGCCTTCGACTGGAAACTGCTGATAGAACATGTCAGACAGTTGCGCGACGGGTACGCCGTGGAACAACCCACATACAGCTACATTGAAAGCAACAGGCAGAAAGAGACCATTCACGTCGATCCGAAGCCTGTCATTATCATCGAAGGCATCATGTCGCTCATCAACAAGCGACTGCGTGACATGATGGACCTGAAGATATTTGTGGATACCGATGCCGACGAACGACTTATAAGAAACATAAGACGCGACGTGGTGGAACGGGGGCGCACGGTCAAGATGGTCATCGAACGCTATCAGAACGTCCTGAAACCCATGCACGAGCAGTTCATCGAGCCCACAAAGAAGTTTGCCGACCTTATCATACCCTTCGGCGGCAACAACACGACGGGCATACACATACTGCAGACATACATTCGAGGCATTGTGACCGGTATCTGAACTGCGATGTCAATCTCAGACGATGAAGATATTCTGCATTGCCAACAACTACCCCCGACACAATAAAGCGCCCAACGGCGCGTTATTTGATACAGAAGAGCCGGTCTTCTTTATGAAGCCCGACTCTGCCTTGCTTGCAGGGGGCAAGCCATTCTTTGTGCCCGACCATCTGGGGCACATCGACGTCGAGGCACACATCGTAGTCAGGATATGCAGGCTGGGTAAAACCATACCGGAGCGCTTCGCCCACAGATACTGGGACGCCATGACCCTGGGACTCGACTTCACGGCACGCAGCCTGCTTGAACGGGCACAGGCACAAGGGCTGCCGTGGACAATGGCAAAGGCCCTCGACGGAAGCGCCGTGACGGGGACGTGGATAGAGAAAGACGTGCTGCCCGTTTCAGCATGCTTCTGCTGCAAGCTGGACGGACAACTCTGCTGCCAGGCCGACACAGCCCACATGAGGCACAGCATAGACAGCATGATAGCATGTCTGTCACGAAATTTCACCCTGAAGCAGGGTGACCTGCTCTTCACCGGTTCGCCGGTGCCACCCACAGAGGCTGTCATTGGCGACACCATCGAGGGCTGGATAGAAGAGCGACCGGTGCTACACTGCCGCCTGAAATAGCTGCATGAACCCGACTGAAGCAAGATAATAACAAGACACTAACAAGGAACAACCAAAGAACAGACCATGATACACCGTCGTTTGACCAACTCACTCCTGTCCGCTATAGCCGTGGCGACGCTTGTGCCGCGTGATGTACAGGCAGCCGCGGTTGCCAATCTGCGCTCTGCCTTCTTCAACCTTACCACCAGCGAGGTGCGCGTGGCAGACCGCCTGCCAGTGTTCGAACATGAGTTCGCGCTGCCTGCAGACTATCAGGACTCTATATACACTGTCGAACTGAGCTACCCTGAATATATCGACATGTATCCGGCCGACGTGGCGCGAGTGAAAGCGTTAGGTATCGACTCGCTGGCAGCACTGCCGCAAATCGACACATACATAGGTGTGGAACGCAAGAAAGCAACGCTCTATGCCCAGCTGTGTCCTATCACCATGCGCGACGGACGATGGCAGAAGCTGGTCAGCTTCAAGCTTGAGCTGCACTCGCAGCCTGCACACAGCGCAGCCCGCAACGCCACCGGACCGCGAAGGGCACAAGAGCAGGAAGACATGTTTGCCTCACACTCGGTGTTGGCCTCCGGGCGGTGGGTCAAGATAGAAGTGAGCGAGAGCGGCATACACCAGCTGACGCAGCAACTGGTGCAACAGGCTGGCTTCAGCGACCTCTCGAAGGTGAAGATCTATGGCTACGGCGGCGCACTGCAGCCCGAGAAGATAACTGCAGCCTACCTGCGTTCTACCGACGACCTGAAACAGGTGGAACAATGCGTTACAGCCAACGGCCGGCATCTGTTCTATGCCAACGGCCCTGTCAGCTGGAGCAGCAACAGCGTGACAACACGCACACGCAATCCATACTCGGCCACAGGCTGCTATTTCCTGACAGACAGTGGCGACGAGCAACAGCTGACCGTCTCAGAGGAAACATTCCTGTCCATGTATGGCGTTACCACGGCCAGCTACCACTCGCTCCATGAAACGGAAAACTATTCGTGGTTCCACGGCGGACGCAACCTATACGACAGTCAGCTGCTGACAGCCGACGGTACGCAATATACGCTACAGGCTAACGGCGACGAAGGCCGGATTACGCTCGTGCTGTCTTACGACGGCTATTTCGAGGCACAGCTGATGGTCAACGACAGCCTGGTCAGAAGCGTGAAGCCGGCAAGCAACTACGTCAATGTCGCGACAGGTAAGCTGACCGACAGCTACAGCGTGGCTGCTTCGTCGTCGTGGGTGGACAACGTCAGGAACCTGAAGGCTGGCAACAATGTCGTCACGCTGAAAAAGACCGCAGGCACAGCCAATGTCCGACTTGACTATGTGCAGCTGACACTGCGCGATCCGAAAGCAGCCCCCGACCTGAACAGTGCCACGCTGCCTGTGCCCCGCTATTGCTACGGCATAACAAATCAGGACCACCATGCCGACCCGCAGGCAGATATGGTCATCATCATTCCCACCACACAGAAGTTGCTGGCACAGGCACAGCGCCTGAAGGCATGGCATGAGCAGCACGACTCGCTGAGGGTCAACATTGTGCCTGCCGACGAACTGTACAACGAGTTCAGTAGCGGAACGCCAGATGCCAATGCCTATCGCCGATACTTGAAAATGCTGTACGAGCGGGCCGGCAGTGACAGCAAGCAAATGCCACGATACCTGCTGCTGATGGGCGACGGCGCATGGGACAACCGCATGCTTGGTTCCGACTGGCAGTCAACATCGCCAGACGATTTCCTGCTGTGCTACGAGAGCGAAAACTCTTTCTCTGAGACAAAATGCTACGTCAGTGACGACTTCTTCACCATGCTTGATGAGGGCGAAGGTGCAAACCTGGTCTATACCGACAAGGGCGACGTGGCCGTAGGACGCCTGCCGGCCCGCACAGCCGAGGATGCCAAGGTGATGGTGGACAAGACACTGTCATACGCTGCCAACGAATATGCCGGTGCCTGGCAGAACACCATCTGCATGATGGGCGACGACGGTAACGAAAACCTTCACATGACCGATGCCGACACCGTGGCCATAATGATTGGCCGCGAGCATCCGGCCATGAACATAAAGAAAATCTACTGGGACGCTTTCCAGCGCCAGACATCGGCTGCCGGTAACACCTATCCCGACGTGACGCGGCTAATAAAGAAGCAGATGCAGGAAGGTGCCCTCGTGATGAACTACACCGGACATGGCTCGGCCAATCAGATCTCGCATGAGAAAGCGCTCTTGATAGGCGATTTCGCCGAGAGCACGTCGCTGCGTCTGCCGCTGTGGCTCACTGCCTCGTGCGACGTGATGCCCTTCGACGGTCAGGAGGAAACGATAGGCGAAACGGCCATGCTAAACAAGAATGGTGGTGCCGTAGCTTTCTTCGGCACGACGCGCACCGTCTATTCCATCTACAACCGCTTGATGAACAAGCATTTCATGCACTATGTGCTGGCAAACGATGCCGACGGCAAGCGCATCAGCATAGGCGAGGCCGTAAGGCTGGCCAAATGCCGACTGCTGACCAAGGCAGCCGACAACGACCGTGAGACCGATTTCACCGAGAACAAGCTGCAGTATTCGCTGCTGGGCGACCCAGCCCTGGTGCTGGCCATGCCAACCAAGCCTCTGACCATCGACAGTATCAACGGACATACTACCGAGACGGCAACCAAGCTCTCGGCCGGATCTGTCGTGCGCATTGCCGGTCATATCGACAACCAGCCGGACTTCAGCGGCATTGTCACGCTGACCATGAAAGACGTGGAAGAGGTTGTGTCCGGACGCTGCAACAACGGTCAGGAGACCTCCGACCCCTTCGTGTTCACCGACCGGACAAGCACACTCTACATCGGACAGGACAGCGTGCGCAAGGGGCGGTTCAATATCTCGTTCGCACTGCCGCGCGACATCAGCTACAGCCCGGAAACCGGGCTCATCACGGCATACGCCGTGAACAACGACCATAGTGTCGAGGTGCATGGCCGCAGCGAGGCGTTCACAATGGACGGAACAGACACGACCGACAACACCGGCAAAGGTCCCACCGTCTATTGCTACCTGAACAAGCCGTCGTTCTGCAATGGCGATGCTGTCAACACCACACCGTATTTCTATGCCGAACTTACTGACGAAGATGGCATAAATGCCTCGGGCAGCGGCATAGGACACGACCTGCAGCTCATCATCGACGGAAAGATGGCAACGTCTTACTCGCTGAACGAGTATTTCCAGTATGATTTCGGCGACTACCGCAGCGGACATGTGGGCTATTCCATTCCGGCTCTTGCAGACGGGCAGCACCACTTGCTGTTCCGTGCGTGGGATGTGCTGAACAACCCTACCACCATCGAGCTCGACTTCAACGTGCAGGCTGGCCTCAATCCCACGGGCATAGACATAGTATCGACGCGCAATCCCGCCTCGACCAGCACCACCTTTCTCATCTCGCACGACCGTATCGGCTCAGAGCTGAACCTTGTCATCGACGTGTTCGACACCTCAGGCCGTCAGCTTTGGCAGCACGCCGAGACATGTGTGCCCGACAATAGCACATACAGCGTCAGCTGGAACCTGAGCACCTCGCAGGGCAAGCGCTTGCCCGCCGGAATATATGTTTACCGTGTGCGTCTGGCCAGCGGGGGCAGCGACTATGCGTCAAAGTCGAGAAAATTGATAATTGCCAAGTAAATACCAAAACATGAAAAGACCTTCGCTCTTCTTAGCAGCTATGGCGACAGCGGTCGCTGCTGAAGCCCAGGATGACAAGCTGACCACGTTCAATCCTGTAGAGCACGCCGTAATATCGCAGACCATTGCCCCTGACGCCCGTGGCGCAGGCATGGGCGATGTGGGCGTTGCCACCGATCCCGATGTCAACTCGCAGTATTGGAACCCGGCTAAATACCCCTTCTGCATCAGTCGTGCCGGACTGGCGGCCAACTATACGCCTTGGCTGCGACAGCTCGTCAACGACATCGACCTGGTCTATCTCGCGGGCTATTACCGCATAGGCGAATATGGCGCGCTGTCAGGCTCGCTACGCTACTTCTCGCTCGGCGAGGTCTATACCAGTGCCGATACAGATGAGACCGTGCGTCCATACGAGATGTCGGTCGATGTGGCATACTCGCGCATGTTGAGTGAGACGTTCTCGCTTGCCGTGGCTCTGCGATGGATATACAGCGACCTGCGTTACGACTATCACTCAGAAGATGCCAAGCCTGCATCGGCTTTCGCGGCCGACATTGCCATGTACTACAACAACTATATCATGCTGGGCGAGCGCGAGTGTCAGCTGGGCTTGGGCCTCAATGTGTCGAACATTGGTTCCAAGATTTCATATTATGGCGACGAAGAGAGCCAGTTCATTCCTACCAACATGCGACTTGGCGCATCGCTCATGGTGCCCATCGACCAGTATAACCGCTTCAGCATTGCGGCCGACGCCAATAAGTTGCTGGTACCGACGGTGCCCGTGCAGCTCGAGGATGAGGACAACGGAACATATCAAGAGCGCGTGCGGCGCGAATACAGCGACATGGGCTCAATAAAGGGTATGTTCAAGAGCTTCAGCGACGCGCCAGGTGGCTTCAAGGAAGAGCTGCAGGAGATACAGTGGAGCGTGGGCGCAGAATATACATACAACGAGCAGTTCTCGCTTCGTGGCGGTTATCACCACGAGTCGCAGTCGAAGGGCAATCGCAAGTATTTCACTGTTGGCGGAGGCTTCCGCATGAACGTCTTCTCAATCGACGTGGGCTACGTCATATCCACAGCACAGTCTAACCCGCTGGACCAGACACTGCGTTTTACGCTCGCCTTCGACATGGACGGAATAAAAGATTTGTTTAGGTGATATGCGTGTAGGATTTGGATACGATGTCCACCGGCTGGTGGAAGGCCGCGAGCTGTGGCTTGGCGGTATAAGGATTGATTACGAGCTGGGCTTGCTGGGCCACAGCGATGCCGATGTCTTGCTTCATGCCGTATGCGACGCCCTGCTCGGTGCTGCCGCCATGCGCGACATAGGCTTTCACTGGCCCGACACGTCGGAACAGACCGAGGGCATGGACAGCAAGATTATTCTCAGACAGACCATCGAGTTGCTGCGAGCGGGCGGATGGCAGGTGGGTAACATCGATGCCACCGTCTGTGCCGAGCGACCCAAGCTGAACCCTCACATACCCGCCATGCAACAGTGTATGGCCGAGGTCATCGGGTGCCGCCCGGACCAGGTCAGCATAAAGGCCACCACCACCGAGCGCCTCGGCTTCACGGGCCGCATGGAGGGCATATCGGCATACGCGGTCGCTCTGATTGAGAAGATGGCAGAATAGGCCTTACACACAGCCAAAGGGCCTGACAGAGAGCTGAACGTGTGATCACACAACAGAGCCTTTCTTTCTCGCTCACGAAGCAGGGCCTCCACATTCCAGAAGAAGCTTGTCTGCCGCTTCTCGAATGTGGAGGCCCTGCGAATGTCCTGACAAATCAGTTTTTTGCCACGCAGCGTTGGACTGTTCCGTATGGTCAGAAGTTGTCAGCGCTTATTTCGAAGAACGACTTTGGATGAGCGCATACGGGGCAGGCTTCGGGTGCCTTCTCGCCCACCACGATATGTCCGCAGTTGCGACATTCCCACACCTTTACGCTCGACTTCTTGAACACCTCCTGTGTCTCGACGTTCTTCAGCAGGGCACGATAGCGTTCCTCATGGCGCTTCTCGATGGCGGCCACCATGCGGAACTTGGCAGCCAAGCCCTTGAAGCCTTCTTCCTCGGCGGTCTTGGCAAAGCTCTCGTACATGTCAGTCCACTCATAGTTCTCGCCGTCGGCAGCAGCACCAAGGTTTTCTGCGGTGTCGCCTATACCATTCAGCTCCTTGAACCACAACTTGGCGTGCTCTTTCTCGTTGTCGGCTGTCTTCAGAAAAAGCTCGGCAATCTGCTCATAGCCCTCTTTCTTTGCCTGCGAAGCGAAATAGGTGTATTTGTTACGCGCCTGCGACTCTCCTGCGAAGGCGGCCTCAAGGTTTTTCTCGGTCTGAGTTCCGGCATACTTGTTTTGCTTGCTCATAGTGTTGTGTTATTAATTGTTAAACAATAAACGGGTGTCAGCTCAAGGAACGTGGCTTTGTCCTAAGCACTCGGTCTTTCTTGCCGCAAAGGTATCATTATTATCTTAATAAAGATATTCTTTTAGCATGTTTTAACGAAAAACAGCGCAATGGGTAACTACTCAGTTGTTAATCCGGGGACAACCCATATTGCAAATAAGGCCAATTCAAGTTTCGCAAGCCCGGCGTGGCACGCCCTGAAAGGGCAACAAGCGGTTAGCCCAGGGCCGCTCGTTGCCCTTTCAGGGCGTTTGTGTGCGAAGCATTCATAACTTGCGGAACTTGAGTAAGGCCGAAAATAGTCAACTAAAATAGTTAGACTACACAGCGTAGTTACCACAACAATGTTGAAAAGCAAAACATTGTTTATTTTATGCACATTATTTTGTGGTCTGAGAAAAAAAAGGTAACTTTGCAGCCGATTTACTCATAAAGAAGCTTACATGCAAAGAAATGGCTGAAATTAATACCGACCCCGAGATAATCGACTTGCGTGAGGTGGTGGGCACACTATGGAAGCGCAAGGCATTGTTCATCAAGGTCATTGTCCTGACATTTGTCTTGAGCTGTATATGGATAGTGCCTTTCCCCCGCACATACACCACCACAATAACCCTGGCCCCCGAGATTGCCGGCTCGTCGGTGTCGGGTGCACTTGGCAGCGTGGCCTCGTCTTTCGGCATCGACCTGGGCAGCGGCCAATCGACAGACGCCATATACCCCATCATATATCCTGATGTGATAGAATCGACAAAGTTTGACATCAGTCTCTTTGACGTAAGGGTGAAGGACATCGACGGCGAAGTGGATACCACATATTTCCATTACCTGCAAAAGTTGCAGAAGCAAACCATCTGGCTGGTGCCTTTCAGCTGGGTGTCGAAGCAGTTGCGCAAGCTGACCGAAAGTGCCCCGGTGCCACAGCCGTCAGGCGAAGGACAGAACGTTGACCAGGGCTTCTTCCTGAGCAAGCCCCAGATGGATGTTATAGAGTCCATACGCGGCAAGATAAGTTGCGATGTGGACAAGAAAACCGATGTCATAACTATCACTGTCCAGGATCAGGATCCGCTCATCTCTGCCGCTATAGCCGACTCGGTGCGACTGCTGCTGCAAGACTACATCATAGAATACCGCACGAAGAAAGCGCGTGTGGATGTGGATTTCTATTCAGACCTGCTGAAAAAGTCCAAACTCGAGTATGATGTCGCTTTGGAGCAGTACAGCGTGTATGCCGACTCTCATCGTGAGACATCGCTCGAAACAGTTACAGCCCGCTTAGAGATGCTGAGGAACGAGAAAGAGCTGAAACTAAACGCATACAACCTTGTGGCCGGACAACTACAGGCTGCCCAGGCCAGGCTTCAGGAGCGCACGCCAGCCTTCACCGTGATACAGCCCGCAGTGGTGCCGCTCAAAGCCACAGGGCCTAAACGCATGATTTTCGTTGTGAGCATGACAATGCTGGCCTTCATAGTCACATGCATGTGGGCGGGTAAAGATTTTATTACGCATCAGTTGACCCACATAAAAACCCGTGGTGTCGAGGACAACGCCGAGTAACAATAGGGCTACTGTTTACCGTTCACAAATTTTTCAATTTGAAACAGACAAGATTATTGGCAATACTTAGGAAGCCGTCCTTCTGGCAGGTCAATCTGCGCAAGCTATACACAATAGACAAGGCCGACACCGTGGAAGCCCTCTTCTTCCTGTGTATGGCGCTGCTCTATTTCGGCTCGCTGCACCCCTGGTTTATGTGGCCAATGAAGGACTTCGTCTTCCTCGCCAGTGCAGCGCTGGCGGTGGCGGCTTTCCTCATCGACAACTCGCGCCCGCACCCGGCTCTCAGCACGTCGGAACTGCTTCTGCCGTCGGTGCTGTTCCTGGTGTTGTCGCTTCTTATCGTCTTCATCAACGACCCTAATCCGGGATACATACTCACCACACTGGGTTCGGTAGTCAGCATGTTGCTGTTGTTGCGCGGCAGGGGGCACATACTGCAACGCTTCTGCGACTGGCTTACCCGGGCAATGGCGACATTCATGGTGGTGTCCATCCTGTTCTTTGTGCTCTATCTGGCAGGCTTCCCCTTGCCCAGCCGGCCGGACATGTTCAACAACTACCAGTACTCGTTCCAGAACTACTATCTGTTCATGGTTAACGACGCTTCCCTCTTTGAAATAGTACCGCGCTTCCAGTCGGTATTCCTTGAGCCGGGACACCTCGGTACAGCTGTTGTGATGCTGCTGATGACGCAGTTCGGACGCTGGCGCCGGTGGTACAACGTGGTCCTTCTGTTCACAGCCTTCATCTCTTTCTCGCTCGCAGCATACGCACTGCTGCTCATGCTCATATTCTTAAACCTGTGGGTGCAGCGTAAGCATATCATAGGCAAGGTTCTGGTGACAATGGCGGCGATGGCTGTGAGCGTGATAGTGGTGCTCAACTACAACGGCGGCAACAATCTGGTGAATGACCTGATACTGTTGCGCTTGGAGGTTGACGACAAGACCGGAACCATCGTGGGCAACAACCGTGTGACAGAAGACTTTGAGAAAGAATTTGACTCATATATAACGACCACCGACATCTTCTTCGGTCGCGACATGAAGAAAGCCAGCACGGGCTTCGGCAACTCTGGCTACCGGGTGTTCATCTACGAGAACGGCATTGTGGCCACGCTGTTAGTGCTGGCCTTCTACATAGTCTCGCTCCGCCAGTACCGCGACTATCGGTTCTTCGTATCGGCCATGATAATCCTGGCGGCAACGTTCTGGATAAGGGGCTACCCACTGTGGTACAGCTATATAATACCAATCTTTGTGACGGCTCTGCAGGATAGGTCCCGCAGCCAGCCCGACCCGGACACACATTCTCTGCCATGCTGATCAAGATAGGAAACATGCTTTTCAGTCTGCTGCTCATCCCGCACATTCTGGTGTACATGCTCAAGCGCAACCGTCTCAGGGCTGAGGTGTGTCGCTGGGGCGAGGTGTTGCGGCTGTCCGGCTATGACGGTCACGATGTGGCCCTGTTTCACCGGCTGGTGCGCGACCTGCCCGAGTTTCGTACCCTGTTCTACCACCGCCTGAACGAACGCTATTTTCTGTTGCGCTGGATTGCAAGAGGTATGCCCACATGCTTCCTGTACGGTACTGACAGAAATGTGCTGGGGCAAGGCCTGGTCATTCATCATGGCCACTCGACGCGTCTGGGGGCGCGTGGGGTAGGAGAGAACCTGCAGATATGGCACAACGTGACGGTGGGCAAGAAAATGTCGGGCGGCCGGCTGCCACTGATTGGCAACAACGTGTTGATATACACCGGAGCCGTGGTGCTGGGCGACATAACGATAGGCGACAATGCCGTCATCGGGGCCTGCTCGGTGGTGACAAAGGACGTGCCGCCGGGCTGTGTGGTGGCAGGCAATCCCGCACGCATCATACGCCGAAACGGACAGCCGTGCAACGAAGCACTGTAATGCAAACTTTATTTAGTGTCAGTTTCTAAACACACACACGCAAGCAAGATGACAGTCCTGTTTCTGCTCCACTCAACATCTATGGCCGAGGGCTCGGTCATGTCGTTTCTCGCCTTGGCCAAGGGCCTGCACAGTCGGGGAACGACCGTGGTCGTGGTGGCACCTGACGGTGGCGGCGTATGCCGGCAGCTGCGACAGACGGGCATTGAAGTAAACGTCATGCCATTGCATTTAGACATCTATCCCGTGCTGGACCGCAAGCTCAACTATCTTTGTTTCCTGCCCCTGACACTCTGGACCCTGATATGCAATGCGTGGTGCTATATGCGGCTGTGCCGACTGGTGGAAAGACTGAAGCCCGACATTATCCACACCAACACGAGCATGATGCGTGTGGGCTTCTATGTGGCACGCCACTGCCACACGCCACACATATACCACATACGTGAATATGGCGACCGCGACTTCAGCATGCATCACCTGCCCTGCAGACGGGCATATCGTGCGACCCTCGACTCAACCTTGTGCCACGACATCTGCATAACACGCGACATACAGCGATACCACGGACGCAGCGGCTGCCCACGCTCACGGGTAATCTATAACGGCATCATGTCTAAGGACACAAAGACGACACACTCTGGTGCGGGCGACTATTTCCTCTACATCGGACGTGTGGAACCGCAGAAAGGACTGCACCTGCTGGCAGAAGCATACGCCGAATATCTCAAGAAGACCTCCACACCGCTGCCGCTGATGGTTGCCGGCTCCATTGCCGACCGACACTATTGGCAACAAATAGCCGATACGTTCAGCCAGCACCATGCCAGCCATCTGCTGAAACACCTGGGGCAGCGCGACGACGTGCCGCAACTGATGAGCAGGGCCAGAGCCGTGGTCGTGACATCGCAAAACGAAGCCTTCGGACGGGTCATGGCCGAGGCTATGTTCTGCGGCTGTCCGGTCATAGCCTGCGACAGAGCTGGCTCGCATGAGCAGATAGCCAACGGCCGACAGGCCTGCGGCACCGACATTGCACTCAGCTTCATCACGGCCAGCGAGCTTTGTGACCGCCTGACCACGGCAACAGAGAGACCGCAAGAGCTTGAACACATGGCAGAAAGCGCAGCCACCACCGTCAGACGATTGTACTCGATGGAGACGAGCGTCGAACAGGTAAGCCGCTTCTACGACGACATAACAAAGCAGCACAGACAACACCAATGAACACCAAGATAATAGCATTCTACCTGCCGCAGTTTCACGCTATTCCAGAGAACGACCACTGGTGGGGCAAGGGATTCACCGACTGGACCAACGTGCGCAAGGCGCGTCCGCTGTTCAAGGGACACGACCAGCCCCGCGTGCCGCAGAACGAGCGCTATTATGACCTGAGCCGGGTGGAGACGCTTCGTTGGCAGGCCGAACTGGCCAACAGCCACGGCATATACGGCATGTGCTTCTACCACTACTGGTTTGCCGGCAAACTGCTGCTTCAAAAACCGGCCGAGCTGCTGCTGTCGCACAAAGACCTGCCCATGCGCTTCTGCTTCTCATGGGCCAACGAGCCTTGGGCACGCACATGGGACGGGTACGACAGGCAGGTGCTGATGCCACAGGACTACGGAACCGAGGAAGACTGGCGCAAACACTTCAACTATCTGCTGCCTTTCTTCAAAGATGACCGCTATATCAAGGTGGACGGACGCCCGATGATGTTACTATACCGCTCGTTAAGCATACCATGTTGCGCCGAGATGATGGCCCTGTGGGAGACGATGGCACGCGACAACGGGCTGCCAGGCCTGCATTTTGTATGTACGCTGGGACATGGCCATGACTACAAGGCTATGAACCAAGACTTGCCCTTCAGTGCATACGTCGAGTTTGAACCAGTGCGGACAACCGACATGGAGTATCATTCGCCCTGGGTGCTGCTCAGGGGCAAGATGGCACCCATGCTCAACCGATGGCTGCACACACGCATACTGCCACGCCGGCCATACCGCTTCAGCGACGTGGCAGACAACAGCCTGCGCCTCAAGTCGCCCGAAGGCACATACGGTGGCATATTCTGCGGATGGGACAACACGCCGCGCAAGAAAAGCAACGGCATGATAATCGAAGCTCCCACACGCGACGAGTTTGCCAGCTACTTAGAGAAGAAAATACGGCAGACACACGACGAGTACCACACCGACTTTCTCTTTGTCAACGCATGGAACGAATGGGCCGAGGGTACATATCTGGAACCGGACAAGACGAGAGGCTGTATGTATCTTGACGTGATAAGAGACGCGGTGGGAAGCAACAGCTAAAAACCGGAGACGTGGGCAACAACATCAGCATGAAGAACGGAAAACGCATAGCACGCAACACGTTGCTGCTATACCTGCGCATGATAGTGACAACGGCTGTCTCGCTGTTCACAGTGCGGCTGACGCTACAGATACTTGGCGCGTCGGATTTCGGCTACTTCAATCTCGTGGCAGGCATCGTGGGACTGACGGCCATAGTCACGGCCACCATGACTTCGGCCACGCAGCGCTTTCTGGCCTACGACCTCGGACTGGGCGACCTGCAAGCCTTCAGCCACACCTACAGCATGCTGATAAACGTGTTTATGGTCTTCTGCCTGATAGCCGCGGCTGTGCTCGAGCTGGCCGGACCGCTTTGCCTGCCCAGGCTGAACATTGCCGGCGAGCGCCTCGATGCCATCGTGTGGCTCTACCAGTTTGCCATACTCTCGTTTGTCTTTTCCACACTTTGCATACCGTTCACTTCGGCCATGATAGCCCATGAGCGAATGGATGTCTATGCCTATCTGATGTTTATTGACGTGGTGTTCAAGCTGGCCATTGTCTATGCCCTGCTGGTTACTCCGTTCGACCGCCTGGCCACACTCGGCGCGCTGACGGCCCTCGGCACCCTGGCTGTCACTGTGGCTTCATGGCTCTACTGCCGGCACAAGCTGCCGGGCTGTCGCTACAGCATGGTGTGGGACGGCAAGCTGTTCCGACGGCTGGCCGACTACGGAGGTTGGAACTTGTTAGGCTCTTTGTCGGCCGTGCTGATAACACAGGGACAGACCATCATACTAAACATCTTCTTCGGCCCCGTCGTCATTGCTGCCAAAGCCATTGCTGACAGGATACAGGGTGTGGTCGTCTCGTTTGCCAACAACTTCTACATGGCGGTGGCACCGCAGATAGTCAAGTCGTATGCTGCAGGCGACATCAGCTACATGCGCCGCCTCGTGATGGTAAGCTCGCGCTATTCGTTCTATCTGCTGCTGCTCATCTCCGCCCCGCTCATCTTCTGCATGCAAGACTTGCTGACGCTGTGGCTCGGCGCGTCGCAGACATCACGCGACATGCTGCTCTTTGCACAGTTGGAGCTGGTAAAGTCGTTGGTTTTCGTTCTTGAGAACCCTGTCACTATGGCCGTCAGAGCCACGGGCAACATCAAACGCTATCAGATAATGGTGGGCATACAGACGCTGACATTCCTGCCCATCTGCTACCTTGCCTTCCGCAGCGGGCTGCCCGCATGGTGGTCAATGATTATCCTGTCATTGCTGCTGTTCGTAGTGCAGTTCACACGCGTTTACCTGGTGCGACGCATCATCGGGACGTCAACACGTCAGTATATGCGCGATGTGCTGTCGCCTCTCATGCTGACGGCGGCAGCCGTAGTGGCGCTCCACATGCTGACACGCCATCTGCTTTCTGCCACCGGACAACAGCAATACATGCTCGTCGTCAACCTGGCTGTCAGTTTCTGCCTTACGGCATTGTCAATATACTTCATCGGTCTGAACAGTACGGAACAACAAACTGCTCTCAATATGATAAAGAAGAAGCTGCCATCAGGTAAAGCAGGTGTACTGTTGTGCCTACTCATGCCGCTCGGCTCTGTGTCGTGCGACTCGAGCGACGACACCTTTGAAAACTCTTCCACTTATTCAACCACCAAAACTACTCCCGCAGTAGGAGACACACTGCGTGTCCTGGCTATTGGCAACAGCTACACCAAGGATGGCACAACGCGAATTGACGAGTGGGGCGAAGCCGACTGTCGCCACTGGTGCGTCTATTCGCTGACCACATCGTCGGCTTCACTCGACCTCTGGGCCAGCCGCATGAACAGCAGTGAGACTTTCAAAATGGTGCAGCGTGCAGGCAATATGACCATGCCGACAGACAGCGGCACCATGCGGCAGCTGCTCTCACAGGCGTGGGACGTCGTGGTGGTGCAGCAGGTGTCGTTGCAGGCCCCTTACTATTCAACATACAATCCCGCACTGCATAATATTATACATAATGTTCGCGCACGCGTCAGTAACACTAATCTGCTGCTTGCCTGGCAATTCATCTGGTCTTATGCCGACGGATATAACGGCACAAACAGCAACAAACGGTGGCAGCAGATAGCTGACGCAACCAGTACCTTGCAAAAAAGCGGTAGCATAGACATCATCATCCCCACGGGCACCGCCATACAGAACGCGCGGCACACAGCTCTGTGCGACGACCAACAGCTGACGCGCGACGGCACTCACCTGAACGAGCTGGGACAATATATAGCCGCCGGAGTATGGTTTAAGACTTTGCTTGCCCGCAAAGGGCCGACAAACACACCGGGCGCATACAGCGATGCCGAGCTCGACCTCATCACACGCTGTGTGGACGATGCCATGCTCAGCCCATATACAATCACACTCCACTGACAAACAGATGAAACGACTGTCTATAATTATCGTCACATACCACTCGGAACATGACATCTACGACTGCCTCGATGCCGTGTGGACCCACTGCGACCTGCCATCAGAACAGCTCGAAGTCATCGTCGTGGACAACAGTCCTGACAGCGAACCGATGTTCAGCCGACTGCGGCAGAGGTACGGCGACCGCCTCACGCTGATCCACAACACACACAACGGAGGCTACGGACAAGGCAACAACGTGGGCATCAGACATGCGGCGGCACCTGTGATAATGATTATGAACCCCGACGTGCGTCTCTATGAGCCGGTGATGCTGGCGGCCGTGCAAGCCTTTGAGCATGACAGCAGCCTGACCATGCTGGGCATGAAGCAGATGTTCGCGCCGGGCATAAAATCGCCGTATTCCTTCTCCGTGTCATACGCGATGAACGGATATGTGCATACACTGCTCTCGGCTATATGCAACAAGATAGACTGGTATCTGCCGAGATGGATGCACTTCTCCGGCTCGTGCTTTTTCGTCAGCAAACAGCATTTTCTGTCTGTGGGTCTCTTCGATGAGACCAATTTCCTGTATGGCGAGGAGGAAGATATCCACTACCGCCTGTACCGACGCTACGGCGCCTCAATGCGATACAGGAGCAATCTGCACTACATACACCCCATGCACCTGCGTGAGCCCGACATCGACTACGAACGCACAGTAGTGGAAGTGGCGATAAAGATGAACGAGAAGAAAGGTTACCCGCGCCAGCTCACTGTCAGGAACCGTCTGCGCAATGTGAACATGCTGATCTTTTTCACACGCATAAAACTGCTGGCGGGACGCGCGTCGAAGACGCAGCTCAATTTCCTTTACGCCCGACGCAACATGTTGTACAAATATCTCAGAAGATGAACTTATCTGTTGAAATACTTATGTCGGCCATGAACCAAGCAGACACATCGCTTGTGACAAGCTCGAACGTCACAACCGATGTGGTACTTGTCAACCAGTGCGGCCACAACCAGCTGACGACAGACCACTTTACCTCAGCCCAGGGACAGAACCATCGCGTCGTCTTTGTCTGCACCACAGAGCGCGGACTCTCACGCAGCCGCAACATGGCCATACGCCATGCTACAGCCGATGTCTGCATGATAGCCGACGACGACGAACATTTCAGCGACACCTTTGCCCGCGACATCGCGCGTGCCTACAGCGACTATCCTGAAGCCGACGTGATCGTCTTTCAGGTCGATGACGGCTTTGGACGCTCCTTCCCCGACAGAGCGCAACGTGTGGGCTATATGCAGGCCCTGAAGACCTACAGCCTGCAAATCTCGTTCCGCCGCGAACGTGTGGTTGAAAAAGGTATATGGTTCGACGAGCAGATGGGCTCCGGCACCGGACACGGAGCCGGAGAAGAGAACAAGTTTCTGTTCGACTGTCTGCGCAGCGGCCTGCGCATACAGTACGTTCCGGTGCTTATTGCTGCCACTAACAGCCAAACGCCGTCGTCACAGTGGTTCAGTGGATACACCGACAGGTTCTTCTTCAACCGTGGATGGGCCACCCGACGCTATCTCGGTACGCCGCTGGCTATGGCCTATGCCGTATATTATGCCTACGCAAAGCGCAAGATGTACAAGGGCCACATCAGCCCGCTACGGGCACTGTGGCATACATGGCGAGGCACAATGCACGTCAGATACCCGGAGAACGCAGGGTGACAGCACTCTGCATCAAGACGCAACTTGCCTGTCCGCGGGCGGGGCAAGGTGACGACATAGAAACAGGTCATTTCTGATAGACGCGTATCCAGTCAATCTGCGTTTCGTATTTCTGTGTCACGTCAGCGCTCTTGGCCCACGAGCCGTCGCCCACAGCCTGATTGACTATGATGTAGAACGGATGGTCGAAAGGCCACTGGCCTTTGGCAAGCTCACCACTGTCTGCCGATTTCCTATATGTGCCTACCGGGTCGCCGTCAACATAGAAGGTGATGTCGGTCGGTGTCCATTCCATGCCATAGACGTGCCATCTGTCGGTTTTCAGCTCCTTGGTAAATACCTTTTGAATGTGCTTTTTATCCGTAGCGTCGGTGTCGGCATAGTTGGCCGTATGCACGGTATGGTAGGACAGCGAGCGCCTATCTACCGTTTCAAAGACATCAATCTCGCCGCCGTAAAGCTTATCGTCGTTCGGCAACTGAGGCAAGAGCCACACAGCAGGGAAATTGCCGTCGCGGTTACGTGTCTTGAGCCTTACTTCCAACAGTCCATACTGAAAAGCAAACTTGCCCTGGGTCTTAAAGCCACCCGTCAGCAACTCGCGCTTGTCGTCGGCAACATATCGGTTGGGCAGACCACGCAACACCAGCTTTCCACCGCGCAGCTCTCCCAGGCGTGACAGGGGGCTGAAATGCCTGTCCCATGTAGAAGGCCCTTTACGCAGCCGTGTCCAAATGGCAGTGTCGGGCTGAGAGCCGTTCTTGCCTGTGAACTCATCACGAAACACCATCTGATAGCCAGGTCTTGCACCCGTCTGCTGCGCAACGGCTTCCGTCAAGCCTCCGGCCAGCACCACTGACATGGCCACACTTCTTAGCACATTCTTCATAATAATGAAAAAACAAAGACGCTCCTTCACAACGGACAAACTTGACTATAGCTCTACTCGCAGGTTTACATTAAACTGTCGTCCTGTCAGGTAGTTTGGCACGGCATACTGGCGGTTGGTAACGTCGGTCACCCAGTAGTATGAGTTGACGTTGCTGATGCCGAGTAAGTTCAGGCAGTCGACCCCGAGCCAGATGTTTCGTATCAGCCGTCCATGCCTACGGTTTTTGTTGTCCAAGACGTGGTAGCTCAGTCCTATGTCTGCGCGTCGGTAAGCCGGTGCGCGGAAGGTGTCGCGGCCCAGTCCGCGGTGTGGCGGTCCGAAGGGCAGTCCACCAGCCAGCGCACCGCGTAGTGTCATCAGCCAACGCTTGGTGCCTGGGAAATAGTCGGTGAAATGCAGGTTGAGCCCCCAGCGCTGGTCTGTGGGCATGGGTATCCACTGTCCGTCAAGTTTCTGTCGCGATGTCATGAGCGAGAGTGTGAGCCACGAGTCCGTGCCAGGCACAAACTCGCCGTAGAGCTTCATATCGACTCCGGCCGTATAGCCTGATCCTGCGTTCTGACCATAGTATGTCACCTTGACGTTCTGCACGTTGTAGGGTATGAGTCTGGACAGCGCCTTATAGTAGGCTTCGGCCGTAAATCGGAAGGGCCTGTCTGCCATTCGGAAGCGATAGTCTGCACCGACGATGGCATGTATTGAGCGTGGCGCTCGTATGTGGCTGTTCAGTGTTGCCACGGTCACGCCGTTTTGGTTGGTCGTGGTGTCGCGCAGCTCCTTGTAGAAAGGTGCCTGGTAGTAGAGCCCGGTCGCCAGACGGAAGGTCCACCTGTCGTTGAAGGCCGGCACCCAGCTCAGCGAGGCGCGTGGCGAGAGCAGTGTCTCGCGGTTGAACGTCCAGTGAGCGAAGCGCACCCCCAGCGCCAACGTGAAGTAGTTCTGTCCGGAGTCGAAGCGCCAGCGGTCTTGCACATATCCCTCTATGCGGCGGCTGTCAAGCTCGCCTGCCGACGAGAGAGTGTATATCATATCCAGTCGCTGCGTTGAGTGTGGCACACTGTAGCCCGCCGAGTCGCGCATCTCGTATTCGCGCGACTGCTCGCTCACATGCTCCCATTTGTATGTCACTCCTGCCTCCACATCATGCTGCCTGAGCCGCTTGCTGAACATCAGCTGCAGACTGTGCACGCGGGCCTTCAGGTAGTTGCGACCGTGTTCCATGTATGTTCCCACGCCCAGGTTCTCTGTGGTCTGTGTGTCGTCCAGCCAGTATTGTCCCTGCAGGTCATAACATTCCTGTTCGCGAGTGTGAAAGGCACTGTAGAACAGCTTGAGGCTGGTGCTGTCGCCAAAATAGCGCGTCAGCGCGGCTGTTCCGAAGAAGGTTCGGAACAAGTCTTTCTCTTCGCCGTCGAAATACACCTTGAACGTTTTGACGCTTTCCATCGTGCCAAAGGATGTCTCGCGGTCTTTGGGCTTAAAGTTGTAGCGGTTGTCAGATATGTTTCCTATGATGTCCAGTGACCAGCGCTTGTTGGGCCGGTAGGAGATGTAGGTCTGATAGTCGAGGAAGCGTGGGTCGTATTCGCCCGTGGTCTCGAGCGACTTGAGCAGTGCCTTTGTTGTCTTATACCTGAAGCCGTGGCTCATGGCGAAGGTCTTGCTCTTGTTGGCTACGGCCACGAAAGCCTGAGCTCCCAGCAGCGAGGCCGTGGCTGAGGCTGTGGTCTTGTCGGCTCGGTGATAAGTGATGTCGAGGGCCGAGGACATCTTGTCGCCATACTTCGCCTCGAAGCCACCGGTAGAGAAGCCTATCTTCTCAACCATGTCAGGATTGATGACCGACAGTCCTTCCTGCTGTCCGCTGCGAATGAGCAGCGGTCTATAGACCTCCACATTGTTTATATATACCGAGTTCTCGTCGAAAGAGCCACCGCGCACGTTGTACTGCGACGACAACTCGTTGTGTGTCGAGACGCCGGCCTGCTGTTGTATCAGTTCCTCAACGGCATTGCCTGTGGTTGTGGGGGCACCTTTCATGTCTTTGATGTCCAACTGCTCGGTGGGTGTGGTCTGTCGGCGGCGCTCTGTGACGGTCACCTCCTGCAAGTTTTCCATGGGCTGTAGCTGGACCTGAAGCGTCTGGCTGGTGCGTGGCTTGCGCAGCAGCCGCGTACGCGTCTGATAGCCCACCATCGAAAATCGCAGTTCGACGCTGTCTGCCGTTGACAACGTCATGCGGTATTCGCCTTTCAGGTCGGTCATCGTCACCTTGCCCTGCTTGATACATGCCACGGTGGCCAACTCAAGCGGGGCGCCGTTCTCGTCCATGACACGGCCCTTCAGCTGGAAGACCTGAGCCGGGGACTGAAGGGCGAAGAGGAAAGACAAAAGGACAAGCAGCACCCGCATTATGATTGTATTGTGAGGACAATTAGACATTTAGGCAGATAGATATTTAGACAGATAGACATTTAGATAGATAGACATTCAGACAGATAGACATTTAGACAGACAGATAGACAGATAGACATTTAGACATTTAGACCGATGGACATTTAGACCGATGGACATTTAGACAGATAGACATTTAGACAAATCCCTTTTCTGTTATCTTTTTCCAGTACCTCCGCACCACATGCATTTGCCTACTTTCGATTTCGGTGCAGAACAGTTGCTGTTGCATATCGGGCAACATCTGTATTCCTGGTCAATCCTGCCCAGAATGTGTCCCCTGCCGTGGCATTTGTTGCAATCTCCAGTACCAGCGCAGTGGGTACAGTTGCGCATTCTGCGTGTTCCGGTTCCGTTGTTTGCGCCTTGGTTACTGTTGTTGCCATTGTATGTGTTACCATTGCTGTATTCCTGTCCGTAGCTGCCTTGACCTCCCATGTTTCCTATTGCCTGACCTATCTGTCCTAGCGTGTTTGACACGTTGCTGAGTCGTTCTTTTCTATGTATGGCGTTCAGGTTGTTGCGGGCAGTAGTGTTCGACGAGTCTATCCTGAGGCTTTGCTCATAGCATGTCTTTGCATCAGCCGTGCGCTCAAGAGCGTCGTATAACGCCCCCATGTTGTTATATGCATAAGTGTGATACCCTTCCGTATCTGCGGGGTCTGACTCCAACATTAGCATGTATAGTTCTAATTTTTCTGTTGCGTAGCTATCGCTCATAGCGTATGCCTTGTCGAATATTTGTTTGGCTATGGGTGTAAGCTCCTGACCGTCAAGCGTGATGTATGTAGCGTAATCGCCAAATTGTCCTATGAACATCCCCGACTGGTTGTCAAACCGTAACTGCTGATAGAACTTCCTTATCAGTGGCTTGTCGTCTAACATTAGACGGTACTTTCCTGGTGTGCCTTCAATGCGTGGTGTAGGTTTCGTGGGTGTCACAGGTGTAGCAGCCACTGTGGTCTGCGGAACACTCTGGCTTGAGTGTTCTTCTTGCTTTCCGTCAAGTCTTGCCACCGCCACCTTGGCATCTTCGTCGCCCTGTGCAGCAGCCTGTTCATACCAGAATCTGGCCGCGTTGATGTCCTTAGGTAAGCCTCTGCCCTGTTCGTGCAACTCTCCCACGCTGTACTGGCAGTCCACATCGCCTGCCTTGGCTCCTTCCATATACCACCTTCCGGCGCTGGCATAGTCGGCAGTTCCGTATCTGCCTGATATGTAGCGATAGCCCACAACCATGCATAAGTCTATAAAGACCTCTTTAGCTTCCGTGTAGCCGTTGTCGGCTGTTTTCTTCAGCAGGCGCATACCTCTCTCCACGTCAGACGCTGTCGAACGTGAATACATCACTATGTTTTTTCCATAGGCTGCCGTTGTCTGGTCGTTGCCTTCTGGCAGGGCCTTTTCATACCAGCTGAAGGCAGTCAAAGTATCTGTGGCCACGCCTCGCCCCATAAGGTATGCCAGGGCGAGGTTTGCCTGAGCCGGAGCATAGCCTTGTTCTGCTGCCTGCTGGAAGAAGGTGAAAGCCTCGCCGTAACGTCCGGCATCGCAGGCCTCAATACCTTTTTTGTTCAGTTCGTTAGGGCTGTCGGCCTGCTGCCCCAACGTGGTAACAATGGCCCACGCCATCAGCAACAGTAGTGTAGATACTCTTCTCATGGTACATTTGTCTTCATGCTTCATTTGCAGCAATTTTTCATCTTCAGAAGCGAATGTTCATCTGCACGTCCACCATGTTGTAGCCCTGATGGTCGTCCAGGTTGCGGTCATAGATGTATGCATACTCTGCCGACAGCTGCAGGTGCTTTGAGAAATTGTAGTCGGCTCCAAGCTCATAGTAAGTCTTGGCCGTGGTCCATGTTGCCTCGCTGCGGAAGGTGTCGTAGCGTGCTTTCATGTGTAGCTTCTGCTTTATCAGCGGCGCAATGACAAGTGCATAGTAGCCGTCGGCCTTGTTACAGCCTGTCTTCTGCGTGTTTTTCCAGCCGGTGTGGTGTATGTATTCGGTTCTGAAGGTCCAGTCGTTGGCCACATACTCGGCGCTCAGAGCGTAGCGGTTTTTGTCCAGGCTGACCGTCTCCTTTGTGTTGGCATCGGTCAAGGCGTAGCTGCCTGTCCAGCCAAAGGCTCCTATGCGCATGCCCTTGACAGGCATCACCCAGACGCCTCCTATCAAGTCCTTACGATTGTTCTTATCCTTGACGTTGATGCCCTGTCCGTTGTAGAGTCCCACCTGATAGTGCAGCAGGGCACGTCCTTTTGTGGTTTTCAGCAGGTCGCCTTGAAGCTGTATGCCCACGTCGCGACCGTTGCTCGACTCGCCGCCTATGATGTCGTTAAACCCTGCCAGGCGTGACACGTTCTGGCTGTAGCTGTAGAAGCCCTGGGTGATGGGGTGCATAGGATTCTCAAAGGTGAAGCAGCGCTTAAACTGTCCGGCTTTTATATGCAGGAAATCATATTTCTGCCATTCGCCGAAGGCATCCACTATGCGTACTTTATCCTCAGAGGTGCGTCCGTTCAGCTGTAGCTGCACCTTCCAGTAGAAATCGTCCAAAGCTCTGCCTTCCAGGGCTGTTCGTATGAGCCGGGTGTCGAACGAGTTTTTCTCGTTGTCTTTTTGGCTGGTGTACTGGTATTGGGTCATCATATATCCGCTGAAGCGTATGTCCTGGAACCATTTGCCCGTCTCTTTCGTCTGTGCCACGGCAGTGGCACCGCAGCCCACGAGCACGGCTGCTGTTATCATTTGTTTTATATGTATCATTGTCTTTTTTGGCTTAAAACTAAATAACTAAATTTGAGTTTTTGAGTTTCTGAGTTTTTGAGTTTCTGAGTTTTTGAGTTTTTGAGTTCCTGAGTTTTTGAGTTCCTGAGTTTTTGAGTTTCTGAGTTTTTGAGTTTCTGAGTTTCTGAGTTTCTGAGTTTTTTAGTTCCTGAGTTTTTGAGTTCCTGAGTTTCTGCTTAATTCGCAGCGCTTGTGTTCATTTGTGTAATTCGTGAAATTCGTCTTAATTCGTTGTTGAAAAGAAAAGGGTGGGAAACTTGAGTTAGATTATAGAATTGAGAGTTAAGAGACATCAGCCCTTCAGCCTTTCCAGGTATGTGTCCAGGTCTTTGTCGCCTCTGCCGCTGACGGTCAGCACCACCACGTCGTCTGCTCTGAAGGTCATCTTGCGCAGCGCTGCCACGGCATGGGCCGACTCCAGCGCCGGTATTATTCCCTCCAGGCGTGTCATCTCGAAAGCGGCCTGCAGCGCCTCGTCGTCGTTGATGCTGAACACGGTGGCTCGTCGGCGCACGGCCAGGTTGGCGTGCATGGGGCCTATGCCGGGATAGTCGAGTCCGGCCGACAGGCTCTCGGCCTCCACTATCTGTCCATCGGGTGTCTGCATTACCAGCGTCCGGGCACCGTGCAGTATGCCCACGCGTCCGGCATGTATGGTGGCGGCGGTGTGTCCCGTCTCCACACCCTGCCCGCCGGCCTCGGCCAGCACTATACGGACCCGCTCGTCGTCTAAGTAGTGGTAGATGGTTCCGGCCGCGTTCGACCCGCCGCCCACGCAGGCCATGAGGTAGTCGGGCCACGAGCGGCCCTCCTTCTGCTGCAGCTGCTCGCGTATCTCCTTCGAGATGATGCTCTGCAGCCGTGCCACCATGTCGGGATAGGGGTGCGGCCCCACGGTGCTGCCGATGATGTAGAAGGTGTCTTGCGGGTGGCAGCACCAGTCGCGTATGGCCTCGTTGGTGGCATCCTTCAGGGTCTGATTACCCGTCCTGACGGGCCGCACCTCGGCACCCAGCATCTGCATGCGCTTCACGTTGACATGCTGGCGCTCCACGTCGAGCGCGCCCTGATAGACCACGCACGGCATGTCCATCAGTGCGCACACCGTGGCCGTGGCCACGCCGTGCTGACCGGCCCCCGTCTCGGCTATGATACGGCGCTTGCCCATCTTCTTGGCCAGCAGTATCTGGCCGATAGTGTTGTTGATCTTGTGCGCACCCGTGTGGTTAAGGTCCTCGCGCTTCAGATACAGCCGGCAGCCATATTTCTGGCTCATGCGCCGGGCAAGGTAGAGCGGCGACGGCCGGCCCACATAGTCGCGCAACAGCTGCATATACTCGTCCTGAAACTCCTGCGACTCCAGAATGGGCAGGTAATGCTGCTGCAGGTTGCGGACCGTGGCATAGAGAATCTCGGGCACATACGCACCGCCGAAGTCGCCATAGAAGCCACGTTCATCTACCGAAAAAGAATTGTTCATGTCGTTATGCTGATGTTTTTGTGTTGGTTGTCTAATAATATATGTCCGCCGACCCTCATTCAACGAAGAGGCCCGCCGTGGGAACGGCGAGCCTCTTTCCTTTATGGTGCTTCACACACACGCGGCTTCCTTCTCACGATTCTCTTAACCCTGAGCAGCGCCACCACCATGCGTATGTTGCAAAGACTTTCATTGTCGGTTTCAATTTCGCTGCAAAAATACAGCTTTTCTTTTATTCTCCAAATTTTTTCGCAAGTTTTTTTTCATTTCGACTTTATTTCTTGCCTGCCGCTCGGAGGTGGTGTAACGAGGCATTGCCGCCAGCGCGACGGCAGCATTTTTTGCGGCTTGAGGTTTTTGCCTACAGGCGAAAGGCTTTTCGCTTACAGGCGAAAGGCTTTTCGCTTACAGGCGAAAGGCCTTTTGCCAGTAAGCAAAAACCCTGAGCGGGCCTGTTTTGTACCTCAAAACAAATCCCGTTGTACCGCAAAAGAGCCTCCGTTGTACCGCCGCACAAAGCCTTTCACAGCGTTCGCGACATGACTGTGGGCGCGCGTCACGGTGCGAATCACTATTTTTAAGTATTGCCCCAGTCGGCCAATCAGAGTACCTTTGCAGCCAACTACCGGTACACAGCTGTACCGAACCGTCAAAAGACATATACATTAATATTATATATAGCATACGATGAAGAAAACACGAACCCTGAAGGCACTGATGTTGAGCTCTGCGCTGGCGTGCGCTGCCACGGCCGGTGCACAGGTGGTTGCAGCCGACAGCGTGCTGCAGGACCACGACAACCACGACTCGCGGCTGACCGTTGGCGGATATGGCGAGGTGGCGCTGAGCCGCGAGTTCTTCAGCGACTCAAAGACACGCTACTCGAAGCCGGCCAACTACAAGAACGACCCGTCGCACGGGCGCTTCGACATTCCGCATGCCGTAATATACCTGGGCTACGACTTCGGCCACGGCTGGACAATGGGCACCGAGATAGAGTTTGAACACACCGGCACCGGCGGTGCCATAGAGAGCGAATATGAAGAGGCCGGCGAATGGGAACAGGAGACAGAGAAAGGCGGCGAGGTGGAGCTGGAGCAGTTCTGGATACAGAAGTCGTTTGCCAGCTGGCTGAACGTGAAGGTGGGCCACTTCGTGGTGCCCGTAGGCATGAACAACGCCTATCACGAACCGCTCAACTATTTCACCGTCTATCGGCCCGAGGGCGAAAACACCATTCTGCCCAGCACATGGCACGACACGGGCGTCAGCCTGTGGGGACGCGCGGGACGCCTTCGCTATGAGGCGCAGGTGGTGGCCGGACTGAACGCCATGTTCTTCAACACCACGGGATGGATACACGCCGGAGCCGGCTCACCCTTCGAGTTCAAGACGGCCAACACGCTGGGCTTCGCCGCACGCGTGGACTGGTATGCCATCAACGGACTGCGACTGGGGCTGAGCGGCTACTACGGACAGTCGGTGCACAACACCTACCCCCTGGACACCAAGGGCACAAGCGTGATTACCGGCAAGCCCAAGCCCTACGATGACGTAAAGGGCACCGTGGCCATAGGCTCGGCCGACATGACGCTGAAACGCTGGAACTGGATAGTGCGCGCACAGGCCACATACGGCTATCTGGGCGACACAGACAAGATCAACCTGCTGAAAGACGCGAAGGCACACGCCAGCGACTCGCCCGTAAAGGGCGCGCCCGTGGCCAAGAACGCCGTGGCGATGAGCGTCGAGGCCGGCTACGACATCTTCTCGCAGATAAGCAGCCTCAGACAACGACAGCAGCAGCTGTATGTCTTCGGACGATATGAGTATCACGACAGCTACATACCCACAGGCAACAAGGCCATGTACGACTACACAGACGTGAAGCGCTTCGCCGTGGGCCTGAACTACCACCCCCTGCCCGAGGTGGTGGTCAAGCTCGACTACTCGAAGCGGCTGCTCAAGTCGCCCTACAACCACGAACCGGCCCTCTCGCTCGGCGTGGCCTACGAAGGCTGGTTCCTATAACCGGCTATAGAGACTATAGAGGCTATAGAAACTATAGAGACTATAGAGACTATAGAGACTATAGAGACTATAGAAACTATAGATACTATAGATACTATAGATACTATAGAGACTATAGAAACTATAGCCCCCCCAACAAGAAAATGGTTTTATGAAGTCTTAATAAAAAAAAACAACAAAATGAACAAAATCTTCAGCTACGCCCTGATGGTAGCCACTGTCGGCACCCTGGGCATGAGCGTCGCTGCCTGCAGCGACAACGACGACGACAACAACACCACCAGCACCACCACGCTCAGCGAGCAGGAGCAGATGATGAAAGACCTGACAGCCACCTACGTCAATGATGTGGTGTTCCCCACCTATCGCGGGCTGGCCGCCACCACCGACCAGCTGTTCAATGAGCTGGTGGCAGCCAAGGCCAAGTTCCAGGCCGGCACGCTGACCCAGGCCGACATCGACCAGGCTTGCGAAACATTCAAGACCGCACGCTCGTGGTGGGAGACGAGCGAGTCGTTCCTCTACGGTGCTGCCACCGACTTCGGCATCGACCCGCACATCGACACATGGCCCCTCGACCGCGTGGCGCTGGCAAAGAGCCTGAGCAACAAGAACGTGGTCAGAGAGCTGGACGACCTGGACAACGGCGGCATCGACAACGCACGCGCCCTGGTGGGCGAACAGCAACTGGGCTTCCACGGCATTGAGTTCATACTCTTCCGCAACGGACAGAACCGCACCATCGCAGCCCTGCAGAGCAACGAGGACAACGAGGACTTCAGCGGCTACAACGTCAGCGGTGCCGACGAGCTGATCTTCGCCTGTGCCGTGGCCGGCGACCTGCGCGACAAGACCTTCCAGCTCGAGGTGGCATGGCTGGGACAGGCAGCACCCACCGCTCACATAGAGCGCGTCGAAGAGTGCGAGTTCCCTGTGACCGTGGCCTCAAGCGACGACCTCTACTATGGTGCCAACATGATCAACGCCACACAGAGCGGCTCTACCTACAGTACATGGCGCCGCGTGATGAGCACCATACTCATTGCCGGATGCGACAACATCTGCGCAGAAGTGGCCGGTCAGAAAATCGGACAGGCACTGAGCGGCGAAGACCCCGACTACATCGAGTCGCCCTACAGCCAGCGCTCATACTTCGACTTCCTGGACAACATACGCAGCGTGCAGTATGCACTCAACGGCACACGCAGCACAACGGCCGTGGCCAACTCGGTGATGAGCTACCTGAAGAAATACAACGCAACAGAGGCAACCACACTGCAGGCCAAGCTGGACGCTGCCATCGCCGCACTGGAAAACGCTACAAAGGGCACACCCTTCGTGCTCGACCCGCAGAGCGCAAACGCCAAGGCTGCACAGGATGCCATCAACGCCCTGAGCGAGGAGCTGAACACTGCTGCTGCATGGATAGCAGAAAACTAATCTAACATAATTGAACATGAGACCATTAAACAACAACTCCATGTTGTTGCTAATGCTCACAAGCGCACTGGGTAACACCCTCTGCGCTTGTAGCGATAGTGACGACAACAACACCGAAGAGGTGAGAACGGCGTCAATCAACGACGAGAGCTATGTGGGCAAAGCCGTAGGCAATTTCTCGGCCGACGAGTGGTATGTGGGCGGACGAATGGGCACCACGCTCAACGTCACGGCAGGATGCTACGAAGACGAGACACCGGCCGTGACGGAGATGGGACTGACCGAAGCCTTCAACCGCGGCGAACAGTTCTTCGAGCGCAACGTGACCGAATACCAGGCACCCTTCCGCGGGCTGGGACCGGCATACGTGCGCAAGTCGTGTCTCGACTGCCACCCGGGCTACGGCCACGGCAAACGCGTGACGAAGTATCAGGCCGAATGGGGCAACGGCTACCTGCTGGTGGTCTATCACCCCGTCGATGGGCAGAACAGCGACGACGGACCATACGTGGCCGAAGTGACCGGCATGCCGCAGACACGCGCCGCGAGCCCCTTCCTGCCACCCATCGACGAGAGCGGCATACACCTCGACTGGAAGGTGCTGGACCAGATGGAGAGCGGACTGGCCATGCAGTTCCCCGACGGCGAACGCTATGAGCTGATCTACCCCGAGCTGAGCATAGACCGCGAAGCCTTCAACACCAGCCCGACACCGTGGGAGACGGGCAACCAGGCCGTAGCCTTCCGACTGGAGAGCACCATCGGCATACCCGGCACGGGACTGCTCGATGCCATACCCGACGACAGCATCAAGGCGCAGTATCAGCGCGAGGCACCATACGTGGAGCTGAACCCCGCCTTCTGGGACAAGGAACGCAACGACTGGGCCGCCACGGCCATGTATGTCAACGCCTCGAGCGGCACCGAGCAGGTGAACCGCATAAAGAAGTTCACATACGCCATGACGCGCGGCTCGCTTCAAGACGGTGCCGGAGCCAACGCCATCTGGAACATCACCAACGTCAGCCGCAGCGACCGCAAGAAGCTCTACACCACCGACGCATGGGCCAAGGCCATGTCGGAGAACGCCAACGTCATTGCTGCCATCAAGGCCGACCCCACGTCGCCATACTATGCCGACGGGACTGACGAGGGCATAGCAGCTGCCGTCAAGGGTCTGCTCTCGCCGGCCACAAACCAGTTTGACAACCCCTGGCACAACTTCCAGCCCGAGATGTCGGACAACGACTTCTGGGCCTTCTCCGTATGGCACCGCGGACTGGCCATACCGCGCGCACGCAACCTGCAAGACCCGCAGGTGCAGCGAGGCAAGGAGGTCTTCATGCAGATAGGCTGCGCCTCGTGTCACCGCCCGTCGTGGAACACCGGGGCCGACAACATGTGGGTGCCCGCCATCATTGCCAACAAGCAGCTGCCCATGCCCAAGTATGAACAGCAGACCATCTGGCCATACACCGACATGGTGCAGCACCGCCTGTATATGAAGAACGGCATACACGGCTCGTGGTGCCGCACCACACCGCTATGGGGACGCGGACTGAGCCGCGAGAACACCGGCGCCGAGGACCGGCTGCACGACTGCCGCGCACGCAACGAGATAGAGGCCATCATGTGGCACGCCTACTCCAGACAGAGCGACGCCTACCAGAGCACCGAGCGCTTCTACAACCTGCCTAAGGCCGACCGCGACGCGGTGGTGAAATTCCTGAAGAGCATCTGAGCAAATGATGAAGAAGACACTCTGTCTGCTCTACCTGGTGGTGACGGCCGTCATGGCCGTCGCCACCTTTGTGGAAAAACGGTATGGCACCCAGCATGTGGCCGACTACTGGTACGGCTCGTGGTGGTTCTCCGCACTGTGGGCACTGCTCACGGCCGTGGCCACGGCCTTCTTCCTGAAGAGCCGCGTGCGGCGCCTGTCGGTGGTGGTGCTCCACCTGTCGTTCGTCGTCATTCTGGCCGGCGCACTGCTCACCCACCTCACTGCCCGTCAGGGTATGCTCCACCTGCGCATAGGTGAGAGCGTGGACACATACATGCTCACCGGCGGCGACACACGCCACGGCATGAAGCTGGAGCCGCTGCCGTTCAGCATCAAACTGACAGCCTTCGACGTCACATACCACGAGGGCACCACCACGGCTGCCGACTACCGGAGCCGCTTCGTCGTCAGCGACGGCAACAGGCAGACCGATGGACAGGTGTCGATGAACAACATCTTCAGCTACCGCGGCTTCCGCCTCTACCAGAGCAGCTACGACCCCGACCATCGGGGCTCATACCTGGCCGTCAACAGCGACCCGTGGGGCATACCCGTGACCTACGTCGGCTACGCCCTGCTTTTCGTCGGCCTGGTCTGGATGCTGACGGACCCGCGCGGGCAGTACAGGCTGCTGCTGCGCAGCGAGCTGGTGCGCCGGCCGGCCGGCAAGACCGCTGGCACGATGGCGCTCGCCACCCTGCTGGCCGGCTGTCCGGTATGCGGCGATGCCATCACTGCCACAGCAACCAGCACCCCCGCAACCGCCGCCCCACACACCCTGCCCACCGCCACAGCCGAGCGCTTCGGCCGCCTCAACATGCTCTACGCCGACCGCATCTGCCCGGTAGAGACCTACGCCCTCGACTTCACCAAGAAGCTGACAGGCAAACGCTACTACCGCACGCCCGACGGCCGACACCTCACGCCATGCCAGCTGCTCACGGCCTTCATCTTCTTCGGCGACGAGTGGAGCCACCAGCCTGTCATCAAGCTGAAGAGCGGAGCACTAAAGGCGGCCCTGCAACTGCCCGACCAGTGCAGCCAGAAAACCTTCTTCAACGACAAGATGGGCGGATACATACTCGGCCCATACCTGCAGCAATACTACCAGGGCCAGCACGATGCCTTCCATAAGGACGTGGTGAAGACAGACGACCGCCTGCAACTGATCATGGACCTCAGACAGGGCCGTCCGCTCAAGCTCTTCCCCGTCAGCGCCGCAGCGCCGCAGAACGACGACACCTGTCAGCAGCCGGACACCGGCAGCCGGACATCCACAAACTGGTATGCACCCACCGACCGCCTGCCCGCCACCACAGACACGGCCCAGACCACCTTCATACGCGACATCTTCACCGTGCTCAACGAGAGCGTGCAGGCTGCCGACTGGACCACCGTCGATGAGCTGCTCGACCGAATGTTGCTCTATCAGCAGCGCTACGGCGGCAGCTCCATACCCTCTGCCACGCGCCTGCAGGCCGAGCACTTCTACAACAGCGTGCCCTTTGCCACGCTGCTCTTCATGCTCTGCCTCACGATGGGGTTCGTCTGCCTGTTCGCAGACATCTGCCAGCAGATGCGCCGCGGCACGACACACGCGCTGCATGTGCTACGCCGCGGCAGCTACACGCTGATGGCCGTCGCCTTTGCCGCGCTCAGCCTGTGCCTCGCACTGCGCTGGGTGGTCAGCGGCACCGTGCCCATGAGCAACGGCTATGAGACCATGCTCTTCATGGCCTGGCTGCTACAGCTGCTCACGCTCGCCCTGAGCCGGCGCTTCACCGTCATGCTCACCTTCGGCTTCATGCTCTCTGGCTTCTTCCTGCTCGTGAGCCACATCTCGCAGATGGACCCGCAGATCACACACCTCATGCCCGTGCTGCGCTCGCCGCTGCTCACACTGCACGTCAGCATCATCATGATGGCCTACGCCCTGCTCTCGCTCACCTTCATCTGCGCCCTGGCCGGACTGTTCCGCCCGGCAGAGATGATGGCGCTGAGCCAGCTCTTCCTCTACCCCGCCATCACATGCCTGGGCTTCGGCATCTTCATCGGAGCCATCTGGGCCAACCTGTCGTGGGGCACCTACTGGAGCTGGGACCCCAAGGAGACGTGGGCACTCATCACACTGATGACCTATGC
>JAILBT010000029.1 GCA_024680755.1 Prevotella sp. | reverse complement strand
AGGAAGGAGGAATGTTGTTGAACAAATTCTATGATGAAGGCTCTTTCGCCACCCTTGTCGCTGTTTGGAAAAACGGCCAATGGATAAGCTATGGGGACAGCGTGGCTTTCTGCTATGACAAGAAAACGAAGAAACTGCAGCACTCTTTCAGACGCATCGTGAATTTCAACAATCCCCCATATCTGGTGAACTGCAAAGACCCTACAGACATGAAAGGTTTCAAGTGCGGTCAGTTTGAGGTAGGAGATGACTGCATCATGTTTGTTGCCAGTGATGCCCTGTCACATTATATATTAATGATGTACGAGGTGTCCCATCAAGATGAGTTTAGGGAAGAACTTCAGGAGGCAGTCGATGCACAAACGAAAGACAGTAACTTCATCAAGACTGCTATGGGGCAGAAAAAGATGGATTTCGAGAAAGATGTCTTATGCAAACTATTAAGTTGCTCTAAGAATATTGCTAATTTCAGACGGCATATTGAAGGCCTGCGTAAGAGAGGGCTAATAGCCCATGACGATTATTCTATTGCAATCATTTAAGCGTATGGAGGAGAAATATAAGGGATATACCCCTGACTACATTGACACGTTGCTAACGGGTCAGATATTCGTGTTTGGCAGCAATGCCTTAGGTTATCATACAGGTGGAGCATCAGGGACGGCTCGGAAGAAGTTTGGAGCCGTTTGGGGACAGGCTGAAGGACTGCAAGGACAAAGCTATGCCATCCCTGTAGATTACGGCAAGAATGTGCGTAAGGATAAAGAGGTGAAGGAAGCTGTGGATAGGTTCATCACCTTTGCCAAAGAGCATCCTGAACTATTCTTCCTGGTAACTCGTGTAGGCTGTGGCATCGCCGGCTATCATGACGATGAAATGGCACAGTTCTTCATCGATGCTTTGGAACTGAAGAACGTCAGTCTGCCTAAGAGCTTTGTAGAGGCATTGAGTGGAGGGTCTGTCAACTATGACTTGGAACGCTTCATGGAACCACAAGAATATGCATACCCAGGAGCGTTGAGCGAAATAAGAGCAGGAGAGAAACGGGGCCATTGGATTTGGTACATCTTTCCACAGATTAAAGGACTTGGGCACAGTTATAACTCAGAATTCTATGGCATCAGCAGTAAGGATGAAGCCAAAGCATATTTGGAGCATCCAGTTTTGGGCGTACGCCTAAGGGAAATCACACAGGCACTGTTGGAGGTTGACAATAAGACTGCTGATGACATTTTCGGATTCCCAGATGTGCTGAAAGTAAGATCATGTATGACACTCTTTGACCTCGTCTCGCCTAATGACATCTTCAATGATGTGTTGTATAAATACTACGAAGGTCAGCGATGCGACAAGACCATCTGGCGATTAGGATTCCATGACAATAAGCTGAAGAATCAAATAAAGTTTAGTAGGCTAACTATTACTAAGGGAGGAACTGTATTCCTTACGGATTACAACAAGGAAGTAAAAATGGAGCCATTGACAAAGGCTGTTTACCTGTTGTTCCTAAAGCATCCTGAAGGCATCGCCTTTAAGGCTCTACCTGATTATCGGAAGGAACTGGCTGAACTATATACCACCATCAAGCCTTTGGGCCTTAATGACAGAGTAATCAAGAGTATAGAGGATGTTACCAATCCACTACTCAACTCTATCAACGAAAAATGTTCGCGAGTAAGAGCCGCTTTCTTGTCAGAAGTTGATACCAGTCTTGCAGATCAATACTATATCACAGGCAAGGGCGGGGAGCCAAAGAAGGTCACGCTCCCTCGCAAACTAATAATATGGGAGTAATTGTGGAATTCCGCAAGCCTTGTGGAACAATAATATCTTTTCGCATTACAAATGCTTATATTCGGTGCGGTCGGATTGCAAATCCGACCGAGAGTGATTGCAAATCCGACCGAGCGTGAGTCTGAATGAAACCCGCGAAAGGGTGTTTACATCAAAGGCCGACGGAAATTCATCTCGCAATAGGCGACTGTAACCGAGCAGGGCTTCATGGCTTCCAACAACTGGAAGCCGTGAAGCCCTGTTTTTTGGGGCCTATGTGGGTGCGCCTTCTCTGTGTAGGGGGGGCTAAACTGCTGCTGCGTTTGCAAGACGTCATGCGGGTGCCTGACCCTGTACGAGGCGGCTGTAGGCATCGACCACCCGTTGCACGGCAGGCAGGCGCTGTAGGCCATACTCTGAGAGAGCCACACCGACCACGGCCGTGGCTATGCCGGCCAGCACGTCGAGCACATAGTGATGGCCGCTATATACGGCCGTGAACCAGATGCCGGCGCAGAGCAGGGCGCACGCGGCAGTGAGCGGCCAGGGCTGACGGCTCTTCGCGGCATAGATGGTGGTAATGAGCATATAGGCCGAATGGAGCGACGGCATGGCAGCAAAGACATTGCTGTTGTTGGCGTAGATGCTCTGGAACACGGGCAGGCCGAGCAGCTGGTCGAAACGCAACAAGCCACCCACGTTGCCTGGCGTGTCCAGTATGGGTGTGAAGCCATGCTGCAGGACATACCAGGGCGGGGCTGCGGGGTGGACATAGTAGCCGGCAAAGCCCACGAGGTTGACCAGCAGGAAGGTCCATGTGAAGCGTGTGCACCAGCGCCACTGTCCACGGGCGAAGAGCCACAGCGCGAAGGCGATGGGCCCTGGCACCCACATCAGGTAGCTGATGCCGGCAAAGATGTCGGCCGGCGTGCTGTGGTGCAGGGCAAACCACTGCGAGGGTACGAGCAGGCCGTCTGCCGTGTCGATGCCAAAGAGCCGCTGCTCGGCGCGGAAGAGAGGCTCGGTGTCGATGTCGTTGACAAGATAGTTGGGATAGACACGCATCCAGTCGTACGACATGGCGAAGATGGCGAAGGGCAGCAGCGCCAGCAGCAGCCGTCGCGTAAGGCTGCTGCCGAAGAAGAGGGCCGCCATCAGCGCTGCCAGCATCCAGTGGTCGGGCCGAAGGCCGACAAAGGCTGCCGTAGCCACCATATAGACCGCTATCAGCGCCGCAAATACAATCTTGACTTTCAATTTTCTATCGTCAGTATTCAATTCTCTGTTCTCAACTCTCATCTGTCATCTCTCAACTGCTTGTAGCAGTGCCACACGCGGTAGAAGGCCGTTGCATTGGCCAGGATAGCGATTATGGCCATAGCAGCTGCGAGCCACAGGATGTCGAGCGTCAGCGCCGTGGCAATGGCGCCAAGCGCTGTCAGCACCACGCGCTCGGGGCGCTGCATCAGCCCCACCTTACACTCAATGCCGATGGCCTCGGCCCTGGCCCTGACATAGCTCACCATGACAGAGCCCACCAGCGCGGCAAAGGTCCAGATGCCAGTCACGCTGAGTCCGGTAGCAAGGAAATAGTAGGCTATGCCGCCCAGCGTGACAAGCTCGCTGTAGCGGTCGAGGGTGCTGTCCCACAGCGCGCCGAAGCGGCTGCTCTGTCCGCTGACGCGTGCCAGACGGCCGTCGAGCATGTCGAACAGTCCGGCAAAGAGGACGATGGCTCCGCCCCATCCCACCAGCGTCATGGCATGTAAGCCGCACTGCTGGCTGGCAGCCAAGATAAAGAGGGCTGCCGCCACCACATTGCCCACGAAGCCGCCGAATGTCACCATGTTGGGCGTGATGTGGAGCCAGGCAAGCAGCCTGACCACGGGGTCTATACAATAGTAGATGATTTTCTGAAGGAAGTCGCGATAGTTCATTTGGTGTTATGTTTTTGTTGATTCTTTTTTTGGGGGACTGCGCCATTGGCGCAGTGTACCGAACGGAGGGGAGGGGGACTGCGCCGTTGGCGCAGTGTACCGAACAGAGGGAGGGGGACGACGGGGCTTGGCGGTCAGGAGGCTGTGCTTCTTTTTAGCTTTTGCCTGATGTCGAGCTGGCGGAACACGAAGAGGCGTTGCATCTGGTAGTTCCACAGCACACCCACCACTACGGCCACAGTCACCTTGGCGAAGATGAAATACAGTCCGGACAGCTCCGTCAGCACGTATGTGCCGCCGGTGTTGAGCAGTATGCTGCTGGCCCAGACCAACATATACTTCAGGGCCACATACTTCTTCTTCTGCCCCTGTGCGTGGAACACCCAGCGGTAGTTCAGCGTGCAGTTGATGACGCCTCCCGAGACGGCACCGAAGAAGGAAGCGTAGAGATACCACAGTCCGAGCCTCTCAAGCAGCAGCGAGACCGTGAAATCGACCACACTTGCCACTTGCGACGACATCTGCGCCTTACAGAAAGTCCATATTCTGTTCCTCAGTCCAGCCATGTCATTGTGTTCAGCAGATGCCCCGGGTCAGCATTAGCTGCCATGCGGCTATGATGATCAGGCTGTATATGCCGGCCAGCACGTCGTCGGCCATGACACCTATGCCTGCCGGCAGCTGTTCCATGCGCCTGACACCGAGTGGTTTCACAATGTCGAAGAAGCGGAACAGGGCCAGCGCAGCCACTGCCTGCCACCACTGTCCTGGCCCGACGATGACGAGCGGCAGCCATACGCCCACCGTCTCATCCATTACGACGCGCGAGGGGTCAGGGCCCCAGTAGCGCTCCAGGTGTGTGGCCGACCATGCGCCGAGCAGGGTGAACAGTAGCGTCAGCACGGCCATCGTTGCCATCAGCGTCGTTGCCGTCAGCTGCCACTGCAGCACGGCCCACACCGCCACGCCCACCACGGCACCGGCTGTGCCTGGCGCCACAGGGCAGAAGCCGGCACCGAGCGTGGTGCCTATCAAGACGTGCAGCAGTCGAGGTTTGTCTTGCATGGTGACAGTTATTTTCTTGGTTCAACGGGCACGATGGTTCCGTCGGCGTTGAAGTAGAGACGGTCTATGCACACCTGACGGTGGAAGCCGGGCCCGTCTTTGCGGTTCATATAGTCAGGGTTGATGCGGTGGTAGCAGATAATCCACTCGTCGGTTCCGGGCAGCTGTAGCACGCTGTTGTGGGCCGGACCGTAGATCTGCTGTTCGGGGCGCTGTATCAGCACCACGGGCTGCCGGGCCACCTCTATCGGTCCGAGGGGCTGTTGCGCCGTGCCGTAGGCCACATGGTAGTTGGCGTCGCCGGTGTCATCTACGGACCAAAGGAAATAGTACTTACCCTCGCGTTTGAACACGTATGGCGCCTCGCGATACTGATAGTCGCGCTTGCTGCCCCCCTGCGGTGTCATCAGCGTGACGCTGGCGGTGTCGATGCTGGTCATGTCGGCGTTGAGGCGTGCACCGGCCATATAGCCGTTGCCCCAGTAGAGGTATGCCTGTCCGTCGTCGTCGATGAACACGTCGACATCTATCTGCTGCCCGTGAGTCTGACCTTTGGGCAGACTGTTGACGATGGGCTGTCCGAAGTCGCGGAAGGGTCCGGCTGGGCTGTCGCTCACGGCCACGCCGATGGCCTTGCGGCTGCCCTCGTCGCCGCTGTAGTAGAGGTAGAACTTGCCGTTGCGTTCGACGGCGGCCGGTGCCCAGGCGTTGCCTTTTGCCCAGCGCGTGTCGCGCTTCAGGTCGAGGCACACGCCCTCATAGCGCCACTGTTTCAGGTCGGCCGACGAATAGCAGGTGAAGTAGTAGCCGCCCCAGCCCGGTGCGCCGTCGGTGGTGGAGTAGATATAGTAGCGTCCGTCGTGGAAGAGTATCTCGGGGTCGGCATGAAACTCGGGCAGCACGGGGTTCTGTCCGAGCTGCAGCCGCGGCCGTATGCGCACGATGTTGAGCGAATAGGGCGGCAGCTGCACGCCTACGGTGTTGCCATCGACGTTGAGCGAGCTGACGGTAGGCACGATGGCCGTGGGCTGTTCAAGCGAGTTCTCGTTGCTGCCCTTGTCGGTGGCCAGGCGGGTGACACAGGCCGCTGCCGGCATGAAATGGCTGAGGCGCAGGTCGGAGGCCAGCATCTGGTCAGAGGTGTTGACTATCTTCACTATCAGCTCTCCTGTCTGCTCGTCGATGGTGGCGCTCGACCATAGTCCGGCGTTGCTCTCTCGGCGCAACACGGTGTCGAACACGAGCTCGCGGTCGAGCCATGCCTTGACGCTGTCGCCCGCCACCTGGAGGCGCACGTCGTACCATCGGCCCTGCTCCACGCTGCCGCGCCGTGTTGCCACCTGCGACTTAGCGCCGTCGCAAACCATTTCTATGCCATGCTGAGTGTTGCCCCAGCCACCGAAGTTGACCCAACAGTAGTTGTTCTGGTCTGTATAGTTGAACACGATGATGAAGCCCTCGCGTCCGCCGTCCTTGCGTGCGCGGCAATGTATGGTGTAGTGGTCAGAGTCGATGACGTGGTTACACATGGCCAGGCAAGCCTCCTTGTCGCCGGTCTGCTGCAGTATGTCGCCGGCCGCCATCTGCCAGTCGCCATAGATCATCTCGGGCCTGCCGGTCTTAGGCAGCGGGTCGTGGTGGGTATAGCTGGCCTGCGTGGCCCATGTGGCATATCCGCAGCGGCTGTGGGCCGGTGTGACGGCGGTGCGGCTCTGCAGGTCGTAAGGGTTATGCTGGCTGACGCGCACCACCTGCGTACCGATGTTCTGCGCCATCAGCTGCTGCACATAGTAGCTGGGCGTGCCCATGACGCGGCTCGAGTTGAAGCGTATCATATCCGGCCGCCATTTGGCGTCGTTCTCGTTGACGAAGATGGGAGCATAGCTATTCATGACGACCACGTCGGAGTTGTTCTCCATGCCCATCATATACACGGCTTCGCCCAGGGCGGCGTGCTGGTTGCCCAGGTTGCCGAAGCCGCTGGTCACGGCATACTCACCGACATATATCTTCGCTCCGCTGCGGCTGTAGCTGTCGTACTTGTTGAAGCGGTCAGAGAACCATGCCGGTGTCCGGTAGTAGTGCTCGTCAATCAGCTCGACGCTCTCGTCCGACTCCCATCGTGGGTTGTCGTCGCCCCATGCCACGACATTACCAATGAGGTGCATGTTCGGATATTTGGCCAGCACCTGCTGCTTGAACAGGCGGAAGCGCTCGTAGTAGCGGTCGCTCTGCTGTCGCGGGTCGGGCTGGTTGTTCTCGTTGCCTATCTCAAGGTATTCGATGTTGAAGGGCTCTGGGTGTCCGTCGCGTGCGCGCATGGCACCATACTTAGATGTCACGGGCCCGTTGGCATACTCCAGTGCGGCCAGAGTCTCGTCAATCCAGGGCTGCAGCGAATCGACCGGTGTCAGTCCGCCGTGCCAGAGGCCCACGTTGACCACATAGAGCGGTTTTGCTCCCAGGTCCTCTGCCAGCTGCAGATATTCCAGGAAGCCAATGCCGTCGGTGGTGCGGTAGCCCCAGTTGACGTTCCAGTGTCCGCTGCGCTCCTCGATGGGTCCGATGGTTCGTTCCCAACGGAAGGCGTTGTCGGGCGAGATCTGTCCCTCGACGAAGCATCCACCGGGGAAGCGCATGAACTTAGGCTTCATCTGTAGCAGCATATCAGCCAGGTCGGGACGCATGCCGTTCTCGCGGTTCTTGAACGTCGGCGGGAACAGGCTGACCATGTCAAGCTGCACGGTGCCCTGGCCGTCGAACACGAGTGCGAACTGCGCCTTGGGGTCGTTGCCCGTGGCACGCAGCGTGGCGGCGTATTTGGTCCACTGCTTTGCCGACAGCACAGCCTTGACATCCGTTTCGGCCAGGACGGTGCTGCCGTCGCTGTTACATAGCGTGGCTTTGATACCGCCCTTGTATTTGCCCTTGGCCCAGAACGACAGCCGGTACTGTCGGCCCATGACGGCGTTGATGCCCCAGTAGCCCTCGTTGACGAGGCACACCTGGGCCTGTGCGCTGGCCTTGACGGTCAGCTCGAGCGCGTTCTGCTGCTTGCTGTTCAGCAGCCGGGTCTTCTTTGTAGGCTGTATCAGACGGGCTTTCAGCTCGGCACCAGCCGGAGCGTATGTTGACCATGCCTGCATGTCGGCAGGCTTGCCGTATGCCGGCCCGTCTTCAAACGAGCGGTTGCGTATCAGCTCGGCGTAGAGGCCGCCGTCGGCAGCATGGTTGATGTCCTCGAAGAAGATGCCATAGTGTGTGGAGCTGATCTTGGGCCCGCGCTGTGCGGCATCGATGTCGATGACGACCTGCGCCTGTAGCTGCAGTGTGGTCAGGGCCGTGGCTGCACACAGTAGGAGTCGGTTGCTTGTCATAAGTCTTTATTCGATGTTGGTTTTGTTTTGTCTGAGCAATGCTGCGGGGGCGTTGCGCCTTCGCAATATCGGGTGCAAAGGTAGCACTTATTTTATTAACGGCCAAATTTCGCAGCATCAAAAGCGGAAAGGCAAGGCTCTCCAGCCTCTGCATGACCGCCGAAAAAAAGAGAAAGCCGGCAGATTATTTGGCTGTTCGGATAAAAAGCAGTAATTTCGCGGCCGATAGTTCTAATCAGAGGAATCGGAGTAATCGGAAAAATCGGAGTAATCAGAGTAATCGGAGTAATCAGAGAAATCGGAGTAATCAGAGTAATCAGAGAAATCGGAGCAATCAGAGAAATCAACAACAAAACATAATCATGTCACAAGCTATTCAAAAGACGCTGCGCGACTCGGCAGCAATGAGATGGTCGGCGCTGCTGCTGCTGGCGCTGGCCATGTTCTGTAGTTACATCTTCATGGACATACTGTCGCCCATCAAGGACCTGATGCAGGAGACACGCGGCTGGGACTCTACCGCTTTCGGCACGATGCAGGGGTCGGAGGTATTCCTCAACGTGTTTGCTTTCTTCCTTATCTTCGCCGGCATTATTCTCGACAAGATGGGCGTTCGCTTCACGGCGGTGCTCTCGGCCGCTGTGATGCTGGTCGGAGCCTGTGTGAAATGGTATGCCGTGAGCGATAGCTTCATCGGCTCTGGCCTGGAACACTGGTTCACCGACAACCTCAACTACATACCCGTGTTCGACGAGCTGGGCGTCAGTCCCTTCTACAGCGGTATGCCCGCTTCGGCCAAGTTTGCCGCCTGCGGCTTCATGATCTTCGGCTGCGGCTGCGAGATGGCCGGCATAACGGTGTCGCGCGGCATCGTGAAATGGTTCAAGGGCCGCGAGATGGCGCTGGCGATGGGCTCCGAGATGGCCCTGGCCCGCCTCGGCGTAGCCACATGTATGATTTTCTCGCCCTTCTTCGCCCGCTTAGGCGGACAGGTCAGCGTTTCGCGCTCGGTGGCCTTCGGCGTGGTGCTGATGTGCATAGCCCTGATAATGACCATCGTCTATTTCGTGATGGACCGGAAGCTGGACGCTCAGACCGGTGAGGCCGAGGAGAAAGACGACCCCTTCAAGGTGTCCGACATAGGCAAGATACTGTCTGACCAGGGCTTCTGGCTCGTTGCCCTGCTCTGCGTGCTCTACTATTCGGCCATCTTCCCCTTCCAGAAATATGCCGTCAACATGCTGCAGTGTAACCTGACGCTTGAGGCCCCGGCCGACGGGTCGTTCTGGGCTTCGCCCCAGGTCACCATCTGGCAGTATGTCATCATGCTGATAGTGGCAGCCACGGGCTTTGCCAGCAATTTCCAGAAGCGGTCGTCGGCGCGGTTCAGCCTGCTGGCCGTCAGCATTGCGTCGCTCGTGGTCTATTGCTACATGGGCTACATGCGCCAGTCGGCCGAGTCGATCTTCGCCGTGTTCCCCCTGCTGGCCGTGCTCATCACGCCCATCCTGGGCTCCTACCTCGACCACCACGGCAAGGCTGCCACCATGCTCGTGCTGGGCTCGCTGCTGCTCATCGGCTGCCACCTGACCTTCGCCTTCGTGCTGCCGGCCTTCAAGATGTCGCCCGTGGGAGGCATCATCATCGCCTACGCCACCATACTCGTGCTCGGAGCGTCGTTCTCGCTGGTGCCGGCCTCGCTGTGGCCGTCGGTGCCTAAGCTGGTCGATGCCAAGGTCATCGGCTCGGCCTACGCCCTGATCTTCTGGATACAGAACATCGGCCTCTGGCTCTTCCCGCTGCTCATAGGCAAGGTGCTCGATGCCACCAACCCTGGCGTGACAGACCCCACACAGTTCGACTACACCGCGCCGCTCGTCATGCTGGCCTGCCTGGGCGTGGCCGCCCTCGTGCTCGGACTGGCGCTGAAGGTGGTTGACCGCAAGAAGGGTCTCGGACTGGAAGAACCTAACATCAAGCAATAAACACTCCGGCAGGCCGGCACTCACGCACATCGGGCTGCCGGCCGGCTTGCCACGAACAACACCACATCATGAAACACGCCTTGACCATCATGGCCTCCCTGCTGCTTGCCACGTCGGCACACGCAGCCAAGGCCTACCCCGCCCCCGTCACGCTTCGCCAGGCCGACGGGCAGCTCATCACCGTCATGCTGCACGGCGACGAGCACTGCCACTGGGTCACCACGCCCGACGGCACCCTGCTCACCCTGCACGACGGCATCTACCGGCAAGCAACGGCCGACGAGCGCGAGCAGCTCAACGCCCTGCGCATGGCCCCGCGCCACGAGCCGGTGCAGGTGTCGGGCACGCTCTTCCCCCACACAGGCACACCAAGGGCGCTGGTGCTGCTGGCCGATTTCCAAGACCGCTCCTTCATGCACGACGACGCGACGACACAGCAGATCTTCGACCTCTACCTGAACCAGGCAGAGGGAAAGCCCACACACGAGGCCGACGCTTCGCTGTCGCGCAACGAGGGCTCTGTCAGGAAATACTTCAGCGACATGAGCGGCGGACTGTTTGTGCCGCAGTTTGACGTGACCGCCCCCGTACACCTCTCGGGCAAGATGGCCGACTACGGCAGCGGCAAGGGCGACAACATGTCGCGCTTCATACCCGAGGTGTGTGCTCTGGCCCATGCTGCGGGTGTTGACTTCTCGCAGTATGATGCCAACGACGACGGCAATGTCGATCTGGTCTATGTCATCTATGCCGGCTGGGGCGAGAGCACCGGCGGCCCCAGTGAGAGCATCTGGCCCAAGAGCGGCGTCGTCAGCGGCGGCACATACGACGGCAAGCGGGTGGCACGCTATGGCGTCCACAGCGAGCTGTGCATGAACGAGACCGTCTGGCAGACACCGCGCATAAACGGCATCGGACTGTTCTGCCACGAGTTCTCCCACTGTCTGGGACTGCCCGACTTCTACCCCACATCGACAGCGGCACAAGACGCACGCAACCCCTCGATGGAGTATTTCGACGTGATGGACAACGGCGAGTATGTGCAGAACGGCTATGTGCCCGTGGCCTACACCGCCTGGGAGCGCGAGGCTATGGGCTGGCTGCAGATAGACACGCTGAGCGAGAGCCGGCTGGTGGAGCTGCGCAGCCTGGATGCCACCGAGCGCCCGGGACAGGCATACCGCATAATGAACCCCGCTGACGCCACGGGCCGCGAATACCTCATCGTGCAGAACCTGCAGCAAGAGGGCTGGAACAGGCGGCTGTGCCAGGCGCTGGGCGCACACGGTATGCTCGTCACGCATGTCGATTACGACGCATCGGCTTTCGCCCTTGGCAGCAACAGCGTCAACAACACCATCGGCCACTCGCGCATGACGTTCATCCCGGCTGGCGGCGGCTACTTCAGCGGCTACGACGTGGAGACGCCCGACCAGCAGAACGCCTATTACGCCTTCCACGCTGCCTCAGTGTTTCCGGGCAGCGAGGCCGTCAGTCAGCTGAACAGCATAGCATGGTACACAGGCGAGAGCGACCAGCAGCGGCTGCTCAACATACAGGAGAGCGACGACGGCACCGTGTCGTTCGCATACGTCAACGATGACAGCTCGGCCGTGACAGCCATCAGCGACACGAGCCGCCGTGACGACGCACAGCTGTATGACCTGCAGGGGCGCCGCGTCAGTCGCAACCGCGCCCATGCCGGACTGTATGTCAGCCAGGGTAGGAAACGCATTGTAAAAGACTGAGGCATACCGCGTGCCCACAGTCGTCATGTCGTAGCCCAGGTACAAGACAGGCCCCGTTCAGGTACAAAACAGGCCCCGTTCAGGTACAAAACAGGCCTCCCTGCGGTTTTCGCCTGTAAGCGAAAGGCCTTTCGCCTGTAAGCAAAAGACCTTTCGCCTGTAGGCAAAAAGCCTTTCGCCAGTAAGCAAAAACCTCAAGCTGTTATTTACGCCTGCAGACATACTGACTCTTGTGCATATTTGGCAAATTTTTGGT
>JAILBT010000015.1 GCA_024680755.1 Prevotella sp. | reverse complement strand
GGGTTGCAGGCGTGGCGTGACAAGACAGAGGCCGAAGAAATTGGCACTGTGGAAGAAGCTGCCTTCGGCCAGTGGCGGCAGGGTGTCGCCCTCGGTATATATGTCGATCTGCGGTGCTATGGGAAGGGTATTTGGTGGTTTAGTGGTTTGGGCGTTTGGTGGTTTGGGTGTTTGGGCGTTTAGGCGTTTGGGTGTTTGGGCGTTTGGGGATTTGGGGATTTGGGGATTTGGTGGTTTGGGCAGACAGCTCAGTGTTCGATGGGGAAGAGGCCGAAAAGCTTGGCGTCTATCAGGTCTATGACGTGCTGCAAGTCTTTTGGATTGTCGCCAAACTTGCATGTGTCGCCGTCGATGATGATGAGCGGACCTCTATATTCGGCTATCCATTTCTCGTAGCGATCTTCCAGACCTTTCAGGTAGTCGAGCCGCATCGACTGCTCGTATTCGCGTCCGCGCTTCTGTATCTGCTCCACCAGGGTGGGTATGCTCGAGCGTATATATATCATCAGGTCCGGCAGCTTGACCAGCGAGATCATCAGGTCAAACAGGTCGGTGTAGTTCTGGAAGTCGCGGTCGCTCATCATGCCCTGTCCGTGCAGGTTTGGTGCAAAGATGCGTGCGTCTTCGAAGATGGTGCGGTCCTGAATGATAGTGTCCTCAGAGCGTGAAATCTCAACCACCTCCTTGAAGCGTTTGTTCAGGAAATAGATCTGCAGGTTGAACGACCATCGCTTCATGTCGCTGTAGAAGTCTTCCAGGTAGGGGTTGTTGTCCACGGGCTCGTAGCGCGGCGTCCAGCCGTATCTGCGGGCCAGCAGTCGCGTCAGCGTGGTCTTGCCGCTGCCAATGTTTCCGGCTATTGCAATGTGCATGGTATAGTGAAAAGGTGATTACTTTAGGTTTTACGAGAACAGTCCGTACAGTTCGTGGTCGATGCGGTCCACTATCTGTGCGAAGTCTTTCGGGTTGTTCTTGAAGTCGAGCGCATCCTTGTCGATGGTGATGACGCGTCCCGGGTAGCGCTTGCGTATGAAGTCGTCGTAGCGCCGGTTCAGGTTCTCAAGATAGTCTATCTGTATGCTCTGCTCGTAGTCGCGCCCCCGCTGCCAGATGTTTGCCACCAGGTGTGGCACCGATGCCTTCAGGTATATCATCAGGTCGGGCATGTGCACCACGTCGGTCATCTGCTGAAACAGCTCCATATATGTCTCGTAGTCGCGTTCGGTCAGGTTGCCCATGTCCTTATTGTTCTCCATGAACACATACACGCCCTCGTAGATGGTGCGGTCTTGCACCACGGTGTGGGGGCAGCGGGCAATGTCCAGCAGGTCGCGGAAGCGCTCCTTGAGGAAATAGACCTCCAGGTTGAACGACCATCGGTGTATGTCCTTGTAGTAGTCTTCCAGGTAGGGATTGTTGTCCACGGCCTCGTAGCGGGCCTGCCAGCCATAGTGGCGGGCCAGCATGGCCGTCAGTGTGGTCTTTCCGCTGCCTATGTTTCCTGATATGGCTATGTGCATTGCTTTCTGTGTGTATGATGTTCGACAACAGCTGTGCCGCCCCGTGCTGTCTGAGCCGAAGCTGTGTGCCGGCGGCAGTGTCGTTCTGACCTAACTGCGCGCAAAGTTACGCATTTTTTTTCATATTACCGCCAATTAACTAAAATTAACCGTACGGTCAGCGCCTGTCAGTTTTTTTTTCATATTTTTGTGCGCAGATAACATCAACCACATCAACACAATGAAAAAACTTATCTTACTATCCCTCCTGCTGCTTGTGGCGGCGGGTGTCGGTGCGCAGCGCGTCACCGACCAGCTCGACCGCGGCCTGGTGGCCGTGCCGTCGGGTTCGGGCAGCTTTGTCAGCTGGCGTATCTTCGCCGAGGAGTACTACGACACGCGATACAATCTCTATCGCAACGGCGTGAAGGTCAACGCCGAGCCGCTGTCCGTGTCGTGCTACACCGACCCTCAGGGCACCGTAGGCAGCCGCTATCAGGTGGCCGCCGTGGTGCGCGGCGTGGAGCAGGCCAAAAGCGCCGAGGTGGGCCGGCAGAGCCAGCAGTACAGGCAGTTTGCCGTGAAGAGCATACTCTCGCGTCGCGGCCATGACATCACAGCCGACTATAACATCAACGACATTGCCCTGGCCGATGTCGATGGCGACGGGGTGACAGAGTTCATACTGAAGCGCAACTACGGCCCCGACGGGTCGAGCGTGGCCAACGACTCGGCCTACAACCATCTGGAGTGCTACAAGATTAACGGCGAGCGCCTCTGGTATATCGACCTGGGGCCCAACATGGTCAGCGGCCCCGACGAGCAGTATGACGCCGTGGGCTACGACTGGGATGGCGACGGCCGCGCCGAGATACTCATGCGCGGTGCCGACAACATGATAATCCACCACGCCGACGGCACCACCACGCAGATAGGCAACATGAACGTTAACACGCGCGGCAGCGTGCAGCAGACGGCCAACATGACATACACCAACAGCGGTGCCGAATATCTGCTCTATCTCGACGGCGCGACGGGTAAGCCCTACCCTATAGGCTCTAACGGGGCCCTCTGGATGCCCTATCCGCTGCCGCGCGGAGCTGCCTCTGACTGGGGCGACGGCTATGGCCACCGTTCCACCAAGCACTATTTCGGTGCCCCCTTCCTCGACGGACGCCACCCCTTCATCTTCCTCGGACGCGGCTGCTACACGAAGCACCACATGAAGGCCTTCTCGGTCGATCCCGCCACCCACAAGCTGTCGCTCTACTGGGAATGGCAGAGCGGCAACTCAGGCGTCTATTTCGGCCAGGGATACCACAACTTCGGCATTGCCGACGTTGACTGGGACGGCCGCGACGAGATCTGCTTCGGTTCGATGGTTATCGACGACAACGGCAAGGGCCTGTCGTCAACCGGACTGGGGCATGGCGACGCACAGCACTGTTCAGACTTCGACCCCTACCGCCACGGCCAGGAGATCTTCGCCTGCAACGAAGACCGCCCCGCCATGAACTACCGCGATGCCACCACGTCGAAGATCTACTACCGCATGCAGTCGACCAGCGACGACGGCCGTGCCCTGTGTGGCAATTTCTCTAACGACTACCCGGGGGCTATGGGCCACTCGTCGCAGTCGGGCACCGTGTCGTGTGTGGCCGACAAGGTCATTGCCGGCGGTCCCGGCGGCTTTACCAACAACTGGCGCATTTACTGGGACGGCGACCTGCTGGAGGAAGGACTCGACGGGGCCAGCTCGCGCGAGGGAGCCGCCCGCGTGTTCAAGGGCGACGGAAGCATCGTCTTCACCGCCGACGGCACGGCCAACTGCAACTGGACGAAGAACACGCCGTCGGCCGTAGGCGACGTGCTGGGCGACTGGCGCGAAGAGATTATCGCCCGCACCAGCGACAACCGATATGTGCGCATCTACACCACCAACATGCCCACCGCATGGCGCAACTACACCCTTTGGCACGACCATCAGTACCGCCAGGGCATGGTCTGGGAGTCGATGGGCTACAACCAGCCACCCCACACCAGCTATTTCCTGGGCGAACTGGAGGGCATCACCGTGGCACCGCCGCCACTGACCATGACGGGCCGCACCGAGGTGGCCGACGGCGGCAACATCACCACGGAGCTCAACGGTCAGCACCTGCTGCTCTGCGAGACCAACGACATGCAGGTGAGCGTCAGCCAGGGTGCACAGCCATACATGGTGACGTTCAACGTCCCCTCGTGGGTGCAAGGCACGAACAGCACCATCACCAACGGCAACGCCAAGATAGACCGCAGCTACTACACCTGCACCGTCAGCGGGGCGGCCTTCAGCGGTGCCATGCGTCTGGTGAAGCAGGGCGACGGCACGCTGACCCTGCCCGCCGTGGCCCAGACATATACCGGCGAGACCAACATCTGGGCCGGAACGCTCAATTTCGACGGCACGCTGCTCGCCTCGCCGCTGTGGCTGAACCGCTTCGCCACGCTCAACTCTGACGGCGGACGCTTCCGCAGCATCAAGATGGACTATGCCGCGCAGCTGCGGCCCGGCGGCGCCGACCATCGCGGCACCGTGACCACCGACACGCTCGTGCTGGGCTTCGGAGCGCGCGTGGTGTTCGACATCTACACCGATGGCCTGCAGGCCGACCAGCTCAACACATCGTTCATGGCCATCGAGACCAAGGACTGGCAGTACGGGCCGCAGTATCTGACACCTGTGTTCCAGTTTGTGCCACACCTTGGGGCCGAGACCGAGCTGGCCGAGGGGCGCTACCTGCTCGGCACCGTGGGCAGCGTGCAGGGCGCGCTGTCGAGCATACGCATAGAAGGCATTGGCACCGACAAGAAAGCACAGTTGCTGACCGACGGCACGCAGCTCTACCTTGAGGTCAGCGGTCTGCGCGATGCAACCACCATCGTCTGGAACGGAGCCGAGAGCGACGTGTGGGACATGGCCGGCGCTGCCAACTTCACCCTGGCGGCCGACAGCGCCTCGACGGGCAACGTCTTCGTCACCGGCGACCACGTCATCTTCAACAACAGCGACACCCATACCACCATCAACCTGGCCGGAGAGCTTGAGGCCGACACCGTGGAGGTGGACAACACCAAGCCATATATCTTCGCAGGCACAGGTGCCCTGGTGGGCCAGACCACTCTCGTCAAGCGTGGCAGCGGCCAGCTCACCATGCGCAACGACAACACCTACACCGGCGGCAACCGCATCTCGGGCGGTACGGTGGTCGTCTCGTCGCTGGCCAACGCCAACCAGCCCAAGGGCAACCTGGGCGGCGTGACGACAGTGCCATCGAAGTTTGTCATCGAGAACGGAGGCGAGCTGCGCACCACGGCCGCCGTAACCAATGGCTCGGCCATACAGTTTGCCGGCGAGCAGGGAGGTGCCATCAACAACACGGCCGACTTCATAGCCGACCGCGTCATGTCGGGCACCACGCTCACCAAGCGCGGCAGCGGCTGGATGAAGCTTAACACACCCAACAGCGGACTGCAGCGCATGGTGATAGCCGGCGGCACCGTGCAGTGTGTCAATGCCAACGTGCCGGCGCAGGTCGTAGAATATCAGGGTGGAACGCTGCGTGAGAACACGGGCACCGCCTACAACATACATGTGCCTGCGGGCAAGACAGGCTCGTGGTATATGGCCAACCGCTCTACCTACACCAACAAGCTGACGGGCGAGGGCACCCTGACCGCCTATTGCGTCACGGAGAAAGGCACCAACTATTATGCCACTCGCACCCCCGTGCAGTGCGACTTCAGCCAGTTTGCAGGTACGCTCAAACCCACGTCGAGCCTCGACGACCCCGCCGTGCTGCGCTTCACGCTCAACACGTCGTCGGGCATGCCGCTCGGAACGATGGACATCGCCGAGACGGTGGAGGTGCAGAACAGCGGACGCACCTTCCGCATAGGCAAGGTAAGCGGCACCGGACGGCTGGGCGGCTCGTGCACCTTCAGCAACGGTTCGACCGTGGGGGCCAACACATGGCAGGTGGGCAACGACGACAACTGGACCACCACGGTGCGCGTCACGGCTAATGCCAACCTGGTGAAGGTGGGCAGCGGCAAGGTGACATGGGGCGCCGCCAACACCAACACCGGCTCGACCACCGTGAGCGAGGGCGAGCTGGCTGTCAACTCTTCGACCATGCTGGGCACAGGACGTCTCGTGGTGAACGAAGGGGCCATGCTGACCGGCAACAACAAGAGCACCAATGCCCTGACCAACAGCAGCGTGACCGTGAACGGCACCATCCGCGGCGGCATCGTGGAAACGGCCACCACCGGCACCATCTTCTTTGCCGGCAAAGACGTGACCATCGCCGAAACGGGCGTACTGCTGGTCAACTGCAACCGCTGCGCCACTGCCTCCGTCAACGGCTGCACCGCCATAGAGGGTGTCAGGACGCTCACCCTGGACGGGACCATACGCCTGAGTCCGACACAGAACAACCGTCTGCAGGTGGGCGACAGCATACGTATCTTCCGCGCCGAGACCATCGGGGGCACACCGCAGTTTGACATGCAGGGAGGCATCACTTGGGACACAACGCGCCTGTCAGAGGGTCTGCTCTTCGTGCAGAACATCGACACCGGCATCAACGGTGTGGCTGCCGACAACGACCGGCCTGCCGACATCTACGACCTGAACGGACGCATCCTGCGCCGCAATGCCTACACCACCGACGGACTGCCCCGCGGCGTGTATGTGATGAGGGGAAAGAAGGTGGTGGTCAGATAGCAGGCGACACAAACCCGAAGCTACTGTTATTTGTTAAGACAACGAATTAAAACGAATTTCACGAATTATACGAATTATTTTCGAGCTGTAAGGTTGGCCGCCGCTCGGCCGCTCGGTCTGATTGCCGCTCGGCCGGATTTGCAATCCGGCCGCACCGAATATCAGCATTTGCAATGCAATTAAAGATATTTATCGGATTGAGAATCCTTATACTCGCAGCGGTCGGATTGCAAATCCGACCGAGCGCCCGAGGATGACAGTTTATATCCTTACAGCTTGAATTATTTTTGATTGATACAGAACTTTACATGACGGTCTCTGAACACCAATGCTCAGAGACCGTCATTAAGATTATGTAACTTTGGCTCCGCCGAAGTTACTGGCACTCGGCAATGCAAAACGAAAAACTGGCGTTTTTCTTTTGCATTGCTCTCGTTTTTCCGTAACTTTGCCACTGCGTGGCGAACTTACTCCGTCTCGGAAGAAAAAACAAGCAAGCTTGTTTTGTTCTTCTCTCGACTTTTCGTAACTTTGCGCTTTCAGCGCGAAGGTACTCCGTCTCGGAAGAAAAAACAAGCAAGCTTGTTTTGTTCTTCTCTCGACTTTTCGTAACTTTGTGAGAATTCGCAGGATTTCTTTAAATAAAGGTAGTTTGGGAATTTGAGGAAAAACAAGGTTACGATTTGGAGACCGTTCTTGCGTCCCGTTGGTAGCAAGCGGCAAAGCCGAGCGCTCAATTCCACGTTCTGCTACAAATTGCTCAATGTGTTCGGCTTTGCCGCTTGCTACCAACGGGACGCAAGAACGGTCTCCAATTCGTAACCCAGTTTTTCCTCAATCCCCCAGACTTCCTTTATATAAAGAAATCTTGCAAGCTCTTACAAAGTTACAAAAAATGAGTGAAATGCAAAAGGAAAAACTTGTTTTTTCTTTTCATTTCCGAGTGCCAGCAACTTCGCGATTTATCGCAAAGTTACGAAAAGTCGAGTGAAATGCAAAAGGAAAACAAAGTTTCCTTTTCA
>JAILBT010000002.1 GCA_024680755.1 Prevotella sp. | reverse complement strand
CCCGGGCGGGGACTGTTTTGTACCCGGGCGGAACCTATATTGCAACTTCACCACGGCATGACAGCCGTGAGTATATTAGGAACTGGTACTACATAAAGTTACAATCATTTTTTAAGACAACGAATTAAAAAGAATTATACGAATGACAAGACTCATACGAATGGCACGAAAAAAGTATCAAAAATTTGGTAGTTTCGGAAAAAACACCTAACTTTGCACGCAGATAATGCCTTTCGGCACACTGTCGGGATATGGGGCTGACTGGACTTGACGGTGGGACGAGGTGGTATGTAAGCACGCGGAGACTGGTTGGTTCTCTCCTTAATCAGAGCTGACAAAAAATTAATTGGCAACAACGAGTATGCTCTCGCTGCCTAAACGAAGTATAGTAGTTTGAGGCTTTATCCCAGCGCAAGGCGCAGGGACGAGACGTCGCCCCACGGACGTGTTCCCGTGTCCTCTGGAACAGGCGGCGCAGCAACACCGGGAATAGCCACTGCAGGCTTCGATGCAGAGGCGAAACTTTAGAAGCTAAGGTTGTGGTTGGTGGTCCGGGTCTTGCCACAGCACGAAAACGAAGTCCGGAATAAGCGTGTAGAAAGCGTATGGTCTCCCCACGCGGACGAGGGTTCGACTCCCTCCAGCTCCACAAAGTCGTGCCGCCGACCGGCATGACATGCTCTGTCAGAGGTGAACACCTGTCAAGGGAGTTCGCCTCTTTTCTTTGTCTGCACATTAGGAACTGCCAATGTTTTCTTCTAAAAGAATCTTTATCCTTCGGGAGAATGGCTGTTGCGGTAGGAGCAACTTTGCATTCGCCGCACGGCCGAGCGCCCGAGGATGACAGCTTGTAACCTTACAGCTTGAACATTTTCTGTTAAAATCACATAAAATTCAGCATTTTTTATACAAAGCGATGGCGATGCTGAGATTTTTTTTCTATTTTTGCAATCATTTTAGAACTATGAGTGACTCCATATTACTCTGATTACTCAGATTATTCAGATTACTCAGATTATTCAGATTACTCAGATTACTCAGATTACTCAGAACACATTGATAACCTTTTAATTATTTATACTACTATGAATGAGATTCTAAACCTTCAGCCGCAGTGCATTTGGCGTAACTTCTACGCCCTGACACAGGTGCCCCGCCCGTCGGGCCACTTAGAGAAGATACAGCAGTTTCTGCTTCAGTTTGCCAAGGATGCCGGTGTCGAGGCCTTCCTTGATCCGGCTGGCAACGTCGTGATGCGTAAGCCGGCTTCCCCCGGCATGGAGAAACGCAAGGGCGTGATACTGCAGGCACACATGGACATGGTGCCGCAGAAGACACCCGAGTCGAAACACAACTTTGAGACAGACCCCATAGAACCGTGGATAGATGGCGAATGGGTGAAAGCTCGTGGCACCACCCTCGGAGCCGACGATGGCTTGGGCGTGGCTGCCATAATGAGCGTCATGGAAGACAAAACCTTACGCCACGGACCCATAGACGCACTCATCACAGCCGATGAAGAGACGGGCATGTATGGTGCCAACGACCTGCCCGAGGGAGAGTTGCAAGGCGACATCCTGCTCAACCTTGACAGCGAGACCTGGGGCAAGTTTGTCATTGGCTCGGCTGGCGGTATCGATGTGATTGCTTCCATGGGCTACAAGGAGGTGGAGACCGACCCCGACGATGCGGCCGTGAAGATTACTGTCAAGGGCCTGCGGGGTGGCCACAGCGGACTGGAGATCAACGAGGGACGCGCCAACGCCAACAAGCTGATGGTGCAGGTGGTGCGACAGGCCATAGAAGAGACCGACGCACGGCTGGCCACATGGCATGGGGGCAACATGCGCAACGCCATACCCTTCAAGGCTGAGACCGTGCTGACAGTGCCCAAGGAGAATTTAGGGCTGCTGAAAGAGCTGTGCCAGGACTGGTTAGACACGTTCTGCCAAGAGTTTAAGCAGATAGAGACCAACGGCATCGAACTGCTGTGCGAGGACGTGGATCTGCCCAAGATGCAGGTGCCGCAGGAGATACAAGATAACCTGGTGGATGCCATCTATGCCTGTCACGACGGTGTCGTACGCATGATACCGGCCTATCCCGACGTGGTCGAGACATCGAGCAACCTGGCCATCATCGACATTGCCGATGGTCAGGCTCAGATCCAGATACTTGCCCGTTCGAGCCGTGAAGACATGAAATGGTATGTGACACGCACGCTGGAGAGCTGCTTCAGCATGGCCGGCATGAAGGTCGTGACCGAGGGCAGCTACGGCGGCTGGGATCCCAATCCCGACTCAGAGATACTGAAGTTGCTCTTGCGTGAATATAAAGAGATGTTTGGCAGCGAGGGCATACAGCAGGTGGACCATGCCGGCCTGGAGTGCTCGGTCATACTGGGAAAGTATCCACACCTCGACGTGGTGAGCCTCGGTCCCACCTTGCGCTCGCCGCACACCACCACAGAGCGCGCCCTGTGGAGCACAGCAGAACCTTTCTGGCAGTTGCTCAAGAAAACGCTTGAGGACATACCGGTGAAAAAGTGAACCTACCACACCCACCACACCCACAATACCCACCATACCCACTTCACCCACCATCATTCACTCACCATTTGAAATCATATCATGAAAAAATCAATACTTGGCCTCCTGGCCGCCGCAGCTCTCGTGAGCTCGTGCGGAGGCGGAGAGCGCGAATATCTCAGTTTCCACGGCATACCAATGAACACGCCGTTTGAGGCCTTTGTCGATTCGCTGCAGCAGCGCGGCTATCAGATAGACACCACGCGTACCGACTCTGCCTACGCCAAGCTGTTCATCATTGATGCCGAACAGAACATCACCGTCGATGTGGCCACCGACACGGCTGGTATAGCCTATATCATTGAGGAGTATCATGCTACCTACAACGACTCTACGCGTCAGCTCTATCCAGTGTTCTACCGTCAGTTCCAGAACGAGCTGGGCGGAAAGCCCTGGTTGCGTGCCGGTGGCGGCGACGACCATAAGGAAGCTGTGTTTGAGACCGAAAAGGGAATACTGGAGGTTAATCTGAAGAACACCAGCTTCCCCATGCTCCAGATAGTTTACAAGCGCGACACCAACAAATAGCCGCCACCTGCGGGCTGCATGCAGGTTGCGGAATAGACCAGCAGCTAACAACGAGAGCCATACAGAGTACTGCATGTACGTCTGTATGGCTCTCGTTGTTGTCAGAGCTATTTGTGCGTTCTGGTTATCAGAAGAAGAAATTCTCAAAAAACAGTATTGCGAAGGCCACCAGTGTGGCCAGAGCTACAGCCGGCGTACAATGGCGTATGTACCACCAGGGGTGTAGCTGCTCGGTGGCCATGAGTGCCAGTCCGCTCATGTTGCCAATGGGCAGCAACAGTCCGCCCATTGTCGTGCAAAGGGCCACCACGGGCCAGTAGTCGCCATTCGTCAAGAACTGAGACATATAGCTGCCGCTGCCCCACAGACTGCTGTTCACTGCCATCTGCTGTAAGTCAGAGTGCGAGAGAACATCGTGCAGCGAAATATCACATACCGCAATGGCCATGCTGTCTGTCACGCTGCTCAGTATGGCCGACAGCAGCCCTATGCTCCAGATGCCGTCCATGTGCAGGCGGGCAAGCCAGTGGCCCAGATTGTCGAACACGGCAGCCTCTTTCATCACGCCCATAGCCAGCAGCCAGCCGAGCACATAGAGAAGCTGAGCTTGCGAGGTGAGGGCCGAGAGCGGCGAGCCGAAGGTCGAGAGCTGAGAGCCGGCTGGTGTGTATGGAGTACTGAACGCCTCGTTGATGACCCACAGCACAGCCAGCACACACAGGGCACCGAGGAAGGGACTGAGGTGTGTGATGTTGTGGAAGGTGGGCACGAACCACAGTCCGCCGAGGGCTGTGACCAGCATACCGAAGCGCTGCCAGGGGCGCAGGCGCGTGTCGATGCCGCGGTAAGGCAGTACCTGGCTGCTGCCCACTATGCGGTGGGGCAGGTTGCGGCCCAGCATGAGCGTGACGATGGCGCAGGCTGAAAGAGCTGGCAGCGCCAGACGGGTCGAGAAGGCCGTGGCCGTGACAGCCCCCTGCCCCCACAGCAGCAGCCCCACAGGGTCGCCGATGACGGTGAAACATCCGCCGCAGCATGTTGCCACCACGATGGCCGTGCCAAACAGCCAGCGCTCGCGTCGGCCGTCCGTCAGCTGGCGCAACACGGTCAGCATGAGCAGTGTGGTGGTCAGGTTGTCAAGATTGGCCGAGATGAAGAAGCTCACGGTCACAATGCGCCAAAGCATCTGCCGGGCAGAGGCCGTGCGGCAGAGATAGACAATAAAGTCGAGGCAGCCATTCTGTTCCAGCAGCTTCACTATTGTACCCGTGGCCAGCAGATAGAGCGCCAGCGAGGCGGCGTGGCCCACATAGACAATGAAGATGTTGTCTTGGATAAACTGTTTGACCGTCTCGCTTGTCGCGCTGTCGCCGCCAAGATACTGCTGGTAGTCGGCCGGGTGGCTGACCGCCACAAAGTCGGCCCCCCAGGCCACATAAACCACCCAGCCTACGGCGGCTAAGGCTATGGCCACCGGCGCGCGGCCCATGCCCGTCAGCCGGCTTGTGCCTATCATCAGCAGAGCAAACAGAAGCAGTATAAACATGTGGAGATGTAGAAATATTGTGAATCGTAAGACGGTGACTAATTGTGGCGTTAAGAGTTTGTGCGGGGTATGAGCAACGAGCTGTCGCCGTAGCTGAGAAAGCGATAGTCGTTGTCAAGGGCGTAGCGATACACACGCTGCCAGTCGTCGCCGATGAAGGCACTGACAAGCAGCAGCAGGGTGGAACGTGGCTGGTGGAAATTGGTGACAAGGGCTCGCACCAGCTTGTATCTGTAGCCGGGCGCAATGATGATTTGCGTTGATGTGTGCAGTGCTTCAAGCTGGTGGCGGTCCAGCCATGCCAGTATGTTCTCTATGGCACCCTCGGGGGTGATGGCGTGGGGGCAGCTGGCATCGTAGGGCTCCCACTGGCCCACATGCAGCTGCCCCTCGTCGATGTCGGGGTTGTGCTCTATCTTGGCCCCTATGTAGTAGAGGCTTTCCAGGGTGCGCACCGAGGTTGTGCCCACGGCGGTTGTCTGGCAGCGATGGCGCAGCAGGGCTTGCAGCACCTGTCGTGTCACGCAGATATACTCGCTGTGCATCTCGTGCCCGCCCATGTCGGCGCTCTTCACGGGCTTAAACGTTCCGGCTCCCACATGCAGCGTCAGCTCCTGCCGCTCTATGCCTCGCCGGTCAAGGGCCTGCAGCACGCTTGGCGTAAAGTGCAGTCCGGCGGTGGGGGCCGCCACGCTGCCTTTTATTTTGGAATAGACGGTCTGGTATGTCCTGAGGTCGCTCTGCTCGGTGCGTCGCGACAGGTATGGCGGTATGGGCAGCTCTCCCACGGCTTCTATCACTTCGGCAAAGCTATGGTCGGTGGTCCACTGAAAGTCGACCTGCAGCGAGCCTCCCTGTCCGGTGCCGCCAGCACGCACGGCTGTCAACGTCAGCTGGGGGCTGACCTGCATGACGAGTTGCTCGTCGTGCCATTTCTTGAGGTTGCCTATCATGCAGAGCCATGAGCACTGCCGCCGTGTCTGGAAGTTCTGCTCGTAGTCGGCCGGCAGCAAGGGCTCAAGCAGGAAGATTTCTATCTGTGCCCCCGACCGCTTGTGGAAGCGCAGCCGGGCGCGTATCACTCGTGTGTTGTTCATCACTATCAGCGACCCCTGCGGCAGCAGCGATGGCAGGTCGGCAAAGTGTTGTGTCTGTATGTTACCGCCGTCATAGACAAGCAGCTTCGACTGGTCGCGTTCGGCCAGCGGATACTTCGCTATGCGTTCGTCGGGCAGGTCATAGCTGTAGTCGCAGATATGTATGTCTTTGGGATTCATCTTCTGTTGCTTTATGATTCTGATGTATTTTTTCAGGCTTTGGCATTGCGGTGCTTCAGAATTGTCAGTACATGCATGCCCTTGCCATGCACCATGCCACGGTCAGCGTCATTGTCACCACCACCACGTCGGCATCGCGGCGCAGGTAGCCCGTGCGTGTATATTTTGAGTCGGTGAAAATCCTGTGTGCCACCTTTATTTGCGACAGACCGTAGAGCAGCCCCCATACCAGCGTGCCCACCACCGCTCCGCAGACGATACCCACGGCAACATCGCCCGGGAAATGCACGCCCAGGTAGAGGCGTGTCCAGCAGTTGACCAGCGACCATACGACGAGCGTGACGGACAACTCCCTGCAACGCACGAGCCAGCAGAAGAAGACAGCAATGCTCATCGTGTTGGCGGCGTGGGATGAGAAGAAGCCGTATGGCCCACCCCTGTATCCATCCACCACATCAACCATATAACCTATCATGGCGTCGTGCGTTGGGCGCGGACGCATTACGGCTGGCTTGACGAAGATGTCGTTCAGCGTACCTGACAGCAACACACACAGTCCGGCGGCTGCCAGTATCAGCACGATTTGTGCCATGCGGTCGTTGTTCTTCACCACAACATACAGCAGGCTGATGTATAGCGGTATCCACGTTGTGGCCGTGGTCAGCGATGTCGCCAGTCCGTCGAGGAAAAGCGACGTGCTGCCATTGAACAGCAGAAGAAGACTATGATCGAGGTCGGGCAAAACGGAAAGACGAAAGATTAAAGATTAAAGATTAAACATTAAAAATTAAAAATTAAAAATTAAAAATTAAAAATTAAATAACCAAACAACCAAACAACCAAACAACTAAACGACCAATCAACTAAACAACCAAACAACTAAACAACCAAACAACTAAACAACTAAACAACTAAACAACCAAACAACTAAACAACTAAACAACCAAACAACCAAACAACTGAACAACCAAACAACTAAACAACTGAACAACCAAACAACTAAACAACTAAACAACTAAACAACTAAACAACCAAACGACTAAACAACTAAACAACTAAACAACAAATCTCAATTCTCATATTCTTTCTATATGTTTCTTTTCAATCCATCCGCGCTTGCCGTCGGCCACCTCTATTTCCTTCCATTCACGCATGGTGTCGTCGATGATGTCCACCCTTGAGCCTTCGTGCAGTATGAACAGGTCTGTGCCTCCCTTGGCAGGCGTGCTCTTGACGCTTGTTGCCGGTGCAGTAACGATAGCCCCCGGGCTTGCTGTCCCCTGGGCTTGCTGTTGCCATGCCAGCAGGTTGGCCATGAGGAAGGTCAGCACAGCCATTGCTCCTCCGAAGAAGCCGACTTTTCGCAGCCATATCTGCTGCACGAAGAGGTATATCAGCAGCAGTACCACGGCGAGGGCCAGTGCTGCTATGGCCATCATGGCCCAGCCGTCGGCACTCTGCATGTTGACCAGTGCGTGCCACCAGGTGACGAAGAACATCTCCGACCGCGGCACGATCTTGTCTATGGTTTTTTCGCGTGCCATTTGCAGGTTGAACCTGATGTCGTCGTCGCCCGGTGCCATCTTCTGTGCGCGTTCGTAGGCCAGCACGGCGCGTGTGATGTCGTCTGTGCGATAGTAGGCATTGCCCAGGTTGTAGTAGATGGCGGCGCTCTTGCCCTGCCCCAGCAGTTGTTCGTACAGGTCTATTGCCTGCTGATAGTGTCCTTGCATGTAGGCGCTGTCGGCCTGTGCTTTTGTGGGCAGCCTGTTTGCAGCCTCCGCTTTCGTGGGCAGGCTGTCGGCAACATGTCTTGTCGGCAGGCTGTCAGCGGGCTGTGCCATGCCCAGGGCCGGCATGACGCTGAGCAGCGCGACAATGGCCAGGGCTGTCCCCTGTGTTGACGGGCGGTGCAGCCGTCGCTTCATGTTCTGTTCTATCTGCTCAATGGCGCTGACGGCCTTCTGATACACTTTGTTCATGTTTCCTTGTGAATCGCCCGGGGCATAGCGCTCAAACTCGCACTCCTCCAGGGCATCGATAAACTGGCTTATGGCCTGCTGGTCAACGTTGCGCTGGCGCAGCCGGTCGCTGATGTTCTCTTGTGAGAGTTGCTCGACGGGCATGTTCAGCTTGTCGCCCACATAGCCCCACATTGCGCGCAACACCTCGTCGAAGAACTCTGCCGTGTTGCCTGTGTCTTTCAGCCGGCGTGCCTTCTTCAGACGCTTCGTGGCCACCTTGCTGGCTTGTCCGGCCCTGCGGCCCACGATGTCGGCATTCTCTATTGCCCTGCGGCGGAAGACCACCATCAGCACTATGAACACGAGCAGCAGTGTGCCTATGGCCATCCAGTATGTGCGCGAGCCGAAGAGCGGCCCTTCGGTCATGGTCTTGGCAGCTCCCGTTTTTATGAAGCGTATGTCCTTGGCCAGCTCCTGCACGTCCTCCTGTCCCAGGAAGTCGCGGCTCTGCCCACTCCCGCCGGCCCCTTTCTCCACCTTCAGCTGTATGGGGGCGGTGGTCAGTGTCTTGTATTTGCCTGTTGTCTGGTCGAAAAAGGCATATTGCAGTCCGGGCAACTCATAATCGCCCTGATGGCGCGGCACGATGAGGAAGTCGTAGATGATGTTTCCCTCCAGGCCGCGTGTTGTCAGTTTTGTCTTGTCGGTCACTTTGGCATCATAGCGTTCGAAATCCTTTGGCACTTCGACCGTTGGTTCGCGCAGCAGCTTCATGTTGCCGTGGCCGCTGACCACGACGCGCAGCGTCACGGGGTCGCCCGCCTTCACCTGCTGCTTGTCTATCGACGAGCTGATGGTGAAGCTGCCCACGCCGCCGGCAAAGGCCGCCGGCTTCGGATCGGGCAGGGGGTCAACCTGTAGCGTTATGCCTGGGGCCACCACCTTTTTCTTCACCTCCACATAGTTTGAACCGCCGTTGAAGAATGCCTCAAAGGGGTCTATCGTCCGGTCGCGCTGCACCACAATGCCATCGAACGAGACACTCGGTATCTGCAGCTTGCCGGCCACCTGTGGGAAGACCACATACTGGCTCCATGTGACGGTCTTATACTGCTGTCCTCCCACGTTCTCTACGGCGAAGGTCTTCTGCTGTGGCAGGTCGATTTCCTGTGTGTGGAAGCCCTTCATGTCGGCCAGCTTGCCCGACATCTGTGTCAGTGCCACGCGCGTATATACCTTATATGTTATGAGCACGGGCTCTTGTTCGCGCACATGCTGCTTCGAGGCTGTTGCTGTCACATACAGGTCTTTGGCCGAAATAGTTGAGCCTGCCTCACGCATCTCGTCGGCCTGTCGTCCCTGCCGCTGCTGCTGCCCTCTGCCGCTGCCAGCCTGTGCCGCGGGGTCGGCATCGTCGCCTTCAGCCCGGATGTGCAGTGCGTTGCTAATGAGCTTCTTTCCCCCAGCATTGATGGTGGCAGCCGGAATGGTGTAGTCGCCGGCTTTGGTGGCTACGAGTATGAATGTGAATGTTATGCTTGACGACTGGCTGGTGTGTCCGTTCACTATCTGGAAGCTCGACTGTCGCGACGTGCTTGGTCCCATCAGCACCTCCAGTCCATCGGGTATGTCGCCTGCCCTGAAGTCGCTCACGTCTTGTGTGTCGATGGTGTATGTGATACGAAACTGCCGTCCCGTGTCTATATGGCGCGGTCCGCTGGCCGTGAAGCTCTGCGCCATGCCGGTCAGCGTGGCCAGCAGGCTCAAGAGCAGTGTCAGGTATGTCTTGTCTTTCGTTTTCATCTTTTCAATTTATCAGCTGTCAGCTCTCAACTTTCCGTTTCTACCAGTTTTTCTCCAGGCTGCGCGAGCCTGCTTTCTGCTGGGCTTCCTTCAGCTTGCGCTGTGTTTGCTTCTCTTTCTGCATGGCAGCGTTCAACATCTGTTCGGCATTGTCCTTGCTCATCTGCGGCTTTTCTGGCTGTTGTTGCTCCTGTGGCTTTTGCTTTTCAGGCTTTTTCTGGTCTTGCTGCTGTTTCTTGTCTTCGCCTTTCTTGTCCTGCTGCTTTTCCTTTTGGTCTTGCTGCTGTTGGTCTTGTTTCTTTTTCTGTTGTTTGCAAAGTTCCAGATTGTAGCGCGACTCGTTGTCGGCCGGGTTGTTTCTCAGTGCCTGCTTGTAGGCATCGATGGCTTCGCCATACATCTTGTGGTGTTGGCAGACGACGCCCATGTTGTGATATGCCATCGCCTTTCGCAGCGGGTTGGTCTCGATGGCGGCGGCATGTTCCAGGGCTTTCACTGCGGCCGAGTCCTGCTGCTGTGCCATGAGTGCGTTGCCCAGGTTGTACCATGCCTGCGGGTTGTCGTTGTTGGCCTCCAGTGCTTTTCGGTATGTAGTCTCTGCCTTGTCATATTGTTGCTGGCGAAACTGCTTGTTGCCTTGTTTGATGAGCCGTCTGTCGGTCTGTGCGCTGACGCTGAGGGGCAGCAGGGCTGCGAGCACCATTACAGCCACTGTCTTTGTTTCGCGGCGGCGGAACAGGTGCAGGCGTGACAAGAGCCGGCTTTTCCGTTCGGTGAAGAAAGCCTCGACCACGAGCAACAGCAGCACGAGCACGGCGAACGCCTGGAACTGTTCGTCAAACTCGCTGTAGATGGTGCTTTCAGTCTCTGTCCTTGCGAGCTTGGCCAGCTGCGAGTCCAGCTTCTGCTGTGCGTTGCTGCCGTTCTCCACATGTATGTATGCTCCGCCTCCGGCAGCCGCCACGTCGCGGCATATCTGTTCGTTCAGTCGCGACATGACGACCTGTCCTTGCCGGTCTGTCATGTGTCCGCTGCCGCCGGGCATGGGTATGGGTGCTCCCTGTGTGGAGCCTATGCCCAGCACATAGACGTTCATGCCCTGTTTGCGTGCGTCGCGCGCCGCCTCAATGGCTGCTCCCTCGTGGTCTTCACCGTCGGTGATGACCACTATGGCCTTGCCCACGCCTTTCTGCTGTGTGAAGCTGTGGGTAGCCAGGTCGATGGCGGTGGCCAGGTCGGTGCCCTGCACGTTAATCATCTCCGGCGATATGCTCTGCAGGAACATCTTTGCCGAGACGAAGTCGCTGGTGATGGGCAGTTGCACGAAAGCCTGGCCTGCAAAGACCACCAGTCCTATCTTGTCGTCGGTGAAATGGTCCACCAGGTTCTCAACCATCATCTTTGCTCGGTCTAAGCGTGTGGGGCTGACATCTTCGGCCCGCATAGAGTTGGATATGTCCATGGCAATGATGACCTCGATGCCCTGCCGTTTCTCGTGGCTTATGCTGGTGCCCATCTGCGGCCGTGCCAGCATGACCACGCTAAGCGCCAGTGCTGCCTGCAGCAGCCAGAACTTCACCCGGCCTCGCCACACCGACACGTCGGGCATTAGCTGACGTACCAGCTCGGGGTCGCCCAGCCGCTGCAGCTTCTTCTTCCGTTGCAGCAGGTAGAGCAGACGTATCACGGCCATCACGGGTACGGCCAGCAAGAGGTAGAGATATTGTGGGTCTTCAAATCTAAACATCGTTTCCTTGTGGTGATTATATCGGCTATGTAGCAGCGTCGTGGCAGTGGCCGCTGCTATATAATATTAATGTATGGTTTTATGGCAGTTTTCTGAACAGCGTGATGCGCAGCAGCAGCTCCAGCAGTATTGCGATGACGGCTGCGAGGGCGAACGGCTGGTATGCCTCATACCGCCGGCTGTATTTCTTTACGTTCAGCTTCGACTTCTCCAGCTGGTCTATCTCCTGGTATATTCGTTCCAACTCTTGGTTGTTGGTGGCGCGATAGAAGTCGCCGTTTGTGGTGCGTGCTATGTCAGAGAGGGTCTTCGTATCTATCTCCACCGGCATGTTGACATACTGTGTCCCGCCGGCCACACTCATGGGGTATCGTGCTGTGCCGTTTGTTCCCACGCCTATGGTATAGACGCGTATGCCCAGGCTCTTTGCTATCTCTGCCGCCGTCAGGGGCGAAATGTCGCCGCGGTTGTTCGAGCCGTCAGTCAGCAGAATGACCACGCGGCTCTTGGCCTTAGAGTCTTTCAGTCGCGACACGGCGTTGGCAAGTCCCATGCCTATGGCTGTTCCGTCTTCTATCAGTCCGCGTGCAGCAATGTCTGTGCGCACGCTCTGCAGCAACGAGAGCAGCGAGCCGTGGTCGGTGGTCATCGGGCACTGTGTGAAGGCTTCTCCGGCAAAGATGCTCAGTCCAATGTTGTCGTTCGGTCTGCCATTGATAAACTCCGAGGCCACTGTCTTGGCTGCTTCCATGCGATTTGGCCTGAGGTCTTCGGCCAGCATAGATGTCGAAACGTCCATTGCCAGCATGATGTCTATGCCCTCGATGGTCTCATTCTTCCACGAGTTGCTGGTCTGCGGCCGTGCCAGCACGACTACCACCATGACGAAGGCCACCGTATGCAGCAGTGGCTGCAGCGGCATGAGCCTGACGCGCCAGCCGGGCGAGGCGTAGCGGAACGCCTCGGTGTCCGACAGGCGCATGGTGGGTTCGCTGCGCCGGCGATAGAGCATGTACCATATTATGTATGGTATCAGCAGCAGCAACAGGAAGAGATATTCTTTATTGGCAAATTCCATATCTTGCTTTATGGTTTGTTGTTGGCTGGATTATGACAGCAGCTGATACATGGCATAGCACACATAGCCGAAAATGCAGGCAGCTGCGATGCCCAGCGCGTAAATGGTCAGCTTCAGCGAGCGTCGCTCCTTCTGCGAGCGTTGTTCTTCGGCTGTCAGCACCGGCTTGGGCTGCTCTGTCTCCACGGGCTGGTCTATCTTGGTTCGGTTGATGAAGTCGATGGCGCTCACCAGGTTCTGGTCGTTCTCGCCGAGCAGTGTGCTGTACTTGGCAAACTTGACCAGGTCGGCCGTCTCAAACAGCCGGCGCAGCTCGTCTTGCCCTTGTTCATCTACCGTCATCAGCCTCTCGATGATTTCTGTCGATGTCATCTCCATCGCGCTGAAGCCATATCGCTCTTCTATGTATCGTCTGAGTGTGTCGGTCAGCCTGGTGTAGTATTCCTTCGGGTTCTCGTCAGATGGCATGCGCTCGGCTTTTATCTGCTCTATCTCCCGCATGGCCTTCTGGTGTGGCAGCAGTCTCTTCACTATCTTCAGGCTCTTGACAATGGGCTTATTGTCGCGCAGTCGCAGGTAGAGCCAGTAGTCGGCAGCAAGCAACAGCAACATGAGCACGCTGAGCCAGAAGGCCGGGCTGTAGTCGCTCCACCGGAAGGGGTTGTCTTGCACGTCTTTCGGTCCGAAGAAGTGCTCAGGGTGCAACGTGTCCACCTCGACCGTATATACCTTCAGCGCCAGCTTGGGTGTGGTGTATGGTTTGCCGTTGACCTTCACCTGCATGGGTGGCAGATAGTAGAGTGTGTCGTCGAACGATGTCAGCACATATCGTCGGCACCGTTCGGCCATGCCATTGTCGGCATCGCCCGTCTGCTGCTGTATGCTGACCACCTCCACTCCCGGCGTGACGGCCATGCCCGGCTCTATGCCTGGCCACTCGACCTGCGCCCCCTCGGGCGCAGTCAGCCTCAGCGTCAGCCCTGTCTGCTGGCCAATAGCTATTTCCACTGAATCTATCTCGGCCGTCAGGCTCACCTGGGCGCTCATGGCCTGGGTGAGCATACATAGAATGGTTATTGCGGCATACGTCTGCAGCCTGGTCGTCATTTTCATCTTGTCTGTGTTCTGGTGTTCGGGACTCTGGTGTCCTGTGTCTGATGTTCTGTGTTCCAACGTGCCTGTTTGTCAGCTTCTTCTCTTGAACAGCGCCATCAGGTTTTTCACATAGTCGTCGGCTGTGGAGATGCTGACAAAATCGACGCTACTCTTCACGAAGGTGTCTTTCAGCAGTCCCTGTCGTTTCTGCCAGTGGCGCTGATAAGCGTCGCGCACTCTGCTGCTCGATGTGTCTATATACTGCTCGTGCCCCGTCTCGGCATCTTGCACGCGCAGCAGTCCGACGTCGGGCAGCTCTTTGTCGCGTTTGTCCACCACCTGTATAGCCACCACGTCGTGTTTGCGGTTGCAGATGGTCAGCGGGTGCAGGAAGTCGCGCTGCGTATAGAAGTCGCTCATCAGGAAGGCCGTGCAGCGCCGCTTCATCACGCTTGTCAGAAACTCTACGGCCTGTGCCACGTCGGTGCGCTGGCTTTCGGGGTGGAAGTCGAGCATCTCGCGTATGATGTACAGAATATGCTTGCGGCCCTTCTTGGGCGGTATGTATTTCTCTATCTTGTCAGAGAAGAAGACCACGCCAATCTTGTCGTTGTTCTCAATGGCACTGAAGGCCAGCGTCGCGGCTATCTCGGTCAGCATGTCGTTTTTCGTCTGTCGCTGCGTGCCGAAATGACCGCTGCCGCTGACGTCGATGAGCAACATCACGGTCAGTTCGCGCTCCTCTTCAAACACCTTGACGTATGGCCGGTGGAAGCGGGCCGTGACGTTCCAGTCGATGTCGCGCACGTCGTCGCCATACTGGTATTCGCGCACCTCGCTGAAGGCCATGCCGCGTCCCTTGAAGGCCGAGTGATACTGACCCGCAAAGATGTTTGAACTCAGACCGTGGGTCTTGATTTCAATTTTCCTTACTTTTTTTATCAGCTCAGATGTCTTCACTGTCTTATCTGCAATTATTACGATTCTGCTTTTTCACCGTTTCTGTTGCGTCAACGGTAGGCTGGTGATATTGCCAAATGGACGAATCAAGGCACTTCCACCTTGTTGATAATCTTCGACACTATCTCTTCGCATGTGACATTGGCAGCCTCGGCCTCGTAGGTCAGTCCGATGCGGTGGCGCAGCACGTCGTGTGCCACGGCGCGCACGTCCTCTGGCACCACATACCCACGGCGCTTGATGAAGGCGTATGCGCGTGCGGCCTTGGCCAGGTTGATGCTGGCTCGGGGCGAACCGCCAAACTGTATCAGGTCGTGCATCTCCTTCAGTCCGTAGCGGTCGGGGTAGCGGGTGGCAAAGACGATGTCGGCTATATACTGCTCAATCTTCTCGTCCAGATAGACCTGTCGCACCACCTCGCGCGCGTTCATTATCTCTTCTGTGGTCGTGACGGGCGAAACGGTGGGCATGGCACCTGCTATGTTCTCGCGTATGATTTTCTTTTCCTCTTCCAGTGTGGGGTAGCCGATGACCACCTTCAGCATGAAACGGTCCATCTGCGCCTCGGGCAGGGGGTAGGTGCCTTCCTGCTCAATGGGGTTCTGCGTCGCCATGACGAGGAAGGGCTGAGGCAACTGGAATGTGTCGGCGCCGATGGTGACCTGCTTCTCCTGCATGGCCTCGAGCAGTGCGCTCTGCACCTTTGCCGGAGCGCGGTTGATCTCGTCGGCCAGCACGAAGTTGGCAAACACCGGGCCCTGCTTCACCTGGAAGCGCTCGTCCTTCTGCGAGTAGATCATCGTGCCTGTCACGTCGGCCGGCAGCAGGTCTGGGGTGAACTGTATGCGGCTGTATTTGCCGTCGATGAGTTGCGACATGGTCTTGATGGCGAGCGTCTTGGCCAGGCCCGGCACGCCCTCAAGCAGTATGTTGCCATCGCTGAGCAGACCTATCAGCAACGAGTCTATCAAGTGTTTCTGACCCACGATGACGCGGTCCATGCCGGTGGTCAGGTTGGTGACAAATGCGCTCTGCTGTTCTATCAGCGCATTCAGTTGGCGTATGTCTATTGATTCTGCCATGCTTTTGGTTATGTTGTTTGTTATTTTTTTTGTTTGTTATTTTTTTGTTTGCTACTCTGTTGCTCCCGTATGGCTACGGTCGCGATTGAAGTTTTTTCAGGGCCGACGCGCGGCGTCGCGCTTGGCACCGCAACAGACGCGACATGTCGCGCCCTCATTTACGGCTTCTGTATTACCAACGGTTATCACGCCGCTTGGCATCGGTACGCGTTTGTCTCGCCCGCAGCAGTCGCAGGTGAGACACATGCGTACCGAAAGTCGGCTGCAAAATTACAAACTTAGTTGTTTAATACACAAAACAGAAAACTAAAAAGTATTAAAAGCCGTTGAAAGTATGTAATTTTTAAGAATTGTTTAGTTTGGATAAACTTCTTTTAACGCTATATCGTAGCTGTGATTACTATTCTGAGTAATCTGAGTGTTCTGAGTAATCAGAGTATTCTGAATAATCTGAGTATTCTGAATAATCTGAATAATCTGAATAATCTGAGTATTCTGAGTAATCAGAGTATTCTGGGTAATCAGAATAATCGGAGCAATCTGACAAATTAGATCTTGCCGCTTGGCATCAGCTGTTTCTTGCCGCCAACCTCATCATTGTCACAGCCATCAGTCCGGCAGTCTCCGTTCGCAACCTTGAGCTTCCGAGGCTGACACTGACAAACCCGGCATCAAGAGCTTGCTTCACTTCGTCGAATGAAAAGTCGCCCTCAGGCCCCACAAGCACGCTGATGCGTTCGTCGCTGCCCACAGGCTCTGCCATCAGCAGGTCGTAGAGCTCTGTTCGCGGTATCTCGTCGTAGCAATGAGCAATATAACGTCGTCCGTGCTGGTTGTTGCCGACAAACTGTGCGAACGCTGTCATTCCCCCCACCTGCGGCACCCATGCCTTGCGGCTCTGCTTCACGGCGGCAACGATGATGCGCTCTATGCGCTCGGTCTTAACCAGATGACGCTCGGAGAAGCGGCAGTCGAGCAACGACAGCCGGTCGAAGCCTATCTCTGTGGCTTTCTCTGCCAGCCACTCCACGCGTTCCATCATCTTCGTCGGTGCAATGGCGAGGTGCAGGTGTCCGTTCCACTCAGGTTGCAGAGTTCTGACGTTTTGTATGGCATAGCGCAGTCGATGGTGTTCAGAGCCGGTCATCGTTGCCTCGCAGAAAGTGCCGCGACCGTCCATCAGCGTAAGCATGTCGCCTTCGGTAAGACGCAACACACGCAGGGCATGACGGCTCTCCTCTTCCGACAGCAACCCCTCCGTGCCCACCCGTATTCTGGCGGACAGCTCAGGAGTGTAGAAAAAGCGTTGTTCCTTCACTTATCTCCCTCCCTTGTCTGTAACTCATCGCGAACATGGGCCGCCAGCTCATAGTCCTCGTCACTTATAGCCTTCTTCAGGATAGCGTTCAGCCGCGGAGTGTCCAAGGTGTTGATAGGCAGCCCTACCCCACTGGCTTCCCTGTCAAATGGTGTGGACTGATGGTTCATCAGATTTGCCTCTACATAGAAGGGCACGTCGGCAACGACGCTCAGCAGAATGGCATCGCTGATGCGGATAGCAACGGTGTTGAGTGTATAGCGATTGAGCAACATGACATGATACTGCCCATTCCGAATGGCATACACTGTTATCTCCAGTGGCTTCTGTCCCACCACCTGAGAGAGCAGATTGTAGAGTGTTTCTGGCAACATGCGTTTACACTCCGGATTGTTGCCGGTGCGCAGAGCGAGTTGTGCGGCCAGTGGCTCGTCAACTACCACGTTGAGCGAGCGTTGCTCATGTTCGTCCAGCATGCGTGCCACGGCAATGCCATCGCCTCCCACCACCTGCTGTAGGTCGTAGAAGTGCAGTTGGAGGCGATTTACCACCTGGCTTATTGACGTTGATATTGTTGACGGATCATACATATTTCTATTATACTGTTTGTTGTTTTCCCTTACCTTTCTGTTCAGGCTTGAAAAGCACTGCGAAGGCCACGCCCACGACAAGAGCAAAGGTTGCGAAGATGAACCAGCATGTCTGCCAGTCGCCTTGCAGATAGTCGCCCTGCCACTGGCAATAATGGTTCACTATTTCGCCTGCGACCAGCGTACCTATGGTGGCACCCACGCCGTTGGTCATCATCATGAAGAGTCCCTGTGCGGAAGCTTTTATGCTTGGTTCACATTCCTGATCGACAAAGATGCCTCCCGAAACGTTGAAGAAATCGAATGCCACTCCATACACGATGCACGACAGGATGAAAAACAGCACGCCGGGCATAGCCGGGTTGCCGATACCGAAGAAGCCGAAGCGGAACACCCATGCGAACATCGACATGAGCATGACCACTTTTATGCCATAGCGTTTGAGGAAGAATGGTATCATCAGTATGCATAGTGCCTCGCTAATCTGCGAAATAGAGCTAAGCAGCGTGGCATTGTTGGCGGCAAACGACGTGGCAACGGCAGCATCGGCCGCACCTTTGAAGCTGGTGATGAATGGCGTGGCATAGCCGTTCGTGACCTGCAGACACATACCCAAGAGCGCAGAGAAGACGAAAAACAAGGCCATCTGCCTGCTCCTGAAGAGACGGAACGCGTTCAGCCCCAGAGCCTCAGCCAATGATGTGTTCTGCTTCCTGCTACTGATGGTACAGGCTGGCAGTGTGAAGCAATAGGCGAAGAGCAGAAGGCTGAGAGCACCAGAGACGAAAAACTGCATGTGGGTGTACTGAAACTTATTGGTATTGTCGGCCAAAGTCAACGCAAAAGTGCCATCCTCCCACACTGAACAGTTGACGAACCACATGGTTGCGATGAAACCCACTGTTCCAAGGACGCGTATCGGCGGGAAGTCTTTCACGGTGTCCATACCGTTACTCTTCAGTATGCAGAACGCCGTGGTGTTTGCCAAGGCAATGGTTGGCATGAAGAAAGCCACGCTGAGCGTATATAGGACTATAAAGGCGGTCTTGTCGTGCAACTCCTGTCCGGCTCCTGCCTGCACGCCCAACCACCAGCAGCCGAGCATGAATGAGCCAGCCAGCAGATGGCAAAGGCCCAAGAGACGCTGCGGCTGTACCCAGCGGTCGGCCACGATGCCCATCAACGTCGGCATGAAGATGGAGACAATGCCCTGAATGGCATAGAACCACGAGATCTGTTCGCCCAGACCGGCCTTGCCAAGATAGTTGCCCATACAGGTGAGATAAGCTCCCCACACGGCAAACTCAAGGAAATTCATCACAGAAAGACGGGACTTCATATAAAATTAAAGATTAAAGATTAAAGATTAAAAATTAAAGATTAAAGATTAAGGATTAAAAATTAATGACTGAAACAATAATTTTATACGCTTGTTTTTTAGCTTCCACATTGTAATTATCTATTATCATCTTTTAATTTTCTTCCTTCTACATTCATCTGTCATCTTTCAGCTTTGACGTTTCAAGCGTCACTTCTCATCTATCAGTTATCGGTCTTCATCTCACATCTCTCATTTCTCAACTCTTTCTATGTTGCCGTCAGCGTGCAAGGCTATCGGCTGCATGACCCATTCGGTGTATGGCAACTCTTGTTCCAGCGCGTAGTAGCGAATCCATTTCCCCTGGTCGTTCAGCTCCACCGCCTGCGGAGTCGGCAGCCATTGTCCCGACGGCAGGCGCAGCCGGGCTGTTGCTATCCTTTTGTTGTTCATCCTTTTTCTTTGCATGAAAGCGTATCAGTTGTATCTTTGTCAGGAAGAGCAGCTGTGTCTGCTGCACGGCCGCCTTGTCTTTCTTTTGCGTGCTGTAGGTCTTGCCGTCGCCCATATACAGGTATCCTCTTATGCTCACGGGCACGGCGTTGGGCGTGGGCGGCTCTATGTTCATCTCTTGTATGGTTGACGTGGCGTTGATGTGTATGTATCTGTTCACCAGTGTGTCGTGCGGTGTTGGTTCGAGCTTGCGGTATGCCACAGACAGGTAAGCCACGCCCTCGCGGCTCAGCTGTGTGGGCTTGACATACAGTGGCAGCAGTCGGAGCTGAAACCTATCGCCGGCCTTGTATGTAGAGTCGCACACAAGGTTGATGTCGGCTCGGTTGAACAGCGGTTGCGGCATCAGCACCAGCCTGTCGGCCCCGTTCCACACGTCTGCCGTGTCGCCGTCGGATGTCAGTCGCGAGTATTTGTCGAACTCGTCTGACGAAGCACCCAGCAACACGGCATAGTCGTCAATGCGTTTTGCCACTCGTTTGTAGATGTTGCGCAACAGGTCAGCACGCCGATAGTAGTAAACCAGCGATGTGTCGAACGCCGCCTTGTCTGTCTCATGCTCGTCGAGTACGGCCTGCATGTACATCTCCTGGGCCACGGCATCGCTGTCAGAGCTAAAGGCCATAGCCAGATGGTAGTCGTAGAGCACGTCTTCCATCTCGTCGGCCGACATCACCCCTTTGGGCGGCGTTGGCTTGCAGCCACAGGCCAGCGCCACCACAGCCACCATCGCTATGAAACTACTCTTGACCGTCACTTTTCTTCTCTCTCTTTCCTATCTCTATCTTGCTAATCTCAGCGCGGTAGAACAGCAGCAGTGCCACCACGCCTACAGATATGCAGGCATCGGCAAAATTGAACACCGGGCTAAAAAACACGAAAGGCTCTCCGCCCCATATCGGTATCCATTCGGGATAGGTGGTAACGATAAGCGGGAAATAGAACATATCGACCACCCTGCCCATCATGAATGGCGCATAGCCTTGTCCGAAGTCGGTGAAAGCAGCCACATGCCAGGGTGTGCTCTCCTCGAAGCACAGGCCGTAGAACAGACAGTCGATCAGGTTGCCTGCCGCCCCCGCTATCACCATTGAGAGGCAGACGAGATAGCCCACCTTGATGCCACGGCATATCTGTCTGTACAGATAGCCTCCGATGAAGGCAATGGCCACGACACGAAACAACGTGAGCATATACTTTGGCATAAGCTGCATGCCGTAAGCCATGCCGTTGTTTTCAATGAAGCTGATGTAGAACCAGCTTGTCACCTGCCGGCTCTCGTGCAGCGCCATGTCCGTCTTGACATACAGTTTTATGGCCTGGTCAATAAACAGAATGGCGCCGACGATGATTATCGCCAGCCAGCCATTCTGCCTTACATGATTGTCAGTGAGCATGTTTAGCGTTGTTCTTTGACTCGACCGAGAGTGTAGCATGAGGCACGATGCGCAGTCGCTCCTTTGGTATGAGCTTACCCGTTATGCGGTCTATGCCATACGTCTTGTTCTCGATGCGTATCAGGGCAGCCTGTAGCCCCTGGATGAATTTCTGCTGGCGTGCTGCCAGGGCGATGGTCTCTTCCTTCGACTGTGTTGCACTGCCCTCTTCAAGGACCTTGAAGGTGGGCGACGTGTCGTCCACGTCGTTGCCGTCCTCGTTCATCAGTACGCGCATCATCTGGTCGTAGTCGCGTTTGGCCAAGGCCAGTTTGTCGTTGATAATCTGACGGAACTCCTCGAGTTCCTCGTCAGAGTAGCGTGTTTTCTCTGTCATAGTGATAATGGTTAGGCTAAGTGCTTGTGTTGATTTTATGATTGGTTCATATTTTTTCTATTTTAATTCTCATCGTCAGCTCGTCTATCTGTACCTCCTGACCGTCGTTGTCGCCCAACCGTATGTCGCCAGCCAGTACCTGTGTCTTGACATAGTCGCCGAAGCTCTCGACAGCAGTCCTCTGCTGCGGCCCGTCGCTCAGCCAGACGGTGATATGGTCTGTTATCTCCAGTCCGCTTTCCTTACGCAGGTTCTGTATGCGGTTCACTATCTCGCGCGCCAGTCCCTCGCGTCGCAGCTCGTCGGTCAGTTCCACCTCGAGTGCCACCGTCAGGTTGCCCTCGTTGCTGACCAGCCATCCGGGCATGTCCTCGCTGATTATCTCTACATCCTGTGCCTCCACGCTGACGGTCTGCCCCTCCACATCAATACTGATAGTGCCATTCTGTTCCAGCTCGGCTATCTGCTTCTGGGTGGCGGCTGTCATCTGGGCTGCCACGCCCTTCATCAGATTGCCATATTTCTTGCCCATAGTGCGGAAGTTGCATTTCACTTTCTTCACCAGCACGCCCTGACCTTCGACAAACTGCAACTGCTTGACATTGACTTCGTCAAGAATTATCTGTCGCACCATATCGATGGATTCTTTCTGATGAGCGTCCACGGCCGGTATCATCAACTGTGCCAGTGGCTGCTTCACCTTGATGTTCACCTTGCGGCGCAAAGCCAGCACCATAGACGTAATCTTCTGTGCCATCTCCATTCGCTCCTCGAGCTGCGCGTCAATCTTCAGCTCGTCAGCTTCGGGGAAGAGAGCCAGGTGTACGCTGGCCTTTGCGCTGTCGTCGCCCGCATGTAGCCACAAGTAGAGCTGGTCGGCAAAGAAGGGTGCAAACGGTGCCAGCAAGCGAGCCACGGTGTCGAGACATTCGTAGAGTGTCTGATAGGCCGACATCTTGTCTGTGCCCATCTCCTTGCCCCAGAAGCGCTTGCGGTTCAGGCGTACATACCAGTTGCTCAGGTTGTCCCCCACAAACTGGTCTATCATTCGGCCGGCCCTGGTTGGGTCGTAGCCAGCCAGCTCTGCATCGACATTCTTTATCAGCGTGTGCAACTCAGACAGTATCCAGCGGTCTATCTCCGGACGCTGCTCGAAAGGCACCTGCTGCGCCTTCGGCTCGAAGCCATCCACGTTGGCATAGAGTGCAAAGAAGCTGTATGTGTTATACAGCGTACCGAAGAGCTTGCGGCGCACCTCATCGACACCATCTGGGTCGAACTTCAGGTTGTCCCACGGCTCTGAGTTGGTCATCATATACATGCGCACGGCATCCGAGCCGTATTTCTCGATCATGTCGAACGGGTTGACCACGTTGCCCACATGCTTCGACATCTTGTTGCCCTTAGCGTCGAGCACCAGTCCGGTAGAGATGACGTTGCGGAAGGCCACCGAGTCGAACACCATCGTGGCTATGGCGTGCAGGGTGAAGAACCAGCCTCGCGTCTGATCCACGCCCTCGTTGATGAAGTCGGCAGGAAAAGCCAGTCGCCGGTCTATCTTGTCTGCGTTCTCAAATGGGTAGTGTATCTGCGCGTAGGGCATCGAGCCGGAGTCGAACCACACGTCGATGAGGTCAGCCTCGCGGTGCAGGGGTTGTCCGCTCTTGCCCACCAACACAATATTATCGACGTATGGGCGATGCAGGTCGATGAGGTCGTAGTTCTCCTGGCTGTAGTCACCCGGTGTGAATCCCTGTCGTGCCAGCGGATTTTCTTTCATCACGCCGGCCTCGACGGCTCGCTCTATCTCGTCCCACAGTTCCTGCAGCGAGCCTATGCACAGTTCCTCGCGCGTGTCCTTATTGCGCCAGATGGGCAGGGGGGTGCCCCAGAAACGCGAGCGTGACAGGTTCCAGTCGTTCAGGTTCTCGAGCCAGTTGCCAAAGCGTCCGCTGCCGGTCGATTCAGGTTGCCAATTGATAGTTTTATTCAGCTCCACCATACGGTCCTTGCGTGCCGTTGAGCGTATGAACCACGAGTCGAGAGGATAGTAGAGCACAGGCTTGTCCGTGCGCCAGCAGTGCGGATAGTTGTGGGTGTGCTTGGCAATGCCAAACACCTCGCCGGCCTGTTTCATCTCCATGCAGAGCACGACGTTCAGGTCCTCTGCTTTCTGCGCAGCCTGCTCGTCATACTTTCCGCCCTGGTTGAAGCGGGGGTCGTAGGCATTCTTTACATAGTGGCCGGCGTGATGGCTGTAGGCCTCCACGTTGACACAGCGCTCGACAAACTCCGTGGCCAGGTCAGACAGCACATAGTATTTCCCCTCCAGGTCCACCATGGGACGGGTCTCGCCACCCTTGTTTATAAGGAAGAGCGATGGCACACCGGCAGCCCGACCCACCTTTTGGTCGTCGGCTCCGAAGGTCAGCGCTATATGCACTATGCCCGTGCCGTCGTCGGTTGTGACATAGTCGCCGGCAATGACTCGGAATGCCTCGTCGGCCATCTCCACATAGCGGTCTTGCCCCACAGAGAAGACCTTGTCGGGATGGGCCGCTGCATAGGCTTTCACATACGGCTGCGCCGTCTCTTCCACCTTTTCCGTAGGCTTCACCCACGGCATCAGCTGCTCATACCTGAGACCAACCAGATCCTTGCCCTGAGTATGTCCCAATATGCGATAGGGCAACAGCTTGTCGCCCGGTTTGTATGTCATGTCGGCCTCAGCTCCCTCCGGCTTGAAATAGGCCGGCACCAAGGCATCGGCCATCACCACGGTGAGCCGTTCGCCGGTGTAAGGATTGAAGGTGTTGACCGTCACATAGTCTATCGCCGGTCCCACGCAGAGTGCTGTGTTCGACGGCAGTGTCCAGGGTGTTGTCGTCCAGGCCAGGAAAGCCTCGGTGCCCCAGCCGTCGGAGTATGGCAGCGGACTCTTCGCACGGAAGATGGCCGTACATGTGGTGTCCTTCACGTCGCGATAGCAGCCCGGCTGATTAAGCTCATGACTCGACAGACCGGTGCCCGCAGCGGGCGAGTACGGCTGTATGGTGTAGCCCTTGTAGAGCAGTCCCTTCTGATAAAGCTGCTTGAGCAGCCACCACAGGGTCTCTATATACTTGTTGTCGTATGTTATGTACGGATGGTCCAAATCGACAAAATATCCCATGCGCTCTGTCAGGTCGCGCCATTCTGCCGTGAATTTCATCACATTCTCGCGGCAGCGCCGGTTGTAGTCCTCCACGGAGATATAGTGTGTGCTTTCGCGGTTGTCGATGTCTGCCTTGGTTATGCCCAGCTCTTTCTCTACGCCCAGCTCGACAGGCAGTCCGTGGGTGTCCCAGCCAGCCTTGCGGTGCACCTGGTAGCCCTTCATCGTCTTATATCTGTTGAACGTGTCCTTGATGGCGCGCGCCAGCACATGATGTATGCCCGGGTGTCCGTTGGCCGAGGGAGGACCCTCGAAGAACACAAACTGCGGACAGCCGTCGCGTTCGCTTACCGTGCGGCGGAACACGTCCTGCTCCTGCCATCGTTTCAGTATCTCGTTGTTCACGCGGGTAAGATCTAAGCCACCCGGCTCGGCAAATCTTTTTGACATCTTTCTTATTTACTATTTTTATATGTTTCTGCTCAAACTGCCGCTTGCTCTTACGCTTTACCATCATGTGCCGACCTGTCACGACCTTACACTTCCAGTAGGCGTTCATGGTCGCCATGACTCGCGGTTCTTTATTTTGGGGGGCAAAGTTACACATTATATTTTTAACAGCCAAAAAAATCCATGCTGATTTAGCACCCGCCTTTTCTCAGCCATCGGCCCCGACGTGTGGCTATTTCCTGTTGCTATTGACAATTTAGGTCAAAAACGAAGGTCTGTCCGAACATTTGCCCCACGCTCCTTGCAGCCAAACGAAATAAAAAGCGTAAATTTGCAGGCGGAACCATATAACATGGCCGGTCAGGTGAACTGCCCCACCGTCGCAGTCTCACCACGACGTTCTCAATTTAACATTTCTCCCTACATGGACGCTATCAACGAACTGCTGTCGCTACTCAGCTCATGGCTGTGGGGCTGGCCAATGATGATCCTTCTGCTGGGCACCCACATCTTTCTGACCTTCAGGCTGGGTGTGCCCCAGCGCAGGCTTCTGACTGGCATACGCCTGTCGGTGAGACAGGATGCCAATGCCGGTGGCGATGTGAGCCAGTTTGGCGCCCTGGCCACAGCCCTTGCCGCCACCATAGGCACAGGCAACATCGTCGGTGTGGCCACAGCGGTGGCCCTGGGCGGCCCCGGTGCCGTGATGTGGTGCTGGCTGACGGGCATCTTCGGCATATCAACAAAGTATGCCGAGGGACTGCTGGCCGTGAAATATCGCGTGAAAGGCACCGACGGCCATACTTACGGCGGACCGATGTATGCCCTGGAGCGCGGTCTGGGCCTGCGCTGGCTGGCGATGCTCTTTGCGGTGTTTACCGCCATGGCAGCCTTCGGCATAGGCTGTACGGTGCAGGCCAACAGCATTGCCCTGCTCGCCAACGAGACCTTCAGCGTGCCTACATGGGCGGCGGGCATTGTGGTGTGCCTGCTGGCTGCCACGGTCATCCTTGGTGGCGTGAAGTCAATAGCCCGCGTATGTACCGTTTTCGTACCACTGATGGCTGTGCTGTATGTGGTGGGTTGCGTGGCCATACTCTGCATGAACGGCAGATATCTGGCCGACGCGGCAGAGCTGATTGTCTGCTCAGCCTTTAATCCGGCGGCAGCCGGCGGCGGCTTCGTGGGTGCCACGGTAACGATGGCCGCACGTTACGGCATCGCTCGCGGACTGTTCTCCAACGAGAGTGGCATGGGCTCGGCCCCCATCGTGGCAGCTGCCGCACAGACACGTAACCCCGTGCGACAGGCGCTGGTGTCGAGCACTGGCACGTTCTGGGACACCGTGGTCATCTGCGCCATGACCGGACTGGTGCTTGTGTCAAGCATACTGGCCTATCCCGACATCAGCTATGCCGACGGGGCTGCACTGACCAAGGTGGCCTTCGAGAAGATACCATACGTTGGAGCTCCGCTACTCACGTTTGGCATACTCACATTCGCTTTCAGCACCATATTGGGCTGGAGCTACTACGGTCTGGGAGGTGTCAACTACATAGCAAACAGCTTGCTGAAAGGCAGGCCGACAGGAGTCCGCAGAGAGTTAATTGTACGTCTGTATCAGATAATGTACATAGCAGCCCTCTTCGTTGGCAGCATTGCCAGTCTCGACTTTATCTGGAATCTGGCCGACTGCATGAACGCCCTGATGACCATACCCAACCTGATTTGTCTGCTATTGCTGAGCTCGGTGGCTGCACGCGAGACCAAGAAATACCTTTGGTCCGACCGACTTGACGACGAGATGAGCGACGAGGATATTGAGAGCTGAAAGCATGGAATTTGCAAGGCTGCAGATTTTTGCCTCTATGCTTCTCCTCCCCCGCATTTAGAGTGTTTCTATCCGGTGCAACTCGCTGGTCTGTCAGAAAAAAAGTCTCACGTCCGCCATCTTTGGCGGACGTGAGCCTTTTATCATGTTGTGTCACGGCTGCTGTCAGCCTGTGCCACTGTGTATTTTCAGTCGTTCGTCTTTATAGCAGACCGAAGCCTGTCAGAGCGGCAACTCAAGCCACTTGACGTAGCAGAAGTCCTGTCGGTGGGGCAGCAGGTCGTTCTTAGGATACATGCGTATGGCACTCTTGTAGAAGCCCGGCTGACGCGGTGTGCAGTTGCACTCGAAGGTATAGAGGTTGCCATCGTGGCTCTTCACTTCAAACGGCTCGATGCTGAATATCTTCTCCTCGCCGTCTTTGTCGGTATAGACATTGACCTTCTCCAGCGCGATGGCGTTGTCCAATCCCTGCTCGTCGATGACGTAGCGCAGCGTGAAGTCGTTGCCAGCCTCAATGGCGTTGAGGTCCTGGTTGGTTTCGGCGCTTACCACGCGTATCGAGTCCCAGCGCTCGGCCACGGTCTCTTTCCACAGGGCGATGTCCTTGGCCAGGCGGTTGTCATTGGCCGAGAGTTTCTTGAAGCGCTTGGCCTCCTTCTCGTAGAACTTCGAGTAGTAGTCGTCCAGCTGGCGCTTCATGGTATAGTGGGGAGCAATCTGCGCGATGGAGTTCTTGACAACCTTGATCCAGTCTTCCGAGTAGCCCTTCTTGTTCTTCTTGTAGTAGAGGGGAATAATCTCGTTTTCAAGCAGCGAATAGATGGTGGCTGCGTCGAGCTGGTCCTGATAGCCCTGGTTCTGGTAGGTGCGCTTCTCTGTCAGAGCCCAACCGGCCCCCTCGCGATAGCCCTCAAGCCACCAGCCGTCCTTGACCGATAGGTTGACCACGCCGTTCATCTCGGCCTTCTCGCCCGAGGTTCCACTGGCCTCCAAGGGGCGTGTGGGTGTGTTCATCCATATATCGACACCAGAGACAAGTCGGCGTGCCAGCAGGAAGTCGTAGTCTTCAAGGAAGATTATCTTGCCGAGGAACTCGGGTCGCTGCGAAATCTCGTAGATACGCTTGATGAGTCCCTGTCCGGCGCCGTCGGCAGGGTGTGCCTTGCCCGAGAAGAGGAACTGCACGGGGCGCTCGGGGTCGTTGACGATCTTGGCCAGACGGTCCAGGTCGGTGAAGAGCAGGTGTGCGCGCTTGTAGGTGGCAAAGCGCCGGCAGAAGCCGATGATGAGGGCGTTGGGATTGATGCGCTCAAGCAGCGAGACCACACGCGAGGGGTCGCCCTGGTTGCGCAGCCATGTGTCGCGGAACTGTTCCTTGATGTAATCGACCAGCTTCTGCTTCAGAGCCATGCGCGTTTTCCACACCTCCTCGTCGGGACACTGGTAGATGGCCTCCCAGATCTTCTGGTTCGACTGGTCGCTCATAAAGCTCTTGTCGAAATACTTTGCATACAGCTTGCGCCACTCGGTGGCAGCCCATGTGGGGAAGTGTACGCCGTTGGTGACGTAGCCCACATGGTTCTCACTGGGATAGTAGCCGCGCCAGATGTCGTTGAACATTTTCTGCGACACTTTTCCGTGGAGCATAGACACGCCGTTGACCTCCTGGCATGTGTTGCAGGCGAAGGTGCTCATGCAGAACTTCTCCGAATGGTCGTCAGGATTGGTGCGTCCCATGCCGATGAACTCGTCCCATGAAATGCCCAGCTTCTGCGGGTAGCCACCCATGTACTTTCCGAAGAGGCCCTCGTCAAAATAGTCGTGGCCGGCGGGCACGGGTGTGTGGACGGTGTAGAGGCCGCTGGCACGCACCAGCTCAAGTGCCTGGTTGAAGGTGAGGCCGCTGTCAATATAGTCGCACAGGCGCTGCAGGTTGCACAGCGCGGCGTGCCCCTCGTTGCAGTGGTAGATGTCTTTCTTGATACCCAACTTATTGAGCAGCAGAACGCCACCTATGCCGAGCAGTATCTCCTGCTTGAGACGATTTTCCCAGTCGCCGCCGTAGAGCGAGTGAGTGATGGGCTTGTCGAACTCTGAGTTCATGTCGTTGTCGGTGTCAAGCAGGTAGAGCTTGATACGGCCCACGTTGACCACCCAGACGTATGCATGCACCTGATAGTTGTTGTAGGGCACATCGACCACCAGCGGGCGACCGTCTTTATCATAGACACGCTCCACGGGTATTGAGTTGAAGTTCTGCGCATCGTATTTTGCTATCTGCTGTCCGTCCATCGAGAGCGACTGTGTGAAATAGCCAAAGCGATAGAGGAAGCCCACGGCACACATATCCACGTTGCTGTCGCTGGCCTCCTTCAGGTAGTCGCCGGCCAACATGCCCAGGCCGCCACTGTATATCTTCAGAGCCGAGTGGATACCATATTCCATCGAGAAATAGGCCACAGAGGGGCGCTTGCTGTCGGGCTCGACATCCATATAGGTGCGGAAGAGCTGATAGACATCTTTTATGCGCTTCATAAGAGCCTTGTCGTTCAGTATGGCTTGCTTGCGGGCGAAAGAGAGACGCTCCAACAGCATGACGGGGTTGTGGCGCACATCGTGGTAGAGCTCGGGATCGATGTCGCGGAACAGGTCGCGAGCCTCATAGTTCCATACCCACCACATGTTGTGGGCAATCTCGCCCAGACATTTCAGCTCTTCGGGCAAAGTTGATTTAACAGCCAGCTCTCTCCATTGAGGGGCGTTAACGTAGTCGGCTTTAATCTTCATAATATAATATTAATGTGTATGTTGTAACGTGTTTGTTTACCCAAAAAACAAAAATAGAATTTGTTTACAAAAGAACAAAAACAGAAAGAGAAAGCCTCGTGCGGCCTGTGTTCACCAGGCAACTCACGAGGCTTCGTTCTTTCAGTACAAACTACTTGCGCAGGCCGAGAGCCTTGACTATGGCGCGGTAGCGCTCAATGTCGCGATCCTTCAGATAGGCCAGCAGCTTGCGGCGACGGCCGACAAGCATGGTCAGCGCACGGGCGGTACTATGATCTTTACGGTTCTGCTTCAGGTGCTCCGTCAGATGGGAAATACGGTATGAGAACAACGCTATCTGGCTCTCAGCAGAACCAGTATCGGTGTTAGACTTCCCGTATTGTCCAAAGATCTCTTTCTTCTTAGCTTGATCTAAGTACATTGTGAATGAATTGATTGAAAAAAGATAGATAATAAAAACTGTGTATTTTTGCTTTTATCTAAAGCGGCTGCAAAGGTACGACTTTTTCGTGAAAGCGCCAAATTTTTCCTGCATAAAATCGAGTGTCGTCGTTTGGTCTTGATTTATGTTGGCACAGAGAGTGTTAAGCGACGGTTTCCGGGGTCAGTCATTACCTGCTGCACGATGTCGGCCACCTGCTGCTTCAGCTCGTCGATGAAGCGCTCGGCCTGATAGCGATGGTGTTCGATGTCGCGTAGCTTCTTCTCCCAAATGCCCGTCAGCTCGCAACTTTTCAGCAGGTCTTCGTGTATGAGGTCTATCAGCTCGATGCCCATGGGCGTGGCCACGAGTGCTTTCTTTTCCCGGCGTATGTAGTGGCGCTTGAAGAGGGTCTCGATAATGCCGGCTCTGCTTGAAGGCCGTCCTATGCCATTCTCCTTCATAGCGGCACGCAGTTCGTCGTTATCGACAAAGCGGCCGGCAGTCTCCATAGCACGCAGCAACGTAGCTTCGGTGTAATGCTTTGGAGGCTGGGTAAAGTGTTGCGTCAGTGATGGCTCGTGAGGTCCGCTCTCGCCTTGCTCGAAGGCTGGCAACGTCTTCTCGTCGTCGTTCTTGCCGTCCTGCTTCAGCGACAGCTTCTCGTAGAGCACACGCCAGCCCGGGTTCAAGATAGTCTTGCCCGTGGCCTTGAACTCTACAGACACCGGTCCCGTCATGGCCTCGGCATTGCGCACTTCGCCCATGACGGTGGTGGTGGCAAAGAGGCAGTCGGGCAGGAAAACGCTGAGGAAGCGTCGCGTCACAAGGTCATAGACAGCACGCTGCATGTCGCTGAGACCTGTGGCAGGGATGCCTGTGGGGATGATGGCGTGGTGGTCGGTCACCTTCGACGTGTCGAACACGCGCTTCGACTTTTGTATCTTCTCCTGTCGGAGTATCCAGCCTGTGTAGCGCTGATAGCCCTGCAGCCCGCGACAAATGTCTGCCACCTTGGGATAGACATCGTCGGGCAGATAGGTGGTATCGACTCGCGGGTAGGTGGTGAGTTTCTGCTCGTAGAGCTGTTGTATCAGGTTGAGCGTCAGCTCTGCGCTATAGCCGAAGCGTCGGTTGCAATCAACCTGCAGCGATGTCAGGTCGTAGAGCTGTGGCGGCTGCTCGCGGCCTTGCTTCTTCTCCACCTTGGTCACGGTGAAGGGGCGGCCCGTCACGGCCTGCAGCAGTTGCTGCCCGTCGGCCTCGCTGCTGAACTTGCCTTTGGTGGCGTTGAACGTAGTGGCGCGATAGACGGTGGTCAGCGTCCAGTAGGGCTCGGGCTTAAACTGCTGTATCTCTTTCTCCCTGTTGACGATGAGGGCCAGCGTGGGTGTCTGCACACGGCCTATGCTCAGCACCTGGCGGTTCTGGCCATACTTCAGCGTGTAGAGACGTGTGGCGTTCATGCCGAGGAGCCAGTCGCCGATGGCGCGCGACAGACCGGCCATATATAGCGAGTCATACTGCTGCTGATCCTTCAGGTTGGCAAAGCCCTCGCGAATGGCCTCGTCGGTCATCGACGATATCCAGAGCCGCTTGACGGGACATGTGGCCTGTGTCTTCTGCAGCACCCAGCGCTGTATCAGCTCTCCCTCCTGTCCGGCGTCGCCACAGTTGACAATCAGCTCTGCCTGGCGAAACAGGGCCTCGACGATGGCGAACTGGCGCTTGATGTAGTCTTCGTCAATCAACTTAATGCCAAAACGGGCAGGCACCATCGGCAGATGGGTCAGATACCAGTGGCGCCACTCCGGGCGATAGTCGTGGGGCTCCTTCAGCGTGCACAGATGGCCGTAGGTCCACGTCACCTGATAGCCGTTGCCCTCGATATAGCCCTGACGGTCCATCGTGGCACCCAGAATACGAGCTATGTCGCGTGCTACGCTTGGTTTCTCTGCTATGCAAACAATCAATGTGCTGTGCTTTTATGAAATATAATGAATATACATGTTTTTGGGGAGTGCAAAGGTACAAACATTATCCTGAACGAGCAAGACAAACGGTGAAAAATCTTCCGATGTAGAGAAAATCACCGGCCTGTAAGGTTGTCTTTTTATTTTGGAACAACGAACAGACTGCCTGATTTGATGTTCCAGTTTTAAATAAACAAGCATGCCAAGATGTCTCATAAAGGAGAAGTGCCGGGTTACAAAATAAAAAAGTTGGCATTTGATGTATTATTCAAAAAAAGTCGTACCTTTGCGGCGTTCTAAATGTTAAAATTATATTCATGGAAAAGAAAATACGAGCAGTAATGGTATTGCTGCTGCTGACATCGCTGACGGCTATCGCCCAGCATAAGCGTCAGTTCAGGGGTGCGTGGATACAGTGTGTCAACGGACAGTTTGAGGGTATAGGCACAGCGGCCATGCAGCAGACACTCTGCTACCAGCTGGACGAGCTTCAGAAAATGGGTGTCAACGCCATCATCTTCCAGGTGCGTCCCGAATGTGACGCGCTATACAGCAGCAGCATAGAGCCGTGGAGCCGCTTTCTGACCGGACAGCAGGGGCTGGCTCCAGAGCCTTTCTGGGACCCGCTGGAATGGATGACAGAACAGTGTCACGCTCGCAACATGGAACTGCACGCATGGATAAACCCCTACCGAGCCCGAACCAAGGTGACACGCCAGTTGGCCCCCAGCCACATCGCCGTGACACATCCGGAGCGTTGCTTCGACTACGACGGACTGACGCTGCTAAATCCCGCGCTGCAGGAAAATCGCGACTATATATGCCGCGTGGTGAAAGATATTGTGCAGCGATACGACATCGACGGCCTGCACATCGACGACTATTTCTACCCCTACCCCGTGGCAGGGCAAGAGATACCAGACCAAGACCAATTCCGGGCGGCCTCAAACGGAATAAAGGACATCTGCGACTGGCGACGCTACAATGTCAGCCTCTTCATCGAGCAGCTGGGACGGACCATACACCAGACCAAGCCCTGGGTGAAATTCGGTGTCTCGCCCTTTGGTATCTACCGCAACAAGCAAAACTCGAACATAGGCAGCAACACCAACGGCCTGCAGAACTACGACCAGCTTTATGCCGACGTGCTGCTATGGGTGAACAACGGCTGGGTGGACTATAACGTGCCACAGCTCTACTGGGAGATAGGCCACAGCCGCGCCGACTATGCCGAGCTGATACGCTGGTGGAACCGATATGCCTCGAAGCGACCGCTCTACATTGGCGAAGACGTGGAGCGGACCGTGAGCCATGCCGACCCCGACGACCCTGCACACCACCAGCAGATGGCCAAGCATGTGCTGCACGAAATCAACCCCCATGTGCAGGGCACTGTGCTCTGGTATGCCAAGATGGCGGTTGACAATCCGGGCAACTATGCCACCATGCTCGCCACACGCTACTGGCGATACCCTGCGCTGCAGCCCACCATGTCATTCATCGACGGCAAAGCCCCCAAGAAGGTGCGCTCGCTCGACGACACATGGAACGCCGGCGGCCACTGCCTGACATGGAAGGCACCAAGGGGCAAGGGCTGGAAAAACGAGGCCACGAAATATGTGGTCTATCGCTTTGAAAAGGGACAGGACGTGAATATCAAGAATCCGGCAAACATAGTGTGCATAACCGCCGACACGCAGATACAGCTGCCATACATCGACGGTAACACAAGCTATACATACGTCGTAACAGCATTGGACAGGCTGCAGAACGAGAGCAAGCCGCGACAGCTGAAGGTAAAGCTGTGAAAGCAACAAACATGCAAAAATGTGCAAAAGCAAAGCGCCCGAACATTAACAAAACGTAAATAAAAGCCTGCGTCCGAGGCCGAATGAAGACTAATGACTAACTTTGCCGCATGAAGAAAACCACAATATGGATAGTGGCCACCGTGATGGGCTTGTCGTTCATCGGACTGCTACTGCTTCAGCTGTCATACATAGAACAGATGGCAAAGATGAAGCGCGAACAGTTTGACGAGAGCGTCTATCGCAGCCTCTACCAAGCCTCGCGCAACCTGGAGCTGAACGAGACACTGCGCTACTTAGAGAAAGACCTCAACAAGAGCGCAAAGGGCAAGAGCGGCGAGCAGACACACACCAGCTTCCAGCTGAAGGTGATGGCCAACCGACCGTCGCAGGTGCCAAAGGCCATGATACTGCGTAGCGACAGCACGCAGACGGCAAAGGCCAGCAAACACATGCAGGACATGGTCAGAAGCAGATACCTGTACCAGAAGTCGCTGCTCGACGAGGTGGTGTACAACATACTCTATACCGCATCGGAGAAACCGCTGAAAGAGAGAATCAATTTCAAGCTGCTCGACCTGGACCTGAAAACAGAACTGCTCAACAACGGCATCAACCTGCCATACCACTTCACCGTGAGCAACGCCTACGGAAAGGAGGTCTATCGCTGCCCGGAATACAGCCAGGAAGGGGCAGAGCACACATACACGCAACAGCTCTTCCGCAACGACGACATGCAGAACAGCGCCATGGTCAGCATCCACTTCCCCGACATGAACAGCTATGTCTATGCTGGCGTGAGGTTCATGCTGCCTGCCATCATCTTCACCATCGTGCTGCTCGTGACGTTCGTCTTCACCATCTTCAGCATCTTCAACCAGAAGCGACTGACAGACATCAAGAACGACTTTATCAACAACATGACCCACGAGCTGAAAACGCCCATAAGCAGCATATCGCTCGCAGCACAGATGCTCGACGACCAAAGCGTGACCAAAAGCCCGGCCATGATGGCACACCTGAGCAAGATAATCAACGACGAGACAAAGCGGCTGCGCTTCCTTGTGGAGAAAGTGCTGCAGATGTCGATGTTCGACAAAAAGAAAGCCACATTCAAGAAGAAACAGCTCGACCTGAACGAGCTGCTCGAACAGGTGGCGGCCTCATTCTCGCTCAGGGTCGAACACACCGGAGGCAAGATATACACCGAGGTGGAGGCCATCGACTCAGGCATCTATGCCGACGAGGTGCACTTCCAAAACGCCATAACAAACCTGCTGGACAACGCCGTGAAATATCGCAAACCAGACAAGCCACTCGACATCTTCATACGCACATGGAACGAGCCACAGAAGCTATGCTTCTCGATACGCGACACGGGCATGGGCATGAAACGCGAAGACATGAAAAAGATTTTTGAGAAATTCTATCGCGTCCACACCGGCAATGTTCACGACGTGAAAGGCTTCGGACTGGGGCTGGCATACGTCAAGAAAATCATTTCCTTGCACGACGGAACCATTGCCTGCGACAGCGAGCTGGGCAAAGGCACGACATTTACCGTCTGTCTGCCCGCACTGACCGACGACGACATCAAAAACGCATAATAAACCTAAATTAAAGCATAAGACAATGATGAACACCGAAGAAAGACTGAGCGTCCTGCTCTGCGAGGACGACGAGAACCTGGGCGTGCTTCTGCGCGAGTATCTTCAGGCAAAAGGCTTCGAGCCAGAGCTGTGTACCGACGGAGAGGCCGGATACAATGCCTTCACCAACGGCAAGTTCGACATCTGCATTCTGGACGTGATGATGCCAAAGAAAGACGGCTTCACACTGGCCAAGGAAATACGACAAATAAAACCGCAGACCCCCATCATCTTCCTGACGGCAAAGGCATTCAAGGACGACATCCTGGAAGGATTCAAGCTCGGTGCCGACGACTATATGACCAAGCCCTTCTCTATGGAGGAGCTGGTATTCCGCATGGAGGCCGTGCTGCGTCGCGTCAGGGGGCAAAAGACCAAGGAGAGCACATTCTACAGGCTGGGACAATACACCTTCGACACACAGAAACAGCTACTCTCACACGCAGGCGAGCAGGTGAAGCTCACCACGAAGGAGAACGAACTGCTGTCACTGCTCTGCGCACACCGCAACGAGGTGCTGCAGCGCGACTTTGCACTGAAAACCATCTGGGTAGATGACAACTACTTCAACGCACGCTCGATGGACGTGTATATCACCAAGTTGCGCAAGCACCTCAAGGACGACGAACAGATCGAAATAATCAACATACACGGCAAGGGATACAAACTCATCGCACCAGAGGACGAATGAGCATAAATCCCATAATCGGAAGCTGACCATGCAAAAGAAAATCCTGTCGTTGATGGCTGTCGCCACACTGTGGCAAACGGGACTGATGGCACAAGAGGAGGAAGCGGAAGACCCAAACTCATACTTTGTCTTCACAAACAACCTGCAAGCGGCCGACAGCAACAATGCCAAAGACATTAAGAAGGGCAAGGGGGGAAGCGTGGACGACTACATCGGACAGAACTTTCCACACCACCCCGTATGCGAATGGGTGCCCGGCATGAGGTTCATGGTGAGACCCACCAAGAAGGACATGATAACGGGCGTGTTCCGCGACGCCAAAACCGAACGCCGCGTCAGTTGCGGAGTGTTGCGTAACAAGATAATGATATACGACGGCTATGTTGACGACGAGCAGAACGACAAATGCCGAATCTATTTCGTCAGGCAAGACAATGCACAGCGCTACTACTACGAGATACCGGGAGGCGTATTCGCCTCATACTGCGAACAGAAAACCGGCGTACCGACGCTGGCATACCTCGACGACGTGGATCAGGCCAGGCGGCTCTTCATCGGCAAGAAAGCCACACTCAAGTCGTACCGCTACCGAGTGGACACAAAACAAAGCAGCGAGGGCTTCGACGACGTAAGGAAAAAGGTGGGAACGACGGTGGTCATCAAGAAGGTGGGAATAGGCAGCAGAAGTTTCCCCGTAAAAATAGTGGTGGAAGACAGCGAAGGACACCAGTTCTACCAGGAAGTGACCATCAGCCAGACCAACACCGGCCTGCGCGAAGATGAGCTGGGACTGGACAATACGCGATTCACCTTCGACGGTTCGTTCGAACTGGTGCGCGACAGCGTCGAGCTGGTCAAAGCCACAAACGCCGACATGGTGGGACGAAAAGTCTATCTGCTCAACAGAACGGAGATGAGCGCCGCAGGAAAGTATGTCGTGGACATACAGAAATACTCGGGCTTCGTGATAGAGAAGGTGGAAAAACAGTTCGACAGCGAATATGTAACACTGCACTTGCGGAGCCTGAACGACCAGAAGCTCTACACCAAGAGCGTCATCATGCGCGAGGGCGACGACAGTTGCGAAGAGTGCTTCAAAAACATCTTCGGCGACGGCGACCCGCTGCGCGAGGACAGCGAACGTGCACGGCAAATGCGAAAAGAACTCAAACGAAACCCCGGAGGCGAGAAGCGGCAGGAGTCTATCACACGCATAAAACTGAAATAGATGGCAGCAGAACGGCAAGCAATACGCACACTGTATAGGCGCTTCCCAAAACAACTGATAAACAGCCTGCCCGTGGTGAGCTACGGTGGACGAATCATTACCGTCAACACTGCCGACGAAGCTCGCGAGGCGGTGGACTTTCTGCTCACACAGCCGCTGCTGGGAATGGACACCGAGACAAGGCCCTCCTTCCGCCGGGGCGAACACCATCAGGTAGCTCTGTTGCAGGTGGCAGCTCAGAACGTATGCTTCCTCTTCAGACTGAATCTGACGGGAATAACGCCAGACATCGTCAGGCTCCTGGAAGACACCACCGTGGATAAGGTGGGACTGTCCTGGCACGACGACATGCTACAGCTGACACACGCCGCAAGCTTCAAGCCCGGGCGCTTCATCGACCTGCAGAAACACATCGGCGAACTGGGCGTTGAGGACATGTCGCTACAGAAGCTCTTCGCAAACTTCTTCGGACAAAAAATAAGCAAGAGCCAGCGACTGACAAACTGGGAAGCAGACCTGCTGCAAGACAAGCAAAAACAGTATGCCGCCATCGACGCATGGGCCTGCACTGAACTGTGGAAAGAGTTTCTCCAGCTGAAAGCAACCGGCAATTTCATCATCACCGACGACGACACACAGGACATCACCTGAACTCTGACATACAACGCACATGAAACGTATCTACCTCAAGCATGGCAAGGAAGAGAGCCTGCTGCGCCGACACCCGTGGGTGTTCTCAGGCGCCCTGCAACATGCCGACACCCCCATCGACGACGGACAGACCGTACAGGTGTTCGACAGCAACGGACGGTATATGGCCACAGGCCACTACCAGCCCAGCTCCATCGCCGTGCGCATACTGACCTTCGACAACGAGACCATCGACCGGACGTTCTGGCAGCGACGTCTGCAGGCAGCATACCTGCTGAGGCAGACAGCAGGACTGCTCTCGCGCCCGGACACCAATGCCTACCGGCTCGTGCACGGAGAGGGCGACCTGCTGCCCGGACTCGTCATCGATGTCTATGGCCACACAGCAGTGATGCAGGCACACAGCACAGGTATGCACCTGGCACGACATGAGATAGCCGCTGCGCTGCAGCAGGTCATGGCCGGAAAGATTGACAACATCTACTATAAGAGCGAGACAACGCTGCCATACATGGCACAGACGGGACAGACGGAAAACGGCTTCCTCGTGGGAGGAGACACCGACGACGTGGCCCAGGAAAACGGACTGCGCTTCCATGTGGACTGGTTGCGCGGACAGAAAACGGGATTCTTCGTCGATCAGCGCGACAACCGTGCACTGCTCGAACAGTATGCACGCGGCCGACGCGTGCTGAACATGTTCTGCTACACAGGCGGATTCTCGTTCTACGCCATGCGCGGAGGGGCCGAGACCGTACACTCCGTGGACAGCAGCGCAAAGGCCATCGAGCTGACGCGCAACAACGTGGAGCTAAACTTCCCCGACGACCCACGACACCAAGCCTACTGCGAGGACGCGTTCCGCTTTCTGGAGCGAGTGGGGCGACCAGACAGTCCGGACCACGGAAAGGGATACGACCTCATCATACTGGACCCACCTGCCTTTGCAAAGCATCGCGGAGCACTGCACAACGCACTGAAAGGCTACATAAGGCTCAATGCCGAGGCGCTGTCGCAGATGAAGCCGGGCAGCCTGCTCTTCACCTTCTCATGCTCGCAGGTGGTGACAAAAGACCATTTCAGAGCTGCACTCTTCACCGCAGCAGCACAGGCCGGACGAGACGTGTCCGTGCTCCAACAGCTGCACCAACCGGCAGACCACCCCATCAACATATACCACCCCGAAGGCGAATACCTTAAGGGACTGCTGCTCTATGTGAGATAACAAATACCTTTGCGGCATGAACCTAAGACACATCATTGCCTCTCTGACTTGCCTGTTGCTGACGCTGACAGGCCACCCCGCAGGGGCAAACGCTGCCAAGCCCACAGGACGAGACTACAGCGAACAGCACCCCCTGGTCTTCGTAGCCTCACCCGACCGATGGCCATACTCCTTCAAGAATGACGACGGCACAGCTGATGGCTACGAGATAGACCTGATGCGCATACTGATGGACAGACTCGGCATCCCCTTCATTGTCAGACTCGCTCCCTTAGACATGAAGTTCAGCGACATCAGGGACGGAAAAGCCGACCTGACAATACGGGCCGTCATCGACTCCATCGACTTTGCATACAAAAGCAAAGAACCCGTCTATCTGTTCACACACAGTCTGGTCGTGCCACGCAACATGCAATCGATAACCATACGCACGCCACACGACATTGCCATGCAGAAGGTGTTCGTCTGGCGCAACTCGTATGCACACAAGTATCTGATAAAAAACCGACTGGATGCCAACTGCGTGCCCGTTGATGACGTGGCTGCCACATTGCGCAACATGAACAACGGCGCGCAGGGGCTGATGCTCATCAACAGCATGACCCAGAAATGGTTCATGGAAAAGAACAAGCTTGACAGGCTCAAGGCCATACCAATATACATGCCCACAGCCGAGAACGTGTTTGTCACCCGCGACTCGTCGCTCATGGCTGCTATAGACAGCACTATGGCCTCACTGCCCGACGAAGAGCTGCGGCCGCTGCGCATAAAATGGTTCTTCCCAGACAAACGACAAACCGGCATACCAGCATGGGTGTGGCAGGTGGCAGAAGTCATGGTGGCCCTGCTGCTGCTGCTGACCATCTTCCAAATCGTAACACGCATACGAGAAAAACACCTCGCCAACCAGTTGCAACACAGCAACAACCGACTGTCGCTCATCCTGAAAAGCAGCCACATGCAGTTCTTGCTCTACGATGTGGCCACTAACAGCATTATGACCGCCAACACGCAGGGGCACGTCAGCAAATCGCTCGACCAAATAGAGTTCAGCCACCAGTTTGTGCTGTCCGACTTCGAACGCATGCACAACATCATACAACACATGGCCGAGGGCAAGAGAGACGAAGGACGGCTGATAATGCGCCAGCGAAACGACAACAGCCAGACAGACAATGCCGCGCAAAAACAAGAGACAAGTCCAAAAGCATACAACATCATGCAGGTGAAGCTGGGCGTGCTCAGACGCGACAAGACAAGCGGACTGCCCACCACGATCATCATCACCATGCGAAACGTGACTGAAGAGCAACAACTCCGACTACACTCCAAAGACCTGCTGCGGCGTTCGCAGATAATCTTCAACACGGCTCTCAACGACATGATCTACTTCGACGCTCAAGGCCGGGTGACTGAAATGAACGAACGCGCTACACGCACATTCGGAATCAGAAACGTAAAAGGGTTCATCGCCTCACAGCCCATCTACAGCCAGATGCTCGAAACAGACGACTGCGCCGACGTCACACACGGCTTCCACGCCGTAACGACAATACATTTCGACACCAACGCCGCGCTGGCTCCACACACCACACACACAGGCGACATGCTCTTCGAGATGATGTTTACACCCGTGTACGATGCCAGCGGACAGCTGCAGTGCTACTTTGTCTCTGGGGCAAACATCAGCGAGACGGCACGAAGCTACAGAGCACAACAGGTGACACTGCTGAAGATGGAAGAAGCCAACAACAACCAGGCACGCTACACGTCGAACATAAAGGAAGTGCTACAGATGGGCGGACTGCGCATAATCAACTACTCACCCGACACACACAGCCTGTCCGTCATGCGTCACGACGACACCATCATGCACAGTCTGTCGCAGGTGCACTGCATATCTCTGCTGAAAGACGAGTCGAGAGACAAATGCATACGACTGTTCAACCAAATGGACCGAAGGCGCAAACGGCCCATCGACACCTTCTTAGACACAAGCCTGCGCGACGCAACAGGGCTGCCGCTCTGCCTGCAGGTCCACCTGGTGCCACTGCTCGACGAGCAGGGGCAGGTGACAAGCTACTATGGGCTGTTCCGCGACGTGAGCCGACAAATGGCCATAGAACGGACAATGAAAAAGGAGATGGCAAAGGCACAAGAGACGGAGCAACTCAAGACGGCCTTCCTGAAAAACATGTCCTATCAGATACGCACTCCGCTCAACGCCGTCATCGGCTTCACAGAGCTTTTCGCACAGGAGCACGACCCTGCCGACGAAGCTGTTTTCGTTGCTGAGATAAAGAAAAACTCCGACTACCTGCTGCGGCTCATCAACAGCATACTCTACCTGTCGCGTCTCAACGCACACATGGTAGAGTTGCAACCAAAGACTATTGACATGGCCGAATGTTTTGACATTCACACACAGATAGGCTGGAACATCAACCTTAAACAGGGAGTCAAGACCGAGCTCGAGCAGCCCTTCAGACACCTTGTCCTCCAGGCAGACGAACATGCCATGACATTCATCATCGAGAAGCTGGCTGCCAACGCCGCCAAATTCACCACCTACGGACGACTGAAAGCCTCGCTGGCCTACATCGGCGGACAGCTCATGATGACCTTCGACGACACAGGACAGGGAATACGACCCGACGACATGGCAGCCATTCACAGCGGAGACATAGGCAACGGACACGACACCGAGACAGAACTTGACCTCGCCATCTGCGTACAACTCGCACAGCTTATGGGCGGACATATCAACATCGAGTCAGAACTGGAGCAGGGAACGACCATCATGGTTACGCTGCCCATTGCTGCCTCACAGGCTGAAAGGAGGAAAGAGGTATGAACACGTCACGCCACACTCACACACACATCAGCTACGCGACATTCGCGCCGTCGCTCATTGCCCTGGTCACGCTCATGCTGGCAGCCTTGGCACCCGCTGGCAAAGCCACAGCACAGTTGGCACGACGATTCAGCAATACCAACCCGCTCATAGTCGTGGCCGACAGCGCCAACAGACCATACGAGTATCTCGACGAAACAGGCACACCAAGCGGGCTGCATGTAGAGATGATAGGAGCCATTCTCGACCAAATGCTTATCCCGCACCGCTTCATTCTTACAACAGAATATGAGGCACGTCAGGCACTGCTACATCAGGAAGCCGACCTCATGCTGGAGAAAATACCCACGGGGCAGACACGCCCATACCCCGTCAGCAGTTCTGTGCTCAGCTACATGCAGACCGACGAGGAACGCCTCGCCGGCACAGACAAGAACCTGCTTGACATCATGGACAACCAGCTCTTCCGCATGGCACAGAGCGGAGAGATGGAAGCGCTGCAGACAAAATGGTTCTCACCTGACAAGCAGACAGACGATGCCTCGCCACTGGCCGTCATCTTCACCATTGCCATGCTCCTCCTGGCCGTCGTGCTGCTCGCCATACTGCGCGTCAGACTGAAACGCCTACGACAGACACTCGCCAGAATGAGCGACCTCAACCGCATGATGTCACAAGCACTCGACATGGGCGACTTCAACGTCATACAGTATGACATCAAGACACAGACCGTGACAACACTACACGGTTCAATGCTACCACCCGGCACCACCCTACCCATGACCGAGTTCCTACAGCGACTAACACTACGCGACGACCCTGACGAAGGCATCCGCATGATGGACTACCTCATAAACGGAGGCGAGGGAACACGACAGCTGCGCTCACGATGGAACGCAGGAACAAAAGACGAACCGCAATGGCACGACATGGTCGGACACGCCGTGGCCGAAAAAGACGAAGACGGACACGTCGCATACATCATATCGTCAATAACCGACATCACATCACTCCAGCAGGAACAACAAACCAACACATCACTCGCCAACAAATACGCACAGACATTCGAGAAATCTCTGATCGGACTCATGCTCCTCTCGCCAGACGGACAGATGATTGAATGTAACCGAGAGATGAGACGACTGCTCAAGCTCGACCACCCCGACGCCCACAGACACCGCACCACTTCCTTCTTCGACTTCGGCATCTTCAAGGAAACATATCCAAGGGGAAGCCGGCATAAGCTGCACTGTAGCAGCCACCTCAGACTCGACGATATCGAGCTGGACCTGTATGTGGAAATGCGTATAGCACCCGTCATCAACGAACACGGCGACATCATCTACTACTCGCTCGCCATGCGCGACCTCACCGAAGAACGCAACCTCTACATGGCTCTGCGCCGCCAGGAACTACGCCTGAAGCAATTAAGCGACCAAATTAGCGCCAACGACAACAAACTGCAGTACCTGCTGGTCAACGCCAACATGTACATCTGGCACAGCAACATGAAGGAACAGAAAATGTACTACTCGCGCACACTGCTCTTCGACGAAGACATACAGACCTTCACTGACTACATAAAAAGCATCGCCGAAGAACAACGCGAACACATGAACCAGTTCGTCACCCATCTCGACCAGCACCAGCACAATGTCAACAGCCAGCGACACATATCCCTCACCATGCACGGACAGCGTGACCAGTGGTTCAACGTCGTCGGACTGCCCTACTACGACGCCGACGGTAAATTCAACGGACACATCGGACTTATGCGAAACATAACGTCCATCGTCAACGCACGAGAAAGGCTCAGGCAGGAGACACAACGAGCCGAAGACAGCGGCAGACTCAAAAGCGTCTTCCTCGCTAACATGACACACGAGATACGTACGCCGCTAAACGCCATCGTCGGATTCTCTGACATACTCAGCACACTCACACAACCCGAGGACCAGAAAGAGTTCATCAATATCATCAACCAAAACTGCGACATGCTCCTCCGGCTCATCGACGACATTCTCGAAGCCTCAAGCATGGACAGCGGCGAACAGCACATAGACCCCGCCCAGGTCGATTTCGCCAAAAGCTTCCACAGCATTGCAACCGAGCTCAGCCTGCGCAACTCGTCGCCCGCTATACAGTTCATTGAAGACAACCCCTGCCAGACCCTCATCGCAACACAAGACATGGGACGCATAAAACAACTACTGACAAACTTCGTCACCAACTCCGTCAAATACACAAAGCAGGGACACATCAAGATTGGCTATCGACAGCAAGACGGCGGACTCTATATCTACTGCGAGGACACAGGACTCGGCATAGCCAAAGACAAGCAGGCGCATGTCTTCGAACGCTTCTACAAGGTGAACGACTTCATTCAGGGCACCGGACTGGGCCTGGCCATCTGCAGCTCCATAGCCAAGCAATGCGGCGGACGCATAGGACTGGAAAGCGAAGGCGAAAACATGGGCACTACCTTCTGGGTCTGGCTGCCGCTAAACGTTGAAACAGCGAAGCATTGACTACCCACACCCCCCACCCACCTTACCCCCACCCACCAAACACCCCCGTGACCTTCGCCACCTTCCTTTCCATGATAGCCGCCCAGATGGGCATGACGCCCACCCAAGAGCAGACCACAGCCGTCAGCAGGCTCTGGCAATTCTTCATGGCCACAGAACCACAACCCGTCATGCTCATACGCGGCTCAGCCGGAACAGGAAAGACCACACTCACCGCAGCCATCGTACGCGTCATGCTCGTACTCAGGCAGCACCTGCTGCTCATGGCGCCCACCGGACGCGCAGCCAAAGTGCTCGCCGCACACTGCTCACACCCGGCACACACCATACACCGCATAATATACCGACAGCAGAAAGCCGCTGACATCGGTCCCTTTGACATCGCCCACAACAGCCGAACACACACTCTCTTCATCGTCGATGAGGCATCAATGATCTCCGCACAGCTGCTCCACGACCTCATACTGTATGCCTATAGCGGACAAGGCTGCCGGCTCATGCTCATCGGCGACAGCGCACAGCTCCCGCCTATAGGCGAACAGGAGAGTCCCGCCCTGCAGACCGACACACTCAGCCTCATGCAGCTCACACCATTCGAAGCCACACTGTCTGCCGTGCTGCGACAGGGGCAAGACAGCGGCATACTATATAACGCCACACTCGTGCGCAGAATGATAACCCACAGCGAGATGACACAGCTGCCCAAACTGCTGATTAAAGGCTTCGCCGACGTGAGCGTCTGCCCGGGCGACGAACTCATCGAACAGCTTGCCAACAGCTATGCAAAAGTGGGCCAAGACGACACCATCGTCATCTGCCGCAGCAACAAGCGCGCCGTCGTCTTCAACCGGGGCATAAGGGCACAGATTCTCGGGCACGACGAAGAGCTCTCCGCCGGCGACCGCGTCATGGTCGTGCGCAACAAGTATCTTGACGACGGCACGCTCATCGCCAATGGCGACCGAGCCATCATACAGCGCCTCAGAAACCACCTCACGCTCTACGGCTTCCGCTTCTGCGATGCCACTATATGTCTGCCCGACTACGACGACATGCAGCTCACCACGCCCATGCTGCTCGACACCCTTCACACCGAGGCACCGGCTCTGACAACCGAACAGCAAGAGCAACTCCGACAGGCCATACTCGACGACTATGCCGACCTGCCCACACAAGCCGAACGCATCCGCCAACTGAAGAGCGACCCACACTGGAACGCCATCCAACTCAAGTTTGCATACGCCGTGACATGCCACAAGGCGCAAGGCGGACAGTGGGCACACGTCTATGTTGACCAGGGATACATGACCGACGACATGCTCACCCCCGACTATATCCACTGGCTCTACACAGCCTTCACCCGGGCAACGACACGCCTTTATTTAGTCAACTGGCCAAAGACGCAGGTGGAAAACAAACAGGACTGAACGTCCGAGACCACAGACACCGAGCCGCTGCTGCAATCGCCGAAAAACCTGCTGCCGTCGGACTCAGGCAACAAGCAACATCCGGCAATGCATGACGAAGGGCTGCGGTCAAGTCTTGACCACAGCCCTTCGTCATGCGGCGAGGCACAGCACTTACTGCAGCCTGAACGTCACGGGAATGGTGAACTTCACCCGCACGGCCTTGCCTTTCTGCATGCCAGGCTGCCAATTGGGCATGTTGCGTATCACCCGCACTGCCTCAGCGTCAAGCAGAGGGTCAACACTTTTCACCACCCGGACATCTGATATGCTGCCATCCCGCTCAACCACAAACGTGCAGATGACTCTGCCCTGCACGCCACGTTTCTCACAATCTTTAGGATACTTTATGCTCTGCGACAGGTAACTGAACAGCGCGCCTTGACCACCCGTAAACGACGGCATCTGTGGAACGACGTCATACGCATGTTTCTTTAAACTCAGACTGAAGACCGCATCTTTCATCACAGGCTGTCCGTCCTGATAGGCAGGCATCCATTTGGGCATTTTAGAGCACAGAGCCAACAGCTTGTCTTCGTCAATGTCGTCAATGTCATTCTCTATCTTCGCTTGCACGGGGGTACCATCCTCTTTCACGATGAGCGATATTGTCACGCTGACAGCGCTCTCGTCGTCACCGCCCAGTTCACACCCTGCCTCCGAGAAATAGCTCTCCAGTCCCGTCTGTCCATGCAGGAAGCGCGGTGTGTCGCCATTGACACCCAGATGTTCCCAGTCTAAGAGCTGCTTAAAATAGTCGGTGAAGTTGTTCTCTGTAGTCTTGCCGAAAATAAAACGTCCGTCGCCTGCTTTCGACTTTAGCTGCAGACAGCGATCTTCGGCATATATGCTGACATCTTGGCCAAACATTTTGCCCAACTTCTGCGCCACGGCAGGCTCGAATATCTGTTCCATCCCTATCACTTGCTCCGTTTGCATGTCCACTATGAAACGGTGGTCAACGCCGCGGACCAGCCTTAAATACTGCTCTTTCTGCGTCTGTGCAGATTTTCTCTGGGGCAAGCCGGTGAGATTGGCACTGCCTTTGACCGAAGCAACGATATGGTAACATGTGAAGCGCTTTGGCACGGCATACTCTGCCGCCACAGAGAGCGTGATTACACCCGATGGTTTCTTTGCCTCGTCGCCGGCTCGCGGTTTCCAGAGCGTCCGGAAGTCTTCATACGATGTGCTTAGGTCCTTACCGTCGGTACCGAACACCTTGCCCGACACATATTCCGACGCTGCCTTGCCGAGCTCATCAAAATGCTGGTGAACACGAAACGCGGTGCCGTTGAAATACACGATGTCATCATCAGACACAGTGCCGGCGTCGCCGTCAATGACAGACATTAAGCCTTCACGTTCTTGCCCCATCGCTCCTGTCTCATAGTCCACCAGAGCCTGCGCAGCACAGGGCAGCATGAGCAGCACTGACAGTGCTGCACGCTTGTGACAAAATTGTTTCATAGTAGATAGTTTTTTCATGATTATCTGCATGTTGTCGATATCGCCCTTCGGTACGCTATTGGATTGTTACAGATTATAATCATTGAGTTTGTGATATAAATTGTTTGTTGTCTGTGTACGTTTCACTCATGACGTATGGCTTCTATGGGATCCATGTTGGCAGCTTTCTGCGCGGGTATATAGCCGAACAGCACGCCTATGCAGACGCACACGAAGAACGACACGCCTACGGCCCATATAGGCACGCTGCTCGGCATGCCAAACAGCGGGACGACAAAGAGGCTGGTGCCCCACCCCACTGCTATTCCGAGCAGGCCGCCCGTGAGGCTTATCAGCACCGACTCTATCAGAAACTGTAGCGAGATGACCGGCCCCGTGGCCCCCACGGCCATGCGCAGGCCTATCTCCTTGGTGCGCTCGGTGACGCTGACCAGCATGATGTTCATAATGCCGATGCCAGCCACAAGCAGCGAGAAAGCGGCAGCAACGACGAGAATGATGGTCACGGTGTCCATCGTGCTCGACATGGTCTGCATCATCTCTGCCTGCGAGCGTATGGTGAAGTCGTCGGCAGCTTCTTCCTTCAGCTTGTGGTTGTCACGCAGTATCTGCGTCAGCTCTTCTATGGCGGCATCAGACAGTTCCTCCGTCATGGCCGAACAGACGATGGACGAGAAGAAGGTCTGCGCCGCAATGCGCTTCATGACAGTGGTGTATGGCACGATCATCACGTTGTCCTGATCCATGCCCCATGAGTTGTAGCCCTTCGACTTGAGTACACCCACAATGCGCATGGGTATCGACTTGAAGCGTATCGTCTTGCCTATGGGGTCGGTTCCGCCAGGAAACAGCTCATCGACTATCGTCTTGCCCACCACGCACACCTTAGCCGCCTTCCTGATATCCTCGTCGGTGAAGCACTCGCCGTCTTCCACCGTCCACTGCTTGATGTCAAGATAGTCGGTCGATTCGCCATAGACGGTGGTAGTGGTGTTGTTGTTGCCATAGACGGCCTGGCCGCCTGCCGTGACTTCGGGCGACACTTTTGTCACAAACTTCTTCTCGCGCAGTATGCGCTCGTAGTCGGCCATCTTCAGCGTCTGCATAGCAGAGGGGTCCTGACGCACGCCACCGCGCATGTCGGCCCCGGGCCGTATAGTCAGCAGGTTGGTGCCCATGGTGCTCAGTTCGGCCCGTATGCTCTCCTTCGAGCCCTGGCCAATGGACATCATGATGATCACGGCAGCCACGCCGATTATTATGCCCAGCATGGACAGGAAGGAGCGCATCTTGTTGTTGGCCACGGCCTTGACGCTCACTTTGAACAGGTTCAGTATATTCATCTTTGTTTTGTGGGCTTCTGTAATGCTTAGTCGTCCATCGGTTTAGGCAGTGCGGCCAGCGCTTCCTTTGCCGACTTGATGTTGGTGTTCAGCGTGTCTTCACGTATCTTGCCGTCACGCAGGTTGATGTTGCGGCTTGAGTATTCGGCTATCTCGGGGTTGTGGGTAACGAAGATGATGGTGTGGCCCTGTCGGTAGAGTTCCTGAAACAGCACCAGCATCTCGAACGACGTGCGCGTGTCGAGGTTGCCGGTGGCTTCGTCGGCCAGCAGCACGGCGGGGTCGTTGACCAGGGCGCGAGCAATGGCCACGCGCTGCATCTGTCCTCCCGACATCTGGTTCGACTTATGATACAGGCGGTCGCCCAGTCCGACGGCTTGCAGCGCCTTGATGGCAGCCTCGCGCCGCTGGGCCGACGTATATTTGCTGTTATACATCAGCGGCAGCTCAACGTTTTCCACGGCTGTCGTCTTGGCCAGCAGGTTATAGTTTTGGAAGACGAAGCCTATCTTCTGGTTTCGCAGGTGGGCCCGCTGCGTCTTCGACATCTGCCTGACACTGATGCCGTCGAGCAGATACTCGCCGCTGGTGGGTGTGTCTAAGCATCCCAGCTGATTGAGCAACGTCGATTTGCCGGAGCCGCTCGTGCCCTGAATGGTAACAAACTCGCCCTCGTAGATCTTGAACGATACACCACGCAGGGCCTTGACCGTCTCGCTGCCCACCTGGAAGTATCGCTTCACGTTCTGCAGCTCTATCACCACTTTGGGATTTGTCCCACAGCTGGCCTGTTCGTTGTTCATAGTTACATCCATTTTCTGTATGGCGACATCCCGCCATAAATTGCTAAGAAACTGACACTAAATACAGTTTGCATTTGTGTCTTCATTCGTGTCATCCGATTCAATTCGTTTTAATGCGAGTCATTCGATTCAATTCGCATAATTCGTGTAATTCGATTCAATTCGTATAATTCGTGTAATTCGTTTTAATTCGTTGTCTAAAAAACGTTTTAATTCGTTGTCTAATAGTTTCTCATCTACAACATCTATGAGCTCTGGCCCCTGCTATTTTTTCTGCTGGTTGTTGCGGTTGCCGCGCGGTCGTGGCATAAATGGATTGCTGGCCTGCTGGCCTTTGTCAGCATCGGCATCGCCAGCCATTTGGAAGTCCACGAGCACTTCCTGTTCCTCGTCTATGCCGCTGACCACCTCTGTCATCACTCCATTGGTCATGCCCGTCTCCACCTTGTGTGCGGTGAACGTCTTGCCCTGCTTGGTCCAAACTTTCTGCTGTGCCTCTACGTCGCTTATGGTCTCGCCTTCGGCCAGCATCAACTCCGTTGGCATGAAGCGCAGAGCCTTCGACGGCACCACCAGCACCCCCGTCTTCTCCATTGTGTATATGGTGACGTTGGCCGTGAGTCCGGGCTTCAGCTTCAGGTCAGAGTTTGGTGCAGAGATGACCACCTCGTATGTCACGACATTGCTCTCGGTGGTCGCTTCCTGTCGCACCTGTGTGACCTGTCCTTCAAAGGTGTCGTCTGGGAAGGCATCGACGGTGAACACCACACGTTGCCCCTCCTTGACGCCTCCGATGTCAGCCTCGTCAATGTCGGCAATGACGCGCATGTCTGTCAGGTCACGTGCTATCTTAAACAGCTCGGGCGTATTGAACGAGGCTGCCACTGTCTGTCCCTCTTCCACGCTCTTCGACAGCACTACGCCGTCAATGGGACTCGTTATCGTGGCATAGCCCAGATTGGTCTGAGCTTTCTGTACGCTCTCGCGGGCTGTATTAACCTGCTCGCGGGCCTTCAGGTACGACAGGCGTGCGCTCTCAAATTCGTCGGCGCTCACCAGCCCTTTCTCATGCAGCGTCTGGTAACGCTTGTAGTTGGCGTTCTCATAGTCCAGCGTGCTTTGTGCACTCGACAGATTGGCCTGGGCTGTCTTCAGCTCACTGGTCAGGTTGGTCTTGTCCAGCTCGGCTATCACTTGTCCGCGCTTCACCACGCTGTTATAGTCAACATACAGCCTGGACACTATGCCGCTCACTTGTGTTCCGACGGTCACGCTGGTCACGGGTTCTATCGTTCCTGTTGCCGTAATGCTGGTTCGCAAGTCCTGACGCGAGACACGGACCGTCTCAAGCGAGACGCTGCTGTCCTTCTTGCTGCCCGTCAGCAGCCATGTTGCCACTGCTGCGGCTGCAACCACTGCCGCCACTATCCACAGTTTCTTGTTCTTCATGTCGTTAAACTCTTACTATGTCTTATTTTGGTTTTGCTACGTTACTACGTTCTATGTCGCGTCCCCACATCGTGGACTGCCAACAATCACAGCGTTTTTCTATTACTATAATGATGCGACAAGGTTTGCCTGCCACACATCAACGGCTACTGCCAACATGTAGTTTCATGTTGCAAAAGTAGATAAAAAAAAGCGAATGACAGAAAAAACAAAGCGAAAAACACACATCTGTTATAAAATTATAACTAAATTTGGCATATCCCGTTACCATTCAGCCGACCACCGGTACGCTGGGTGTCTCAGCCTGCGGCGACCGCCGGTGAGACACCTGCGTACCAATAGTCGGCCGCAAAGTTTTCGTTTTGGTACAAAACAAGCCCCGTCCAGGTACAAAACAGGCCCCACCAAGGTACGAAACAGGCCCCGTCAGAGTTTTCGGCTACAAGCAAAAAGCCTTTCGCCTGTAGCCGAAAGGTCTTTTGCCTGTAGCTGAAAGGCCTTTTGCCTGTAGCCGAAAACCTCTGGCTGTTTTTCAAATAATGTGCAAAAGCTTTGTTTTGTAATCAAAATGGTGTACTTTTGCAGCCGCTGATATCAGCCTGGCATATACATTAAACTTACCATCGCCAGGATTATTCTGTACCTCCAAGATGAAACGATTATTACGATTTCTGAAAAACTGGACGTTGCCCGTGGCTATTGCCGTGGGGTGCACGCTGTATGTATGCTATTGGTTTCTGCCCCACTCCGAACCCTTGAGCTATGTCGTGGCTGGTGTGGCCAACACCATCTTCCCACTGTTCATCTTCCTCACGTTGCTCATCACCTTCTGCAAGGTTGATTTCCACGAGTTGCGTCCCCATCGCTGGCATCTGTGGATTAGCATCATCCAGCTGCTGCTGGTGTCGCTCTGTGTTGCCGTGGTTCTTCTCGTGGGCGGCGACCCACACCGGCGCATGACAGCCGAGGCCGTGCTGACCTGCGTGATAGCCCCCTGCGCCTCGGCCGCACCCGTGGTGACGGGCAAGCTGGGCGGCAACCTTAACACCATGACAACCTTCGTGCTGCTGTCGAACGTGACATCATCGCTGCTCATACCGGCCGTGTTCCCCATACTCGAGCCGAGCGCCGGCGTCAGCTTCGGCCAAGCCTTCATCGTCATACTGCAGCGCGTAGCGGTGGTGCTGCTGCTGCCTCTCGTGCTGGGTTATATTGTCCAGCATCGTATGGAAGCGACAAGGCGCTGGGTGGCGGCCCGCCGCGACCTGGCTTTCTATACTTGGGCCATATCACTGACCATGACAGCCGGCATCACCATGCGCAACCTGCTGCGCTCCGGTGTGCCTGCCAGCTTGCTGCTTGCCATCGCGCTGCTGTCGCTGGCTATATGCTGGCTGCAGTTTGGCATTGGCCGCTTGGTAGGGCGGCATTGCGGCGAAACAGTGAACACCGGTCAGGCCATGTTCCAGAAGAACACGGGCATGGCCATCTGGGTGGCATACATGTTCCTCAGCCCAGTGGCATCGGTGGGCGCCGGCTGCTATGTGCTGTGGCAGAACGTGATTAACTCGATTGAAATATGGGATAAAAGGAAACAAAGTGAAACTAAATGAACTTAAATGTACTAAATATCAGTTAGTTACAGCCTTAAATCCTAATTGAGTTTATTTCACTTGTTTTCATTTGCTTTCTGTTAAAGTAACATAAAACCACAACATTTTGTTACTCGTTTGTTACCCGAATCAAATATTATTTGTACCTTTGTACCCGCAACAAGATACAAATAATTATGGTAAAAGCAAAAGCCCCTAAAGTAACGACCGCCGCAAAACGCCCGGTTAAGATGAGATTTAAGAAGTTGGCCGATGGTAGTATGAGTATCTATTTAGACACCTACCTTAACGGCAAACGCAGTTATGAATTTTTGGACGTTCCGCACCTTGTACCCGAACACAGCAAAGAGGATAAGGAGCGCAACCAGGCAACGCTAAAGTTGGCCGAAGCGATAATGCAACGGCGCAACGATGAAGCCGACAGGGTTAAGGGCCTGAAAGTGTTTGACGCAAAAACGCCTTTGCTCGTTTGGATGGAAGAATGTAAAGCCGAAGCCGTTAAGACCGCCGAAGCCAAAGGCCGCGACAAAACCAATAACGCCGCGACCTACGCAAACGCAATAAAGCATTTGCGGATATTCATTAACGACCACTACGGCGAGGGCAAAGCAGACACCTACAAATTAGCGAGAGTGGACGAAGATTTTTGCAAAGGCTTTATAGACTACCTTAACACTAAGGCCGTAGCCGCGAGAGTTGGAGAGCAACACCAAACGCCCCGGCAGCTTTCGCCCAACACGCGCAACACGTATTTTACGAGATTGGCCGCAGCCCTGAATAAAGCCGTATTAGATGGCCTGATAGCAGCCGCCCCAACAAAGAACTTTACCCGCAAGCACGGCAACCGCCCACAGCAGCAGGCAAGTAAAAGGGAGTATCTAACAGAATCGGAGTTAAAGACCCTGATAAGCACGGATTGCAAATGCAAGGAAATCCGGGAAGCCTTTTTGTTTAGTTGTATGTGTGGCCTACGATGGAGCGATATTAACGCCCTACGATGGCAGGATATACACACCAACGGCAATGTTTGGCAGATTGAAACACGAATGGTTAAGACACAAGAGTTACTATATTTGCCACTAAGCGAACAAGCAAAGGCGTTTATTCCTGATAGAGCCGACAAAAAGCCAAGCGACCGCGTTTTTACTTTGCCCTCACTATTCAAAGCCGAGAGGGTACTAAAGAAGTGGGTAGAGAGCGCAAAGATAAACAAACATATAACGTTCCATTGTGGCCGTCACACCTTTGCAACGCTCGTTATTACCAAAGGTGCAGACGTTTACACAACCCGCGATTTGTTAGGGCATACAAGCGTTAAGACAACGGAGATTTACGCAGAAATTGTTGACGCTAAGAAAGCCGAAGCCGTGAACTTGCTAAATGGAATCTTTTAACCCCGATAACGTATGATAGTAGAAAAACCTAAAGTAATTGCCGATGGGCTATATAACCAAAGGCAAGCAGCCGAAGCCCTGAAAGTGGACAGGCACACAATTGCCCGATACGAAGCCGATGGCTTGATATTATTCCGAGTACGCAAGGCCGGAAAAGCCAAAGTAACAACAGGGCAACAGATACTAAAGTGTTGGCAAGGTATGATTATTTAATTATTTGAAGTTATGGAAAGAACATATAACGACATATTAGCCGAGAATCAGGAACTAAAAAAGCAAATGCGCAAACTCCAAAGGGAACTTTCGTTTACAACGGCAATGGCCAATAATTACGAAAAACAGTTGGCCGAAGCGAAGAAAGAAACCGCAAGGTGCAAATGTGATTTGCGGATTTGGAAAACGTTTGTAAGCAAGCAATTCCCAGAATGGTTAGACATTTACAATAGTATTTGTGAGGAATCAATAAAGCCCAATAAGACGGTAGTCGAAAGCGGGTGTAAGATTATTAGTATTTAACCCATAAAACAACGAAGTTATGACAGCCTACGAAGTAATACAGCAACACCCGGAATGGGTGAAGAATCCGACAGCAACCCGGAAAGCCATTGAAGCCGCCGCCCGGCGTTATGTGCGCGAATTGAATAACAACGCCCTGATAGTAGAAGATTTGGACGCGCTACTAATTGCACGTAACGCGCTACTGAATCCAACAGAAGAAGCAAAGGACTTTGCCCAGATTGCTATTGTTGGAAATGAGATAATAGACGATGGCGCAGAGCGGATGGCAAAAGTTTATGCGATATTCATAAAAGCCATTATAGCGACCTTGAACGGCAAAGCCATTTGCACCGCCGCCCAAATTCAGGAATGGCGGGAGAGATACGGCGTTAAGTTAGAGGGATTACAGGCACAGCCCGAAAAAGTTAAAGGAACTGTTAGAGAGTTAAAACCAATTGCAGACCTGAAAGCCGAAAAGGTTTTTATAAAACTAAAGAATTGGGGGTATATAGATTGTAACGAAGATGTATTTTTGTGGCATTTTGGGGAGAGGAAAAACAGGGTAGGAAAGCCCGCCCCGGATAAGGTAAAATGGAACGGCGACACAATTAGTATTTTTTCGTTAGTAGGCGATGGGATATGTGAGTTTGCAGGGCATAAACGCGCAGAGTGGAATTTGTTACGCCAACACTTTAGTATTGATTGGACTAACGCCCAGTTGACACAAGGGAAACAAGACGCTTTAGATAATCAGGAACGTGAAGAAATTGCACCTATTGCGGAAGCCTTAGAAGCAATCAGGAAAGCGGATGAAGAGGAAAAGATAAAGCGAAAAGAGGAAGCCGCAGAGCAAAGAGCCGGTAAGAACATTTTGGAATACTATTTGAAGTAACAACTAATAGGCGCAATATCAATTTAGGTATTGCGCTTTTCTTTTGCCCTGAATCCTCACAGACGATGGCAGGGAGCGACACCGGGCAACAACCAACCACCTTGCACCCTGAATCCTCACAGACGATGGCAGGGAGAGCCAACGGCCAAGCCTACCACCTAACAGCCTTTGCCCCACAAGTGGGGTTATGGTGGGGGATAATATTGCATTTCCTTAAACTTTATTACCTACCTTTGCACTCGAACAATATATAATAAGGTATGGAGTCAGCAAACAAAACTTATTTGTCAGTCAGGGAAGCAGCCGAATATTTAGGCTATTCGACCCGATACGTTTACAGGCTTACAGCATTAGACGTATTGCCCCACTACACACCAAACGGCGGGCGAATCTTTTTTAAGCGCGTAGAACTTGACGAATGGATAGCAGCCAACGGCAAGCAATCAGGCAACACCCACAAAGGGGAGCAGCTTATTATCAGATAATAGGAGTTATGAAATTACAGCACGATTTTACTTTAGATGTAGCCACCGCCCACAGCCGACTATCTAAGAAGTGGAAAAACAAAAAATGGCAGTGGAGTGAGATTGTAGCTAAATGCAGCGATACCAGGCGCACAGGCGAGAGCGTAGCCGAATACCTGAAAATGAGCAAAGCAGAGCAAGCCGACATTAAAGACGTAGGCGGTTTTGTTGGCGGGTATTTGTCAGGCGGCACACGTAAGACCGCCAACGTTATGCACCGCAGTATGGCAACACTTGACATTGATTATGGAACGCCCGGCGTTTGGGATGATTTTACAATGTTATTCAGTTGCGCCGCGATGATATACAGCACCCACAAGCACACAGCCGACACGCCGCGTTATCGGTTAGTTATTCCATTTAGCCGCAACGTAGAGCCAAAGGAATATGAGCCGATTTGTAGAAAGATAGCGGATGCAATAGGTATAGGCCTATTCGACATTACCACGTATCAATTACCCCGGCTTTTCTATTGGCCCAGCACCCCGAGAGATGGTACATTCTTTTTTGACTATCAGGACGGCCCCGCCCTCGATGTGGACGAAATACTAAGCACGTACACGAACCCGCAGGACGTAAGCGAATGGACAATTGGCCGCAGGGAAACCGAAACCGTAGCCCACGAACTACGCAAGGCCGGCGACCCGTTGGAAAAGCCCGGACTTATAGGAGCGTTTTGCAGAGCCTACACAATAGACGAAGCAATAACGAAGTTTTTGGCAGACGTTTACGAAGCAACCGCCACCGATGGCCGATACACCTATAAATTGGGTAGTGTTGCAGCCGGGTTAGTCTGTTATGAAAACAAGTTTGCCTACAGCCACCACGAAACCGACCCCGCAAGTATGCAGCTTTGTAACGCTTTCGATTTGGTAAGAATCCATAAATTTGGTT